>DASTYI010000077.1:0-5635 GCA_035765045.1 Iamia sp. | reverse complement strand
TCGAACTTGAGGTCGTCGAGGGCGGCCCAGCGGGGGTCGGCCGGGGGCGCCGGGGCCTCGTCCTCGCCCTCGTCGTCGTCGGAGGCCAGGGCGGGGTCGCCCTCGACCCGGGTGGGGAACCGCTCGGGGTCGGGGCCGGCGCAGTCCTCGGCGCACAGCGGCACCAGCGGGAGGGTGAGGAGGACGGCGTCGTGGAGCACCGGCCCGAGGTCGATGCTGTCGTTCTCGACCGGCCAGGTCTCGCCCTCGACCGGGTGGTTGGAGAAGATCTCCTGGAGCTCGACCTCGATCGTCCCGGTGACCGAGCGGAGGCAGCGCCGGCACTCCCCTTCCCACGGCGCCGTCGCCACCCCGGTGAGCACGATGTCGAGGCCGGTGGCCTCGAGGGTGCCGTCGAGGGCGATCTCGCCGTCGGGGGGGACGGTGGCGCTCGACGTGCCGATCGGGCCGAAGGCCTCGGCCGGGAAGGTGCGCACCACGGGCCGCTGGACCCCGGGGCGGCGCCGGACGTCGGCGATGTGCTCCAGGGTGCGGACCCGGGTCACCCCTCGTCCTGGTCGAAGAAGACGCCCTCGCCGCTCGGGGCCACCGCGGCCGGGGCCACACCGGCGGGCGCCGGCTTGCCGAAGCCACCGGGGGCCACGTCGTCAGGCACGACCGGGATCGGCTCGCTGATCGGCTCGTCGTGGTCGTCGGGGCCGTCACCGGCGGGGGCCGACATCGGCGCCGCGTTGAGCTTCTCGCGCCCGGCGTGGACCATCTTGAGGGTGCGGTTGAGGACGATCTCGAACTGCGCCAGGCGCTGGTCGCAGAAGTCCTCGCACTCGTGGCGGAGGCGGCGGGCCTCGTCCTGGGCGTCCTCGACGATGCGCCGGGCCCGCTGCTCGGCGGCCTTGACGACCTCGGTGCGCTGGACCATGGCCTCGGCCTTGGCGCTGGCCTGGTCGAGGATCTCGTCGCCCTCGCCCTGGACCCGCTTGAGGAACTCCTCGCGCTCCTTGAGCAGCCAGCGGGCCTGGCGGAGCTCGTCGGGCAGCCGGTCGATGGCCTCGCCGAGGAGGTCGAGGACCTCGTCGCGGTTGATCATCACCGACGACGACAGCGGCATGGGCCGGGCCGAGGCGACCAGATCGGCGGCCCGGCGGAGCAGGGCGTCGGCCTCGGGGCCGGCGAGCGGGTCGCGCGACCGGCGGGGAGTGGCCTGGGGGTGCTGGCCGCTGGCCTCGCCGGCGGTGGGCAGGTCGTCGTTGAACGTCATCGTCCGAACCTCTCTGCGAGTCGCTGGTTCACCGGGGCGGGCACCATCGAGGTCACGTCGCCGCCGAAGCGGGCGATCTCCCGGATCAGCTTCGACGCCACGAACGAGTGCTCGGTGGCCGACGGGATGAAGACCGAGTGGACCCCCGAGATGGCCAGGTTCATGTGGGCCTGGTGCATCTCGGACTCGAAGTCCGACACCGCACGGAGGCCCTTGATGATGAAGTCGGCGCCGACCTCCTGGGCCACCTCGACCACCAGCTTGGAGAAGCCGACGATGCGCACGTTGGGCAGGTGGCTAGTCGACTCCTCGAGCATCTTCTGGCGCTCGTCGACGTCGAACATCGGCTCGCCCTTCTGCGGGTTGCGCAGGGCGGCGACCACGACGTCGTCGAACAGCCCGGCGGCGACCTCGATGATCTCGACGTGGCCGTTGTGGACCGGGTCGAAGGAGCCGGGGTAGAGCACCGTGGTCATCGCGGTCTGCCGTCCTCGGTGTCGGGAGCCGGGCTGTGGCTGAGCATCTGCACCACCGTACCGCCGTAGCGCTTCTCCCTCCCCACCGCCCAGGTCGGGTCGTCGGGGGCGACGACCGGCCGGTCGGACTCGACGACGACCACCCCGTCGGGCGCCAGCCGGTCCGCGACCAGGGCCAGCAGCCGCTCCCAGTCGGCCGCGGCGTGCGGCGGGTCGAGGAGGACGAGGTCGAAGCGCTCACTCGTCCGGGCAAGGTGCTCGTGGACGTCGCCGCCGATGACCCGGGCCCGGTCGTCGGCGTCGAGCCCGGTGGCGGCCAGGTTGGCCTCGACGACGACCCGGGCCGACCGGTCCCGCTCGACGAAGGTGCAGGTCTCCGCGCCGCGGGACAGGGCCTCGATGCCGAGGGCGCCGCTGCCGGCGAAGCCGTCGAGGGTTCGGGCGCCGGCGACGGCCCCGATGCTGCCGAGGGAGTTGAACACCGCTTCCCGCACCCGGTCGGTGGTGGGCCGGGTCCCGTTGCCGGCCGGGGCGGTCAGCCTCCGGCCCCCGGCGGTTCCGGCCACGACGCGCATGCCGCCAGTCTGCCGCCCGACCGGACCGCGACCCCAGGCCCACAAGAACGGGTTCTTGTCGGCCTGGGTCGCGAAGTGCGCTCGCATCGGGGGGCGGGTGGGTTGTTGTGGGGCAGGGGGCGCGGAAGCGCGACGTCACCGCACAGGAAGCCGGGAGCGGCCCGGCGGGAGGGCGGGAGGGCGGGAGGGGGGGAAGACGGGCCGGGGGGCGGGTCCACGCGGGTAC
Source organism: Iamia sp. (assembly GCA_035765045.1). GTDB lineage: Bacteria > Actinomycetota > Acidimicrobiia > Acidimicrobiales > Iamiaceae > Iamia. The sequence continues at coordinate 3,100 of DASTYI010000077.1, read as the reverse complement.
CCGGTACGGGGGTGCATGATCTGGCCGAGCGTGACGATCCTGGGAGGGAGATTGGGCAAACCACGGGGTCGTGGGCAGCGAACCAGCTCCGTGCGCATCGCCATCGTGGGCGGTGGCGTGACCGGCCTCGTCGCCGCCCACCACCTGCACCGCCACCACCGGATCCGACTGTTCGAGGCCGCCGACCGCCTCGGGGGCCACGCCCACACCGTCGACGTCGAGGTCGAGGGGCGCACGGTCGCGGTCGACACCGGGTTCATCGTCTGCAACGAGCGCACCTACCCCCGCCTCACCACCCTGTTCGCGCGGCTCGGGGTCGAGACCGTCCCGTCGGAGATGAGCCTCGCCGTCACCGACGAGCGGTCGGGCGTCGAGTGGGGCACCGCCGTCGGCCGGTTGCGGGCCCGCCCCACCCACGGGACCGACCGGGTCGGGCCGGCCGCCCACCTCGCCCACACCCGGGTCCTGGCCGCCATCCCCCGCTGGCACCGCGCCGGCGCCCGCCTGCTCGCCCGGCTCGACCGGGGCGAGGCTGACACCGACGAGACCCTCCGCGCCTTCCTGGCCCGCCACCGGCTCCCGGCCGGCTTCGGCGAGGCCTACGTCGTCCCGCTGACGGCGGCGGTGTGGTCGGCCGACCCGACGACGGTGCTCGACTTCCCGGTGGCGACGATCTGCCGCTTCCTCCGCAACCACGGGATGCTCTCGCTCGGCGAGCGACCCCAGTGGCGCACCGTCGTCGGCGGGTCGCGCGCCTACGTCGACGCCATCAGCGCCCCCTTCGCGGCCGACGTGCGCCTGAAGGCCCCCGTCACCGAGGTGCGGCGCCGGCCCGAGGGCGGGGTCGACGTCCGGGTCGCCGGGGCCGAGCGCGAGCGCTTCGACGCCGTCGTCCTCGCCACCCACGCCCCCGCCGCCCTGGCGATGGTGGCCGACGCCGACGCCGAGGAGCGCGAGGTGGTCGGCGCCGTCCGCACCCAGCCCAACCTGGCCGTGCTCCACACCGATCGGCGCGTGCTCCCCCGCCACGAGGCGGTGTGGTCGTCGTGGAACGTCCGGCTCCCGGCGACGCCCCAGCGCGCCGTGGCCGTCACCTACCTGATGAACCGGCTCCAGCCGCTGGGCGTGACCACGCCCGTCTGCGTCAGCCTCAACCGCGACGCCGACATCGACCCCGCCACCGTCCTCGGCCGCTACGACTACGCCCACCCGGTGCTCGACGGGGCCGCCATCCGGGCCCAGCGCCGGCTCCCCCGCATCCAGGGCCGAGGCGGGATCTGGTGGGCGGGGGCGTGGGCCGGCTACGGCTTCCACGAGGACGGCGCCCGCGCCGCCGAGCAGGTCTGCGAGCGGATCGACCCGGGGTGCACCCGGTGGTAGCGACCGGCCCCCACCGCGACCGCAGCGCGCAGGAACCGGTTCTCGTGCGGAACGGTCGCGCCGGCGTCCTGCGCAGCTGCCTCTACGAGGGGACGATCGGGCACCGGCGCCGCATCGACGTCGGCCACGGCTTCAGCCAGCCGATCGTCCTCGCCCTCCTCGACCTGGCCGAGCTCGACGTCGCCTTCGCCGCCCACCCGCTCTGGTCGACGGCGCACCCGGCGCCGGTCCGGTTCCGCCGGCGCGACCTCCACGGCGACCCGTCGTGGCCGCTCGACGCCGCCGTCCGGGCCACCCTCGCCACCGAGCTGGGCGCCGCCCCGGCCGGGCCCATCCGGGTGCTGACCCACCTGCGCCACTGGGCCTGGACGTTCAACCCGATCAGCCTCTACTTCGCTTACGACGCCGCCGACACCCGCGTCGAGGCCGTCCTCGCCGAGGTCACCAACACCCCCTGGCACGAGCGCCGGGCCTACGCCCTGGCCGCCCCCGATCCGGTCGAGGCCGAGGCCGTCGGCATCCGCTTCGCCAAGGACCTCCACGTCTCGCCGTTCATGGACCTGGACCTCGACCACGTCCTCCGCTTCTCCCCGCCCGGCCGCGACCGCCTCGTGGTCGAGATGGACGACCGCCGCCGGGACGACGACGCCCTCGTGTTCAGCGCCCGGATGGTGCTCGACCGGCTGCCCCTCGACCGGGCCGCGATGACCCACGTCCTCCTCCGCCACCGCCTGCCGTCGCACCGCGTGTCGGCCGGCATCCACCTCAACGCCCTCCGCCTCTGGCGCAAGGGCGCCCCCTTCCGTCGCCACCCCAAGCACCGGAGCCCTCGTTGACCGCGACCATCCCCGCCAGGCCCTCCGCCGCCGGACGCATCCGGCCCACCCGGGTCCGCCCCGCACCGCCGCGGGCGACCCTCGTCGACCGGGGCGCTCGGGCCGTCCTCCGCCCCCTGCTCGCCCGGCTGCGGGGTGGGCGGCTGACGCTGATCGAGTCCGACGGCACGGTGACCGCCTTCGGCGAGCCGACCGACCTCGACGTCACCGTCCGGCTCCGCACCCCGGCGGTGTGGCGGGAGGTCACCACCCGGGCCAGCACCGGGCTGGGCGGCAGCTACATCGACGGCTGGTGGGACACCGACGACCTGACCGGGCTGGTCCGGCTGGCGATCCGCAACCTCGACCCGCTCGACCGCATCCGGGGCCGGTGGGACGCCCTGACCGGGCCGATCGCGGACCGGGCCCGCCGGCTCCGCCCCGAGAGCAAGGAGCGCGACCGGCGCGACATCGCCGCCCACTACGACCTGGGCAACGACTTCTTCGAGCTCTTCCTCGACCCCGAGACGATGGCCTACAGCTGCGGGCTGTGGTCGCCGGGGGGCGGGGCCGGCACCCTGGCCGACGCCCAGCGGGCCAAGATCGACCGGCTGCTCGACCTGCTCGCCCTCGCCCCCGGTGACCGGCTGGTCGAGATCGGCACCGGCTGGGGCGGGCTGGCCCAGCGCGCCGCCGAACGGGGCGTCCACGTCGTCACCTGCACGATCTCCGAGGAGCAGCACCGGCTGGCGACCGAGCGGATCGAGGCCGCCGGGCTGGCCCCCCTGGTCGACGTCGCCCTCCTCGACTACCGCGACCTGCTGGCCCGCGAGGGCGACGGCGGCTTCGACGGCCTGGTGTCGGTCGAGATGGTCGAGGCGGTCGACTGGCGCGACCACGACGAC
>DASTYI010000076.1:0-54669 GCA_035765045.1 Iamia sp. | reverse complement strand
TCGACGTCGAGGAGGCGCTGGCCGCCGCGGCACCGGCCCCACCCGACCCGACCTGGTCGGGCGACGACCGCTACGTCGTCTACACCGGCGGCACCACCGGGCGGCCCAAGGGCGTGCTCTGGCGCCAGGACGACTTCGCCGCCACCTGCCTCGGCGTGCGGGGGACACCGGCCTCGCTCGCCGAGAAGGCGGCGGCGCGAGGGCCGCTCCGCACCCTGCCCGCCGCCCCCTTCATGCACGGCGCCGCCCACTGGAACGCCATGAGCGCCTGGCTGGCCGGCGGCACCGTCGTCGTCCAGGACGTGGTCGAGCGCTACGACCCGGCCGACGTGATCGCCACCTGCATCCGCGAGGAGGCCACCGCCCTGCTGATCGTGGGCGACGCCTTCGCCCGCCCGCTCGTCGAGGAGCTGAGGGCCCACCCGGCGACGCTCCCGCTCCGGCACCTGCTCACCGGGGGCACGATCCTCTCGGCGCCGGTCAAGCAGGCCCTGATCGAGCTGATCCCCGGGGTGCGGGTCGTCGACGTGCTCGGCTCGTCGGAGACGGGGCGGCAGGCCGTCACCTCGTCGTCGGCGGCCACCGGGGCCACCTCCGGAACCTTCGCCCCCGAGGACACCACGGTGATCGTCTCGGCCGAGCGGGACCGGATCCTTGCCCCCGACGACGACGCCATCGGCTGGCTGGCCCAGGCCGGTCGGGTGCCGCTCGGCTACCTGAACGACCCCGAGAAGACGGCCGCCACCTTCCCCACCATCGACGGGGTGCGGTACTCCGTGGCCGGCGACCGGGCCCGCTGGCGCCCCGACGGCACCGTCGAGCTGCTCGGCCGGGAGGCGGCGGTGATCAACACCGGGGGCGAGAAGGTCTACGCCGAGGAGGTCGAGATGGCCCTCGCCCACCACCCCGGCGTGGCCGACTGCCTCGTCGTCGGGCGACCCCACGAGCGCTTCGGCAGCGAGATCGTCGCCGTGGTGGCAGCCCGCCCCGGCGCCACCGTCGCGCTCGACGAGCTGCGCGCCGTCGCCGCCGACCACCTGGCCGCCTACAAGCTGCCGCGGGCCGTCGTCCTGGTCGACGCCATCTCCCGCTCCCCTAGCGGCAAACCCGACTACGCCTGGGCCCGCGCCCAAGCCACCGCCTCCACCCCCGCGACCTAGCGCCCACAGGAACCGCTTCTTGTCGGCGGGGGTCGCGAAACCCGGATCTGATGGGCGCTCCCGGGCTTCTTGTGCCCTGAGGTCGCGCAAACGCGACCCCACGCCCACAAGAACCCAGAAACGCGACACCCAGCCCACAAGAAGGAGTTCCTGTGCGCTGGGGTCGCGAAACTCAGGTCTGATCGGCGCTCCCGGGCTTCTTGTGCCCTGAGGTCGCGCAAACGCGACCTCAGGGCCACAAGAACCCAGGAACGCGACACCCTGCCCACAAGAAGGGGTTCTTGTGGGGTGGGGTCGCGGTCCGGGGCGGGCGGGGCGGGCGGGCCCGGTGAGCGGGGGTGGTGGGGTGGGCGTAGGGTGACGGGGGCCACATGATGGTGACCCGGTCATGACGTCCCCCCCGTCCGCCCCCCGCCCCCTCCGGCCCGAGATCGCCGCATCGTGGGCCCGCAGCGCTCGCAACGGCGTGCGCCCCGACCGGCCCGACCCCGCCGAGGTCGACGACGTCGCCGTGGGCGGGCGGCTGTCGACCCTCGCCACCCCGGTGCTCGACCGGCTCGGCCGCCACCTCGACGACACCCGGGGCACGCTCGTGCTCACCGACGCCCGGGCCCGCGTGCTCGAGCGCCGGGCCGGCGTGGACGGGCTGTCCGACGTGCTCGACGAGGTCGGCCTGGTGCCGGGGCACACCTACGCCGAGGACGCCGTCGGCACCAACGGGATGGGCACGGCGGCCGAGGAGCGGCGTCCGGTGACCGTCATCGGCGACGAGCACTACGCCGAGTCGCTGCGCGGCCTGACCTGCGTCGGCGTGCCCGTCGTCCACCCGGTCACCAACCGGCTGGAAGGCATCGTCGACCTCACCTGCTTCAACGAGGACGCCGGCCGCTGGATGACCCCGCTGGCCCTCGAGGTCGCCCACGCCATCGAGGGCCGGCTGGAGGAGTCCGCCACCCGGACCGAGCAGGCCCTGCTGTCCGCCTTCGTCGCCCGCAGCCGCCGGACCACGGCCCCGGTCGTCGCCGTCACCGCCGACATCGTCCTCACCAACCCGGCCGCCGCCCGCCTCCTCGCCCCCCAGGACCACCAGCAGCTGTGGGAGGTCGTGGCCGGCCTGGGCACCGGCGAGGTCGCCGTCGACGTCGCCCTGGCCGACGGCTCCTCGGTCCGCGCCCGCTTCGAGCCGGTCGACCTCGGTCGGGTGGCCGCCGGCGCCGTCATCGCCCTCGACCGCATCGGCACCGACGGCGGCACGCGACCTCGGCGAGCCCGCCGCCCGGAGCCCGGCCCGGAGCCCGGTCCGAAGCCAGGACCCGAGCCCGGGCCCGAGGCGGCCGCCGCCGGCCCGGCCGAGGAGCGGACGCCGGTAGTGGGGGCGAGCCCGGCCTGGCGGCGTGCCGTCCGCGAGCTCGACGAGGCCCTCGCCGACGGCACCAGCGCCCTGCTGTGCGGCCCGAGCGGCGCCGGCAAGCTCACCCTGGCGCAGGGCCGGCTGCCCGACGCCGCCGTCCTCGACGCCACCCGGGCGGTCCTCGACGGCCCCCAGGCCTGGCTCCGCGCCGCCGCCGGCCACCTCGGCGGGCCCGCCCCGGTGGTCGTCCGCCGCGTCGACCTGCTCGACGCCGCCACCGCCATGGGGCTGTCGACCCTGCTCGCCGGGGCGCCCGGTCCGGTCGTGGCCACCGCCGTCGACGGCGCCGGCGAGCCCGCCCTGCTCCACGGGTTCGGCCGGATCGTCGCCGTCCCCGGCCTCGACCTCCGGCTCGACGACCTCCCCGACCTGGTCCGGGCCCTGGTCGCCCGGCTGCTCCCGTCGGAGGCGCCGGCGATCGCCCCCGAGGCGCTCCAGGCGCTGACCCGGGCCGAGTGGCCCGGCCAGGTCCGCCAGCTCGACCAGGTCCTCCGCCACGCCCTGGCCCGCCGCACCCAGGGCCGCATCCGCCTCGAGGACCTCCCCACCACCGTCCGGGCCGCCGCCCACCGCCGCCGGCTCACGCCCCGCGAGCAGCGCGACTGCCAGGCGATCATCGCCGCCCTGGCCGACGCCGAGGGCAACAAGGTCCTCGCCGCCGAGCTCCTCGGCATCTCCCGCTCCACCCTCTACCGCAAGATGTCCGCCTTCGGCCTCGACCTCGACCGCCGGGCCTACTGACAGCGCTGGTAGAGGACGTAGAAGTCGGTCTCGGGGTTGAGCGCGCAGAACTGCTCGTCGACGACCTGGTTGGGGGCGTCGGAGCCGAAGAGGCGGGAGTCGTTGGGCTCGTCCCAGGGGTCCCAGACGTGGGAGAGGATCAGCCAGTCGGCGGAGGCGACCTCGTCGGCCAGGCCGGAGTCCTCGGCGTTGGCGATGCCCGGGTCCATCTCGATGTAGTAGGTCGCGGGCACGGCCTCGGGGAACAGGAAGTAGAAGTAGGCGTCGCTGTAGGGCGTCTTGCGCAGGTCGGCGGTGCCGACGAAGAGCCGGTCCCCCGGGGCGATGCGGGCGGCGAGGGCGTCGGTGACCGACTGGGCCGACTCGGCCACGTCGGCAGCGCCGAGGAAGAAGGTGCGGTCGCCGTTGCGGACGTCCCAGCCGAAGTAGTCGCCCTCGAGGTTCTGACGGGTCAGGTCGACCCAGGTCCGGGCCGTGTAGGCGGGCAGGGCGAGGACCACGACGACGAGGGGCAGGACGCACAGCGCCAGCCGCCTCGGCCCCCGCAGGTGACCGCCCGATCGGCGCTCCGCCCACCACTCGCCCCACTGGACGACGGCGACGGGGAGGAAGACCATCGACACGCACGACACCCAGGCCAGGTGGGTCGTGTCGGGGCGCTGGAAGGCCTGGGGCAGGAGCCCGACCCCGAAGGCGCCGACCACGACGAGGATCCGGCTCCGGAGCGCCGCCGGGTCGCGCCGCAGGACCACGACGCCGGTGCCCAGGAGGGCCAGGGCGGCGATCGGGAGGGCGAGGAACCAGAGGGTCACCTGCGCCGGCGCGTCGACCATCGGGATCGGCCAGTCGGGCACCCGCAGCTGGGCGACGGCCTGGAGGATGCCGTCGTTCTTGTCCCACGACGGCGGGATCGGCAGGCTCCGCCCGCCCCGCAGCTCGAACACGGGCTGGAGGAACATCCCCTCGACGACGTTGCCGGGCCCGGCCATCGCCAGGTGCACGAGGATCGGCGCCACCCCGACCGCGACCCCGGCGACCAGCGGCACGAGGAGGTCCCTCCCCCACCGCTTCCACAGCAGGGCCAGGCCCGCCAACCCGATGCCGACGACGAGGTCGGGGCGCCACAGCAGGGCCAGGCCGAGGACGATGCCGCCGAGGACGAGACGGACCCGGGCGCCCGGCTCCCCGGCGTCGAGGCGCTGGCCGCCGACGAGGGCGATCGACAGCCCGGCGATGCCGAGGGCCACGCCGCCGTTCCAGGCCAGGGCGGCCAGCCCGATCGGGGTGATGACGAGCAGCACGCCGAGCAGGCCGCACACCGTCGCCACCCGGCGGCCCCACGGCAGGGCCAGGCGGAACAGGCCGAAGATGATCGCCAGGTGCTGGACCAGGCCGTAGAACCGCTCGGCGGCCAGGGTCGTGCCGGCCAGCTCGAACCAGGCGGAAAGGCTCCACAGGCTGGCCGGGCCGTAGAGGTGCAGGAAGTCCTTGTTGGGGATGTCGCCGTTCAGCACCCGCTCGGGGAAGACGAGCATGAAGCCCTCCTCCATCGGGGGTCCCTGGTACTGGAAGAGGGTCGGGAGCGGGAGGGCGACGGCCAGGCCGACCAGCGCCACCGCCAGCACGGTCCCCCGGTGCCCGGCGACCAGGGCGGCCCGGCCCCGCCGGAGGGCGTCCAGCCAGGCCCGGGGCGTGTCGGTGCCGGCCTCGGGGCCGTCGTCCCGGCGACGGCGCAGCGGGTGCTCGACGGCGGTCACGACGTCTCCCCCTCGGGCTCGGGCGCCGGCGTGTCCCGCCCGGCGACGTGGACGATCGCCACCGCCGCGGCCACCAGCAGGGCCAGCTCCAGCGGGGTGCGGAACCGGGTGGTGCCGTAGGCGTAGACCATGGTGACGAGGACCATCACGCCGAGCGACACCAGCGGCCACACCAGCACGCCCCGCCGGCGGAGGAGCACCAGCCCGGCCACCCCGATCGGCGCCAGCGCCCACCACGCCCACTGGCCGGTCCGGGTGGCCATCTCGGGGCGGCCCTCGACCCGCTGGATCAGCACGTTCTGGCCGGGCCGGAACAGGTCGACGCCCCGCAGGATCCGGGCCGCGACCACCTTCGGGATCTCGCCCTTGTGGGCCCGGGCGTAGGCCTCGCCCTTGTCCCGCCAGTAGCGGGCCTTCTCGGCCTCGTTCCCGACCGGCTCCCCCGTCGCCCGGCGCTCCCGGTCCTGGCACTCGAACGACCAGTAGCCGACGAACTCGCCGCCGTAGCTGTCCGGGCAGTTGGCGTAGTAGAGGACCTCGTCGCCGTTGGTCGAGAGGATGACCAGGGTCCCGAACGCCCGCTGGTTGCGGATCGTCCACGGGACGAACAGGACCAGCCCGACCAGTCCGACCACGGCCACCGCCCGGATCTTCGGCCCCCAGGCCACGCCCCGGCGGAACAGCACCAGCGGCGCCACCAGCAGCGGGTAGAGGAACAGGGCCTCGCCCCGGGTCAGGGCGGCGAGGCCGATCGCCAGCCCGAGGAGGGCGGCCGGGCCCACCGCCGGGCGCTCCCACCACCGGTAGGCGGCCAGGACGGCGAAGCCGATGAGCGCCGTGTAGATGCCCTCGGGCCAGAGGACGCCGTCGATCACCCACAGGTTCGGGTAGGCGGCGACGAGGACGGCGGCGACGATCCCGGCCCGGTCGCCGGCCAGCCGGCGGGCGATCAGGGCGGCGGCGACCACGACCAGCACGCCGAGCAGGGCCGACATCGTCTTGTGGGCGAGGTAGGTCCGCCCGCCGAGGAAGGAGGCCACCGAGAGCCACGTCGACATCAGCGGAGGGTGGATCGCCGACGGCACCTCGACGCCGAAGCGGACGTAGCGGAAGGGCTCCGAGTAGCCCACCCGGTCGGCCAGCATGTTGGCCTGGTTGTGGTAGTAGAACGGGTCGCCGCCGGTCGGGTTGACCCGGTTGATCGACACCAGGGTGAGCAGCCGCCAGGCCAGCGCTCCGCCGGTGACGACGGCCAGCCGGGCCCCGAAGGGCGACAGCCGGCGCCCCAGGTCGGCACCGAAGAGCCGGCGCAGCACCGCCGACCCGCCGAGCCCGACGGCGATCGTGCCCAGGACGGTGACGATCACCAGCGGCCCGAGGCGCTGGGTCCCGGGCGCCCCCCCGGCCCGCAGGCTCCACAGCTGGGCGGCCAGCGGGATCACCGCCACCGCCGGCACGATGCCCCCGCGAGCTCGGTGGGGAACCTGCCAGCGGGGTGTCCGATTCCCCACCGAGCTCGGGGGGGAGGTCAGGGCGAGGACGGCCAGGGCGGCGCCGATCCCGGCGACGAGGACTCGGGCGACGAGCGTGCGGACGACGCCCCCGGGGTCGATCAGGCTGCCGACGTCGGGGCTGGCCAGGCCGGCGAGGGCGGCGAGCGCCAGCAGGGCGGCGGCACCCGCGGCGAGGCGCCGGTCGACGGCGGCCAGCGGCCCCCGGCCCCGCCGGGCGGCGGCCCCGAGGGCGCCCACGACGATCCCGACGCCGATCAGGTCGAGCTGCGCCGGCGGCATCGCCCGGGCCACGATCCCCCAGCCCTCGGGATCGGTGGTGGCGGCGGCGAGCCGGACGAGCAGGCCGGCCGCCCCGAGCGCGAGGCCCCCGGTCACGGCCCGGCCGACGGGGTCGCCGCCGGCCCGGCGCAGGGCCCGCTCCCACAGGGGCAGCAGGGCGGCCCCGACGAGGAGGGTGGCGACGACCCAGCCGAGCCCCAGGCGGCCGGCCGAGGCGGGGGCGAGCACGCCACCGTCGGGCGGCGCCAGGCCGCCGGCGACCAGCCACTCGCGGACCACGACGACCCAGGTCGGCGTGGCCATGTCGTCGGGCACCAGGGCCCCGGGGGCGGTCGGGAAGAGAAACAGGGCGACGGTCAGGACCACCCACCAGGGGACCAGCACGCCCCGCACCACCCGGACGGCCCAGGCCCGGGGGGCGGGCATGGCGCTGCCGCCCAGGGCCCGGGTGGTCACGGCGAGCTGGGCGGCGGCGGCGGCCACGAGCAGCAGCACCCCGGCGGCCCCGTCGAGCCGGCCGAGGCCCCGCCCGAGGGTGCCGGCGGCGGCCCCGGAGCGACCGGCGGCCCAGCCCACGGCGAGGGCGACGACGGCCCCGGCGGCGACCAGCACGAGCCCGTCGGTGGGCCGGCTCCGCTCGTCGGACCCCTCCGGCGCCGGGGCGCGGGAGGGGGACACGGTCGGCGCGGGCACGGCCCGCCATCCTACGGAACGCCCCTCGACCGACCCGACATCACCGTCCCCTCCCCCGCCCGGTCCTCGCCGCCCCCGGCCTGCGTGCCAGGCTCCGGCGATGCGCTACCGCCGGATGCCCATCGAGGTCGAGTCACCCGAGGAGCTGGGCTACGACACGATCGCCCACAACCTGTCGGAGTCGTCGGTGGCCGACCGGCGGCTGGGCGACCTCGGCCTCGACCTGGACCTCGACGCCCTCGTGCTCTGCTACGGCGACCACCTCGGCGACCCGGCGCTCCGCGAGGCGGTGGCGGCCCAGGGCGACGGGCTCGCCGCCGACCACGTCCTCGTCACCACCGGCGCCGCCGCCGCCCTGTTCGGCCTGGCCACGGCGCTGCTCGGCCCGGGCGACCACGCCGTCGTGGTCCGCACCAACTACGCCACCAACCTCGAGACGCCCCGGGCCATCGGGGCCGACCTCGACGTCGTCGACCTCACCTGGGCCGACGGCTGGGCCCTCGACGTCGACGAGGTCGAGGGCCGGGTCGAGCCCGGTCGCACCCGGCTGATCAGCGTGACGTGCCCGCACAACCCCACCGGCACGACGCTCCCCGCGGCCGACCTCCACCGGCTGGTCGAGCTGGCCGAGCGGTCGGGCGCCGTGCTCCTGGTCGACGAGACCTACCGCGACCTCACCCACGCCCACGACCCCCTCCCCCTGGCCGCCACCCTGTCGCCCCGGGCGGTCAGCATCAGCTCGATGTCGAAGGCCTACGGCCTGCCCGGGCTGCGCATCGGCTGGTCGATCTGCCGGGACCCGGAGCTGTCCGAGACCCTGCTGGCGGCCAAGGAGCAGACGGTGATCTGCGGCGCCACCATCGACGAGCACATCGCCGGCCGGGTGCTGGCCGACCGGGACCGGGTGCTGCCGCCGATCCTCGACGACGTGCGGGTCCGGCTGGCGGTGGTCGAGTGGTGGATGGCGGGCCAGGCGACCTTCGAGTGGGTGCGCCCGAGCGGCGGCTGCGTCGGGCTGGTGCGGTTCCGTGACGAGGTCGACGTCGACGCCGCGCGCTTCCACCACGTGCTGCTGGCCGAGCACGGCACCTACGTCGGCCCCGGCCACTGGTTCGAGCTCGACGACCGCCACCTCCGCCTCGGCTTCGGCTGGCCCACCCTGCCCGACCTGGAGGCCGGGCTCGCCGGGCTGACGGCGGCGGCGGAGGACTCCACCCGCTGACGCCGAAAGACCGTCCCGATGCCCGTCCCGCCCCTGCCCGACATGGTCGAGGTCCTGGACCGCTCGACCGCCATCGACGCCCGCCCCGGCCTGCGCGACCACGCCCGCCTCTGGCTGCTCTGGGGCCCCGGCGCCCGGGCCCGGGTGGCCGAGGAGGCCTTCCTCCTGGCCCAGGCGTCGCTCCGGCCCCGCACCCTCCACGCCGTCGGCCGCACCGGGGTCGACCTGGCCCGCGGCGTCGCCCCGGGGCTGCGGGAGGACGCCCGCCGGCGGCTCCGCGAGGGGCCCCTGGAGGACGGCGCCGCCATCAAGCACGTCCAGGAGCTGGTCCGGGCCGGGGGGTCGACGTACATCAAGCTCGGCCAGTTCGTCGCCACCGCCCAGGGCCTGCTGCCCGACGAGTGGGTCGACGCCTTCGGCTGGTGCCGGGACACGGCCACGCCGCTCCCCGACGGGATGGCCGAGGAGCGCTTCGAGCGCCGCTTCGAGGTGCCGGTCGACCGGGTCTTCACCGACTTCGACCCCGAGCCCCTCGGCGCCGCCTCGATCGGCCAGGTCCACGCCGCCACCCTCCACGACGGCACCCCGGTGGTGGTCAAGGTCCGCCGCCCCGGGTTGCGGGGCCAGTTCGACCGTGACCTGCGGGCCATGGCCCTCGCCGCCGCGGCCGCCGAGCGGGCCAGCCGGGCCGCCCGGGTCGCCAACCTGACGGGCTTCGTCCAGCTCTTCGCCCAGATGGTGCTGGAGGAGATCGACTTCCGCTTCGAGGCCCTCAACCAGATCGAGATCGCCCTCGCCTCGGAGGCGGCCGGCCACGACTTCACCCGCATCCCGCACCCGGTCCCCCACCTCACCGCCGAGGACGTCTTCGTGATGACCCGGGTCGAGGGCGTGCCCTACACCGACGCCCTGGAGGCGTACCCGGACGTGGTCGACGGCGAGCGGCTGCTCAACCTGGCCATCACCGGGACGCTGGAGCACATGATCGCCTACGGCATCTTCCACGGCGATCTCCACGCCGGGAACGTGCTGATCAACGGCGACGGCGACTTCTCGCTGATCGACTTCGGGATCGCCGGGCGGATCGACGCCTCGCAGCGGGCCGCCGTGGTCCGGTTCCTCTTCGGCTTCGCCCGCAACGACACGCTGATGCAGCTGGAGGGCCTCCAGGCCTTCGGCGCCGTCCCCGAGGGCTGGGACCTGGCCGGGCTACGCGATCAGATCGAGGCCCAGCTCGACGCCATCGACCCGGCGATCCTGGCCCGCACCGGCACCATGACCGTCGACAGCCTCGGCCAGGCCCTCGGTGCGATCATCCGTGTGCTGGCCCAGAACGGCTTCTCGCTCCCCAAGGAGCTCGTTCTGTTCTTCAAGAACCTGCTGTACCTGAACGGCTTCGCGGCCACCCTGACGCCGAACGCCGATCTGTTCACGCAGATCGAGCCGTCGTTCGCCTACTTCGTCTCCCGGTACCCGGAGGAGCTGTCGCAGATCGTCGCCGACGTCATGTGACGGCGACCGGTCCGACTACTGTGGAACGTCCCGAACAGCCGTTCGGGGGCGCTCGTCGCCGCTCCCCCGCCCCCCGTCACCCGTGAGGCCGATGCCCCCCAGACCCGACCTCCGGTCGACCGTCCCCGCCCCCACCGGGCTCGACCTGGCCTCGACGCTGGCCCCGCTGCGGGTCGGCGTCTCCGACCCGTGCTGGCGGGTCGAGCCGTCCGGCCCGTGGTGGTGGGCGACGCGCACCCCCGCCGGCCCGGTCACCGCCCGGCTGCTGCCCGGTGACGGCGAGGTCGGGGTCGAGGCGTGGGGGGACGGGGTCGCCTGGCTGGAGCCCCGGCTGGCGCTGCTCGTCGGCTCGGCCGACCCGGTCGACCTCGACGACGCCAGCCCCCTGGTCGCCGGGCTGGCGGCCCGCTTCCCCGGGTTCCGCGTCGCCGGCCACGGGCGGGTCGCCGACGCCGCCGTCGAGGCGATCTGCCGCCGCGGCGTCTCGGCCTTCGAGGCGGCCCGGTCCTGGTCGCTGATGGTCGAGGCGATGGGCGACGACGCCCCCGGTCCCGGCGGGCTCCGGCTCCCGCCCGCCCCCCGCCGGCTGGCCTCGTGCGACCCCTACGACCTCCACGTCCTCGGGCTGGAGCAGGGCCGGGCCGACGAGGTCCGCCGCGTCGGCTCGCACGCCTCCCGGCTCGAGGTCGACCCCCGCGACGGGGGCGCCGAGGCGATCGAGCACCTGGCCGGGATCGCCGGGCTCGGGGCCGACGTGGTCGCCCACACCCGGGCCGTGGCCCTCGGCGACCCCGACGCCGCCCCGGTGATCGACGCCCACCACACCGCGGCGGTGGTCCGCACCCTCTGGACCGGCGCCGGCGACGGGGACGGCACCGTCGACCTCCCCGGGCTGATGGCCCCCCACGCCCCCCATCGAGGCCGGTTGGTCCGCCTGATCGCCCTGGCCGAGGCGGCCGACGCCGCCGGCGACGTCGGCCTCTGACCGTACGGGTGGTGCCAGGCACCACCCGTACGCCTACTCCTTCAGGGCCACGGCGTTGGGGGTGACGTTCATCTTGGGGATGTAGTCCTCCTGGACGACCTCGCGGGCCTCGCCGCCGAGGCCGGCCCGGAGCTCACCCCGGCAGGTCGTGCACGGGCCGTAGGCCGCCTCGGTGACCTCCCGCCGGCAGCGGGGGCAGGTGAAGGCGAGGTCGCCCTCGGGAGGCTCGGGCGGGATCGTCGCCACCGTCCACGGCTCGGGCGGGAACTCGGGCTCGGTCGTGGTCATCGCCCCCGAGCATCGCGCGCCCACCGGAGGTCCACCGGGATCGCCGGTTTTCCACAGGCAGATCCCCACGGAACGCCCCTTCCTCGTCACAGGCCGACGGTCGTACCGTCCTCGCATGGCTTGCTACGAGGTCACGCTCCGGGACCGGACCACCGAGGAGGTGGGCGACGCCGACGCCTACCAGCAGGAGGGTCCGATGACGACGTTCTTCCGCACCGGTGACGGCGGCCGGGTCGACTCGTGGAGCACCCGGGTCGCCTCGGTCCGCACCGCGGATGTCCTCCTCATCCGCCGCACCGACGCCGAGGCCGCCCCCGTCGCCGCCCTCCGCACCGCCTAGCCGTACGAACGGTGCCTGGCACCGTTCGTACGCCTCTACGCCGGCGGGTAGCGGAAGGCGTTGGCCTGCTCGAAGGCGGCGGGGTCGGCCAGCACCACCGGGGTGCCGCCGGTGCGGACGCTCTGGAGGGCGTTGGCCAGCGTCTCGCACGTGCCCTCGTGGGTGGCGTAGGTGCCCGACCACACCAGCCAGATCTCCCGATCGCCGGCCCGGGCCAGGGCCTCCTCGGCGAAGGCGGCGGGGTCGGCGGCGGCCAGCCGGTCCTGGTAGTCGACCCAGTCGACCAGATCGGGCTCGGCGAAGCGGGGGTAGGTGGCGATGTCGGCGTCGCGGGGCAGCTCGCGGCTGAGGCCGGGGCCGAGCTGGTCGGGGCACACGAGCACGAGCGGCCCCCCGGGGCGGTCGGCGGGGCCGTCGGCCTGGATCGCCTCGGCGACCTGGCGGGACTGGGTGCGGGGCCGGCTCACCGCCGTCCGGGTGGCGGACACGACCCCGAGCAGCAGCACGGCGGCCAGCACGACGCGGAACGCCACCGCCCCGCCGATGCGGGACAGGCCCACCCCGGCGAGGACCAGCACGAGGGCCGCCACCACCGAGAAGTACCGAGTGGCGTAGGCGGCGTCGGCCACGAACGAGGCCGCCGTGGCCACGGCCAGGGTGCCGGCGATCACCAGGCCCAGCCGGCGGACCTCGGGCCGGGTCCGCAGGTCGAGCTCGACCCGGGGCCCGGTGCCGGGCGCCGCGACCAGGCCGAGGGCGATCAGCAGGGCCAGCGCCACGGCCAGCAGGACCGCCTCGCCCGCCGCCCCGCCCCCGAGGTCGAGCAGCGAAGTGGCGGCGATCTCGGTGGGGATCGACGGCTCCGCCCACGGCGTCCCCGTGTGCGACGACTGGTACAGCAGCGTCGGCACCCAGGGCAGGAAGAGCAGGCCGCCGATCACCAGAGTGCCGGCCACCAGCAGCGAGGACCGCCGCCGCTCGGCATCGCCCTGGCGGTGGGCCAGCACGGCCCGAGTGAGGATGCCGAGGCCAGAGGCCGCCGTCAGCCAGATCCCCCAGTAGTGCGTCCAGAGCATGGCCCCGGTCAGCAGGGCGAGGGCGACGAGGCGGCCCGGCGTCGGGCGCCGCAGCGCCCTGTCGGCCACCAGCCAGCCGGCCAGCGACAGCACCATCAGCAGCTCGTACATGCGGGCCTCGGTGGCGTACCGCAGTACGTAGGGGTTGAGCGTGACGAGCAGGGCCGCGGCCCACGCCGCCCGCCGCCCCCCGATCCGCCCGGCGGCGACGAACGCCAGCGGGACCAGCGCCAGCCCGAGCACGCCCGACAGCAGCCGCACGGCCACGTCGCCGTCGCCGAGGAGCTCCTGCCAGAGGTGGAGGAGGACGTAGTAGAGCGGCGGGTGCCCATCCCGCTTCAGCGCCCCGGCGATGTCGCCGAGGGGCAGGGCGGCGATGTTCGAGCTCAGCGCCTCGTCGAGCCAGAGCGGCGAGCGCTGGAGCACCCGCAGCACCGCCCCGGCCACCGCCACCGCGGCGAGGCCACCCAGGTCGAGCAGCCGGCCGGCGCGCCAGGGAAGGGGCGCGACCGGGACGGCGGGCCAACCAGCCGGTGTGACCTCCCCCCCGGCGCTCGCCACCTACGTACCGACCGGGACGGGTTGGCCGGTCGGCCCGCCGGCCGGGGTCGCATCGGGTTCCTCGTCGCCCGCGCTGGCGCCGGCGGCATCGGCGCTCGTCATCAGGCTCCGCAGGGCGACGACGGCCACGCAGTAGACGCCGAGGGCGATCAGCATCACGACCCGGAAGCCGAAGGTCATCGACAGCAGCGTCGTCAGCACCGAGCCCATCACCGAGGCGAAGCCGTTGACGGCCCAACCCCAGGCGACGTACTCCCGCGACAGCGGCGTCAGCCGGCCCACGGCACCGAGGCCGAGCGGCATGAACATGCCCAGGCAGAGCCCGAGCGGCGCCATGACGAAGAAGGCGAGGACGACCCGGAGGCCGAGGCTCAGCCCGAAGGTGGCGTCGACCAGCTCGGGCAGGCCCAGCTCGTAGAAGGCGGTCAGCACGGCCAGGGCGCCGAGCAGCCACAGCCCGACGGTCCAGCCCCGGTGGACCACCCGCTCGCTGAGCAGGGCGCCGACACCGGTGAAGATCAGCACCGACGCCAGGGTCACCGTCAACGAGTACGTCGGGTACCCGAGGAACAGCGTCAGCCGCTGGATCAGGGTGATCTCGAAGAACAGGAAGCCCATCCCGAGACACGAGAAGTAGAGCGCCGAGACCGGTTTGCGGGGCAGCTGCTTCCAGTCGCCCCGGATGGCCAGGAACGGCAGGATGAGGAAGACGAGGGCGAACAGGGCGGCGATGCCGAGCAGCAGGAGCAGCACCCGCTCGCCGATGCCGCTCTCGGGGTCGATCGTCTGGAGCGGCTGGAGCGACTCGTCCATCTCCCGGATCACCGTGCCGGGGCGGGCGAAGTTCCAGAAGTAGGGCCCGTCGTCGGTGATCGGGGTGACGTCGTAGGCGTAGGCGTCGTACCAGGCGTCGAGCTCGCCGTCGGGCAGGTGGAGGATCTGGCTGACCGGCGTGCCGTCGTCGGGCTGGCCGGGGACGTGGCGCAGGGCCACGCCGCTCTGGAGCCCGTCGTCGGCGGTGGCGCGGGCCATGAAGTCGATCTGGGCCTCGAAGCGCGTCACCTCCTCGTCGGTGAACGGCGTCGCCTTGACCAGGACCGTCGAGTAGACGGTGGCGCCGACGTTGCCGGCCGGGCTGGTGGCCACCATCACGTGGGCGTCGGGGTCGTCGACCCCCCGCTCGGCGAGGGCCTGGCGCACGGTGCTGACGTAGCGGGCCGTGCGGTACGGGCGCTCGTCGTAGCTGAACTCGCCGAACTGGGTGGCGAGGATGCCGTCGTCGGTCAGCTTGTCGAGCGACGCCTCGATGGCCTCGGCGGTGTAGAGGTAGCTCTCGGCCAGCACGAAGGCGCCGGCGCTGGCCGCGTTCGACGCCGCGTAGCTGTCGGGGGCGGGGAACCAGACCAGGTCGAACTCGTCGTCGCTGCGCTCGACGAAGGACCGCCCGTCGCCCAGCTCGTAGTTGACGTCGGGGTGGTGGGCGACCTGGCCCGAGTACTCGGCGTAGTCCTCGCGGAGCAGCCGGTAGGTGACCGGGTTGAGCTCGATGGCGTCGATGTGGTCGGCCTTGAAGGCCAGCGAGGTGAGGATCTCGTTGCCGCCGGCGGCACCGACGATCACCACGTCGCCGGGGCCGTCCTCGTCCTCGAAGGAGTCGTCGAGCACGGCGAACGGGAGCGACCGGGCATCGGCGATGTACTTGTCGTCGAGGCTGGCGACGTCGCCGTCCCAGGCGTGGATGCTCGAACCGATCAGGCCGTCGTGGTACAGGACGACGTTCTGGCGGTCGGGGCTGTACTTGCTGTCGACCCGGAAGATCGGGCTCCAGCTCCCCCGGTCGACGTCGGCCGAGTGGGGCGACTGCTTGCCGTCGTCGGGGATGACGTGGACGGCGTCGATCCCGATCACGGCCACGACGAGCAGCACCGCCACCAGCCCCGACGGGACCAGCTGGCGGGGCTTGCGCTCACCGAGGAAGCGCCCCACCGACACGCCGGCCAGGACCAGCCCGGCGACCATGATCGCCCGGGGCGGGCCCAGGTAGCGGATCATGAACACGACGGCGCCGCAGGCGAGGCCGGCGCCGATCAGGTCGGCGAAGTAGAGGCGGCCGATCCCCTGGCTCTCGCGCCCGAAGAAGGTCGAGATGATCACGCCGACCATGGCGAAGGGGGCGAACAGGGCGACGCAGATGACGACCAACAGGGCCAGGTTCTTGAACGAGGTCCCCGTGCCGTACTGCCAGATGTTGCCGACGGTGATCGGCGTCCAGGCGATCACCATGTAGCCGGCCGCGGTCAGCAGGGCGGCCAGGCCCGAGCACCAGCCGACGACCGTCGAGAGCGGGGCCTGGCGCAGCCTGGGCGACAGGGCCACGGCCACGCCGCCGGCGCCGATGCCGAGCAGGGCCAGCCCGATGATCAGGTAGGTGTAGTAGTAGAAGAACTTGTACGAGAAGATCCGGGTGTAGCTGATCTCCAGCAGCAACCCGGCCCAGGCGACCAGGAACATGTCGACCAGGTCGTGGCGCGGGATGGCGGACCGGCCCGGCTCCGTCGGAGGGGTGGCCGGGCGGTCGGGGGCTTCGACGTCCATTTGGCCCCGACCTTAGAGCGCGGCACCCCCCACCCACGGGCTCCCCGGGCCCGGCCCCGGCTCACCCCCACCCCCGTTCTGAGGCGCCACCGCCACCTGGGTGCGACGCTCACGCCTCAGAACCCGGCCGCCGCCGCACCACCCCGTTCTGAGGCGCCACCGCCACCTGGGTGCAACGCCCACGCCTCAGAACCCGGCCGCCGCCCCACCCCCTTCTGAGGCGCCACCACCACGTCGGCGCACCACCCACGCCTCAGAACCGGGCCGCCGTCCCCCACCCCCGTTCTGAGGCGCCACCGCCACGTGGGTGCGACGCCCACGCCTCAGAACCCGGCCGCCGTCCCCCTCCCGTTCTGAGGCGCCACGGCCACGTGGGTGGGACGCTCACGCCTCAGAACGGGGGGTCAGGTGCCGGCGGGGGTGGTCGTGGTGGGGACGGGGGCCGTGGTGGGAGTGGGGGCGGTCGGGGCGGGGGCGGCGTCGGACGCGGCGGCGGGGGGCGGGTCGGGGAGCGGGTCGGGGGCGGCGACGGGGGTCCGGGCGAAGGGGACGACCCGCTCGGCCAGCCAGGCCCACACCGGGGTGCTGGTGCCGTCGCCGTAGTGGCTGCCGTCGGGGCGCACCTCGACCCCGTCGATGTAGGCCCGGAAGTGGCCCTGCGGGCACAGCAGCTCGCCCAGGTCGAGATAGGTCGCCCGGGGACCGAGGTCGGTGGCGTAGTCGGCGAACACCTGGTTGACCCAGGCCACCCGCTCCTCGTCGTTGCGCTCGCTCTCCCGCCCGCCGAGGCGGTCGTCCTGCTCGTTCATGCACGGCGTCCCGACGATGGCGAACCGCACGGTGGGCACCACGGCGAGCAGGGCGCCGATCCCCCGGTCGAGCCCCTCGCGGATCAGGGTGCGCATCTCGGGCGTGCCGCTGCGCACGGTCTCGCCGTCGACCAGGTGGTCGTAGACCTCCCAGGCCCCGTACTGGACGAGGACGACGTCGGGCTGGGCCTCAGCCGCCTGCACCTGCCAGTAGGCGGGCCAGTCGCCGCACGACGCGTTCGACGTGTCGATCTGGCCGCCGGGGAGGGCGTTGCCGGGCACGAGCCCGCAGCCGAGGATGGCGGCCGACGACATCTCGATCGTGGGTGGGACGACGGGCCGGGCGTAGCTGAGGGTCCAGGCCACGGAGTCACCGGCCACCATCACCCGGACCGGCCGGTCGGTGGGCACGGGGTCGATCCCGGTGCCGGCCACGACCCGGCGGATCTCCTCGGGGATGGTCGGCACCGGCTCGGGGGGCAGCTCGGGCACGCCCCGGGGGGCGGTGGCCAGCGCCGGGGGCAGGCCGGTGGCGGTCGAGGTGGCGTCCTCGGGGACGCGCAGCGTGCCGGCGAACAGCAGCCAGACCGCCAGCCCGCCCAGCACGGCGGCGGTCGCCGGTCGACCCCGCAGCGGCCCGGGGAGGCGGATCCGCAGCCCCGCCACCCCGTGGCGCCGGACCGGCTGCTCGACCCAGCGGTACGACGCCACCGTCGCCGCCACCGCCACCGCCGTGCGCAGGGCGAGCAGGGCCGGCTCCTGCCAGGCGGCGTCGCCGTCGAGCCCGGTGCGGTCCGGGGTGAGGACGACGTCGACCGGCCAGTGCCACAGGTAGAGGCCGTAGGACACCTTCCCCACCGCCACCAGCGGCCGCCAGCCGAGGACCCGGGGCAGCGGGCCGGACGCCCCGGGCAGGGCCACGGCGGCGACGACCGCGGCGCTGGCCAGGGCCAGGCCGAGGAAGCCGCCCCGGTACATCCAGCGGTCCGACTCGTGGACGAGGGCGAAGGCGGCGACGACCACGACGGCGCCCGCCCAGCCGAGCAGGGCGACCAGCCGGCGGGCCCGGTGGAGGGGCCACTGGGCGGCGGCCACGGCCAGCACCGCCCCGACCAGCAGCGAGTGGGCCCGGGCGTCGGTGCCGTAGTACGCCCGCGACAGCTCGACCGGGCCGGCGGCCAGGTGGGCCATCCACAGCGCCGAGGCCGCCGCCAGCACCACCAGGGCGGCCAGCACCGGGCGGATCCGCCGGGCCGAGCGCAGCCCGACGGCCAGCACCACGGGGAAGACGAGGTACCACTGCTCCTCGACCGACAGCGACCAGAGGTGCCGCAGCGGCGAGGGCACCCCGGCGAAGTACGACTGCTCGGTGACGATGAACCGCCAGTTGGCCACGTAGCCGAGGGCGGCCAGCCCGTCGCCCCGCACCGAGGCCCGCTGGGGGGCGTCGACCAGGAAGGGGGCGGCCACGCCCACGGCGGCGAGCAGCACCAGCAGTGCCGGGGCCAACCGGCGCAGCCGCCGCACCCAGAACTGCTTCAGGTCGATCCGCCCGGTGGCGACCCGCTCGCGCAGCAGGAGCGTGGTGATCAGGTAGCCGGAGAGGACGAAGAAGACGTCGACGCCCAGGTAGCCGCCGGGCGCCCACGACACCCCGCCGTGGAAGAGCATGACACCGACGACCGCCACCGCCCGCAGCCCGTCGAGGGCCGGGACGTGGCGCAGGGGTCGGGGCGAGCGCCGCCCCGCCGCGTCGTCGTGGAGGTCGCTCGCCATGGCGACGGCGACGTTACCGGCGTCCCCGCCGGCGAGCGGAGCGAGCGGCGCAGCCAGCAACCCCGGCGAGCGGAGCGAGCGGCGCAGCCAGCAACCCCGGCCCTCCCGTCCTGGGTCCCGGGGGGTCGGCCGGGTACCCTCGTCCGGTCGGCCGACCGGGCGAGCGCGCGCCCCGACGGCCCCCCGGACCACGTTCGAGAGAGATCCCACCACCCACATGTCCGACACCCCCACCGCCCCGGAGACCACCGCCCCCGAGCACGAGGTCGTGGTCATCGGCGCCGGACCGGCCGGCCTGACCGCCGCCTACCAGCTCCACAAGCACGGCGTCGCCTCGACGATCCTCGAGGCCGACGACATGGTCGGGGGCATCTCCCGCACCGCCCAGCGCGACGGGTGGCGCTTCGACATCGGCGGCCACCGCTTCTTCACCAAGGTCAAGCAGGTCGACGACCTCTGGCACGAGATCCTCCCGCAGGAGGACTTCCTGATGCGGCCCCGCAAGAGCCGCATCTTCTACAAGGGCAAGTACCTCGACTACCCGCTGCGGGCCTTCAACGCCCTGCGCAACGTGGGTCCGATCGAGGCCGCCGGCTACGTCGTCTCCTACGCCTGGGCCCGCATCCGCCCGCCCAAGGACCAGACCAACTACGAGGGCTGGCTGGTCGCCCGGTTCGGCTGGCGGCTCTACAAGGCGCTGTTCAAGACCTACACCGAGAAGCTCTGGGGCGTGCCGGTCAGCGAGATGCCGGCCGACTGGGCCGCCCAGCGGGTCAAGGGCCTGTCGCTCGGCAACGCCATCGTCAACGCCATCCTGCCGAAGCGGAACCAGAAGGACATCACCTCGCTGATCGAGGAGTTCCAGTACCCGAAGTACGGGCCCGGGATGATGTGGGAGGTCTGCCGCGACAAGGTCGTGGAGCAGGGCTCCAAGGTCGTGATGGAGACGGCGGTGACCAAGATCCGCCACGAGGGCGGCCGGGCCGTCAGCGTCATCGCCGAGCACCGGGGCGGGGGCTCGACCGAGTACCCCTGCACCGAGGTCATCTCGTCGATGCCGATGTCGCACCTGCTCAAGGCCATGGACCCGCCGGTGCCGCCGGAGGTCCAGGCCGCCTGCGACGACCTCCGCTACCGGGACTACATGATCGTCGCCCTGGTGCTGCCCGAGGCCACCGTCGACTTCGACGACAACTGGATCTACATCCACGACCCGAGCGTCCGCACCATGCGGATCCAGAACTTCGGCTCGTGGTCGCCCTACATGGTGAAGGAGGGGTTCAACACGCTGGGCCTCGAGTACACCGTGTGGGAGGGCGACGACGAGTGGAACATGGCCGACGAGGATCTCGTCCAACGGGCCAAGGAGGAGCTCGAGACCCTGGGCCTGGCCCACATCTCGGAGATCCGCGAGGGCTACGTCGTGCGCCAGCCCAAGGCGTACCCGATCTACGACGACCGGTACCGCGCCAACGTCGACATCCTCCGGGGCTGGCTGGCCGAGAACGCCCCCAACGTGCACCCGGTCGGGCGCAACGGCATGTTCCGGTACAACAACCAGGACCACTCGATGTTCACGGCGATGCTGACCGTCGAGAACATCACCACCGGCACCACCCACGACGTGTGGGAGGTCAACGTGGAGGAGGAGTACCACGAGGAGTCGGTGCCGGTGGAGCCCCAGGAGCGGGTCCCGGGCAGCCACGGCACCGGTCGTGACGCCCCCGTGATCAAGCGCGAGGTCATCGACGCGGCCAAGTCCCAGCGCGGTGGCGACAGCCGCTAGGGCGGTGGCACGGCTGCGCCGGCTCGACCGGGGCGTCGTCGCCATCGGGGTGGTGGCGCTGCTCGGGCTGGCGTGGCGGGTGCTCTACACGTACCGGACGTTCCGCCACGACGCCGACATCACCGACGAGGGCGACGCCTTCTTCTACAGCACGACGGCCTTCACCTCAGCCGACGGCAAGTGGTTCACGCACTTCTACACCGGCGTCCACGTCGCCGATCACCCGCCGCTGACGGTCCTCTCGCTGGTGCCCACCGGCTGGCTGTTCCCCGACAGCTTCATGGCCCAGCGCTACACGTTCTGCCTGCTCGGCGGGGTCGCCATCGTGGTGATCGGGCTGTTGGCCCGCTCGCTGGCCGGGACGGTGGCCGGTGTCGCCGCCGCCGTGGTCGCCGCGGCCAACCCCAACCTCTGGATGAACGACGCCGTGGTGATGAGCGAGTCGATCTCCACCGTGCTGATCGCCGCCCTGCTCTGGGGGGCCGTGTGGCTGCGCCGCTCCCCCACCCTGTTCCGGGCCGGCGTCGTCGGCGCCCTGTGCGGGCTGACGATCCTGGCCCGGGCCGAGATCGGCCTCCTGCTGCCGCTGCTGATCGTCCCCGCCATCGCCCTGGCCCGCGACCTGCCCTGGCGCGACCGCGTCGTCCGCTCCGCCCTGGCCTGCCTGATGGCCGGGCTCGTCGTCGCCCCGTGGACGCTGTGGAACCTGACCGAGTTCGAGGAGCCGGTCCTCGTCTCCACCAACGACGGGCTCACCCTCCTCGGCGCCAACTGCCCCCGCACCTACGGGACCCACACCGTCGGCTCCTGGTCGATCCAGTGCATCCAGGACTTCAACCAGGCGAACGTCGACGGCCGGGGCCTCGACGCCTCGCAGGCCTCGAAGATCCAGCGCGACGCCGCCATCGACCACATGCGGGAGAACCCGGGCCGGATCCCCAAGGTCGTCTACACCCGTCTCGGGCGCACCTTCGGCTGGTACCGGGTCGACCAGCAGGTCTGGATCAACCAGGGCGAGGGGCGCCCCGAGTGGGCGTCGTGGGGCGGCTACTACACCTTCTGGGCGTTGATCCCGGTCTCGATCGCCGGGGCCGTCGCCCTCCGCCGGCGGCGGGCCGACCTCCTCCCCGCCGCCGCCACCCTCGCCACCGTGGTGATCGTCAGCGCCGTCTTCTACGGCATCTCCCGCTTCCGCCTCCCGCTCGACGTGATGACCTGCGTCCTCGCCGGCGCCGCGGTGGCGGCCCTGGTCGAGCGGATCAGGGGCGGGTCGGGCGCCGGCGGCGCAGCCGACCCCTGACGCCCCACCACGTCACCCGCACCATCGACTCGGCGATGATCCGCCCCGACATCTTCGACGTGCCCCGCTCGCGGTCGCGGAACTCGATGGCGACCTCGCCGATCGTCGCCCCGAGGGCGTGGATGCGGACGGCCAGCTCGGTCATGAAGGCGTAGCCCGAGGCCCGGGTGGTGGCGTACTCGATGGCCAGCAGGGTGTCGGCCCGGTAGGCCCGGAACCCCGAGGTGATGTCGCGCACGTCGAGCCCGAGGACCCAGCCGGTGTAGCGGTTGCCGTAGCGCGAGAGGGCCCGCCGGTGGGCCGGCCAGTTGGGCGTGCTGCCGCCGGGGACGTAGCGGGACCCGATCACCAGGTCGCAGCCGTCGTCCTCCAGCTTCCCGAGCAGCACCGGGATGGCGTCGGGCTCGTGGGAGAAGTCGGCGTCGAAGGTGACGAGGACCTCGTAGCCCTGGGCCAGGGCGTGGGCGAAGCCGGCCCGGTAGGCGTTGCCCAGACCGTCCTTCCCGGCCCGGCGCAGGACCTCGACCTGGCCCAGCTCGGACCCCACCGCCTCGGCGACGTCGGCCGTCCCGTCGGGGCTGGCGTCGTCGATCACGACCACGTCGACCTCGGGGGCCTTGGCCCGGATGGCCCGCAGCAGGTCCTCGATGTTGGCGCGCTCCTGGTACGTCGGGACCAGGACTGCCGTGCGCATCGGAGCGAGGGTAGTCACGCACCCGTCCCCCACCATCTTTGGACGGGACACCCCCGCATGCGGCGGGTTCCGTCCAAGGTCGGCGGATCGGGGGGCGCGGGGGCCGGGTCCTAGAGTGGCAGGGATGTTGCCGTACGAGCGCCAGGTGGTCGACGCCCTGATCGGCACCGACGACCCGGCCCGGCGGCGGGAGATCGTCGACTACGTCGACGCCACCCTGGGGGCGATGCCCGAGCTGATCCGGACCGGGATCGCCGGCGAGACCGTCCTGCTCACCACCTGGTCGACCGCCCGCCGCCGGGGCCGTCCGATCGACGCCGCCGACGAGCTGGCCTGGCTCGACGGCCACCCGATCGGGCTCGTCCGCCAGTGGGTCCGGGCCCTGCGCTCGCTCGTGCTCCTCGCCGAGAACGAGATGCTCGACGCCGACGCCGCCCCCCGCGACCTGGCTGCCGCCCGGTGAGCCGTCTCGCCACCGAGGTCCTCGTCGTCGGGTCGGGTGCCGGCGGGGCCACCGTCGCCTGCCGGCTGGCCGAGGCCGGGCGCCAGGTCACGGTGGTCGAGGAGGGCCCCTGGGTCGAGCCCGGCACCCACGCCCCGTTCTCGATCGAGGAGATGGCGACGCAGTACCGCCACCGGGGCCCGGCCGGGGCCCTCGGGGCGCCCCCGATCGCCTACGCCGAGGGCCGCTGCGTCGGCGGTAGCACCGAGATCAACAGCGGCCTCTGGCACCGGCTCCCCACCTACCTGACCGAGGACTGGCGCCAGCGGTACCGCATCGACGAGTTCACCCCCGAGGTCCTCGACCGGTACGCCGCCGCCGTCGAGGGCGACGTCAGCGTGTCGACCGTGCCCGGCGCCCCGCCCCGCAGCTCGGGCCTGCTCGAGGAGGGGGCGGCCAAGATCGGCTGGCGCTCGACCGAGTTCCCCCGCGTCTTCGCCTACGACGAGAAGGGCCGGGGCACCAAGCAGACGATGGCCCGCACCCTGATCCCCCGGGCCGTCGCCGCCGGGGCCGAGATCCTCCCCGACACCCGGGTCCGCCGCCTCGTGGGCTCGGCCCCCCGGGTCACCGGCGTCGTGGCTCGGCGCACCCGCCCCGACGGCACCGTCGAGGACCTCCACATCGACGCCGACCACGTCGTCGTCTGCGGGGGCGCCATCCAGACGCCGGCCCTGCTCCAGCGGAGCGGCGTGCGCCGCCGGATCGGCCGGGGCCTCAAGCTCCACCCCACGATCAAGATCGCGGCCCGGTTCCCGTACCCGATCGACCACGGCGACATCCCGATGCACCGCATCACCGACTTCTCGCCCCACCTCACCCTGGGCGGGTCGATTAGCCGACGGGGCCACGTGGCCATGGCGCTGGCCGAGTCGGGCGAGCCCTACGCCGAGGCGCTGGAGGACTGGGAGAACGTCGGCGTCTACTACGCCGCCATCCGCAGCGAGGGCTCGGGCCTGGTGCTGGCCGTCCCCGGCCTCGCCACCCCGGTCGTCACCTACCGGCTGACCCCCGGCGACATGAGCCGGCTGACCCGGGGCCTGCTCCACCTGGCCGAGCTGATGCTGGCCGCCGGCGCCACCGAGCTGTACCCGTCGGTCGTCGGCGCCGGCGTGGCCCGGGGGCCGGCCGACCTCGGCCGCTGGTGGGACGCCACCACCCCGGCCACCGCCAACCTGATGACGATCCACCTCACCTCCAGCGTGCGCATGGGCGAGGACCGGAGCCGCACCGGCACCGACAGCTTCGGCCGGGTCCACGGCTTCGCCAACCTCCACGTGGCCGACGCCTCGCTGCTGCCCGACGCCCCCGGCGTCAACCCCCAGGCCGGGATCATGGCCCTCGCCGCCCGCAACGCCGAGCACCTCCTCACGACGCTCTAGGCCGCGCAGGGGCCGGCGTCGAGGGCCTCGGTGCCGACGGTGGCCAGGACGGCCCGGAGCTCGTCGGTCGAGAGGGCGTAGGCCACGCCGTCGCGGTCGGGGGCGATGGCGAAGGCGACGCCGACCACCTGGCCGCTGGTGTCGACGACGGGCGAGCCCGAGTCGCCGGGGGCCAGGTCCGAGGCGAGGACGAGCACGTCGCGCTCGGTGCCGGGGGTGCCGTAGATGTCGGTGCCGACGGCGTCGATCCGCTGACGGGTCACGAACGGCGACAGCTCCAGCGGCCCGCCCCCGGGGTGCCCGAACACGGCACCGCGCTGGTCGAGGGCCGACTCGCCGACCGGCAGCACCGGGAGGTCGAGGTCGGGGGCCGAGAGCACGGCCAGGTCGCGCCGGGGGTCGAAGGCGACCAGGGTGGCCGCGGCCTCCGTGCCGTCCTGGCGCTGGAGGACCGTCTCGGGCTCCCCCGCCACCACGTGGGCGTTGGTGACGACGACGCCGGGCTGGACGACCCAGCCGGTGCCCTCCTGGATCCGGCCGCAGGCCTCGCCCACCACCTTGACGATCGACGCCGAGATGGCCTGGGCCTGCTCCTGGCCGAGCCCGGTCTCCTCGGGGACGGGGCCGACCTCGGGGCTGCGGTCCAGGCCCTCGAACACCTGCGGGTAGCCGTCGCCCAGCAGCCGGCGCAGCGTGCGGGTGGCGTCGGGGGCGGCCGGCAGGGTGTCGGTCAGGGCCTCGACGATGCGGGAGTCGCGCACGGCCCGGGCCTGCCAGCCGCTCATGTCGGCGCCGGCGGGCACGAGCAGCCAGACGATGACGAGGGTGCCCGCCACCCCGGCCACGGCCCCGCCCAGGTGGTCGGCCCGGCGCCCCCCGCTGGTGGTGATGCCGGTCTGGGCCCGGCTGCCGACGAGGAGCCCGAGCGCCTGGCCGATGGCGGCCCCGCCCAGCAGCAGCCCGGCGGCGACGAGGACCAGCCCGGTGCGGCTGGCGCCCTCGCCCAGCGACTCGATCACCCGCGGCATCAGCCGGGCGGCGACGAACAGCCCGACGAGCATCCCGGCCCACGATGCGGCCCGGGCCACGAAGCCCAGCCGGTAGCCGCCGACGCCGGCGCCGACCAGCAGCAGGACGATCAGGGCATCGAGCACGGCGTCAGGGCTTGAGCAGCCGGGCGTGGGTGAGGAAGCCGGTGTGGCCGACCATGCGGTGGTTGGGCCGGACCGCCTGGCCCTCGATGTGCCAGCCCCGGTGCATGACCTCCAGCGTCTCGGCCTGGGCGAAGCGGTGCTCCTCCAGCGCCTCGCGCAGCTGGGCGGCCTGGGTGATCTGCGGGGTGTAGGCGACGAGGATCCCGCTCGGCACCAGCGCCTCGACGGCGTGGGGGACGACCAGCCAGGGCTCGGGCAGGTCGAGCACGATCCGGTCGAGCCCGGTCTCGTCGATGCCCTCGTAGCAGTCGCGCACCTCGACCCGGTACCGGTCCATGACGCCCTCGCCCAGGAAGCCGCGGACGTTGCGCTGGGCCCGGACGGCGAAGTCGTCCCGCAGCTCGTAGCCGACGATGTCGGCGCCGGCCCGGAGCATGCCCATCGACAGGGCGCCCGAGCCCACGCCCGACTCCAGCACCCGGACCCCGGGGGCGAGGTCGGCCAGCATCAGGATCGGCCCGATGTCCTTCGGGTACACGACCTGGGCGCCCCGCGGCATCTTGAGGACGAAGTCGCTCATCGTCGGGCGGAGCACGACGTAGCGGCTGTTGCGGGTCGAGCGGACCTCGCGCCCGGCGTCGCGGCCGATCAGGTCGTCGTGGGCGATGAACCCGGCGTGCGAGTGGAACTCGGCGCCGACCTGGAGGGTGACGAGGTAGCGGCGCTGCTTGGCGTCGACCAGCAGCACCATCTCGCCCTCCTGGAGCGGCCGGTGCGGCGCCGGCTCGGCCTCCGGGGTCCGTACGGACGGTGCCTGGCACCGTTCGTACGGATCGGGCGGTGGGGTGGGGTCGGTCATCGTCGTCGCCTCCGGGGCGGGCCGAGGGGGACGGGCTCGGCGTCGCGGGCCCGGGCGGCGAGCCGGCAGAAGGCGCACACCTCGCCGGCGGCGGGCGACCCGCACTCGGCGCACAGCCCCAGCCCGACGGGCTCGTCCTGGTCGTCGAGGCCCTCGGCGAAGCGGTCGACGCCCCGCTCGAGGAACCCGAAGTACATGTCGTGCTTGGTGCCGGGCGAGCGCAGCTCCAGCTCGTTCAGCGTCTCCTTGAACCCCAGGTGCTTGTTGCCGACCGCCATCGGGCACTCCTCGACCTGGTAGTCGATGCCCCGCAGGACGCAGTAGGCGGCCGTCTCCCGCTCGGTCAGGCGCACCAGGGGCTTGACCTTGCGGGGGAAGCCGGCCCGGGCCGGGAGCATCGGGCGCTGGCGACCGAGGTAGTCGGTCTGCCACTTGAGCAGGTTGCCGAACAGCACGGCGGCCTCGTCGTCGAGGTTGTGGCCGGTGGCGACGGCGTCGTAGCCGCCCTCGCGGGCGGCCCGGTCGAACAGGTGCCGCTTCGACAGCCCGCAGGCCGAGCAGGGCACCCGCTTGGTCACCGCTGCCGCAGTGGGGACGTCGAAGCCCTCGTCGGCCCGCAGGTCGACCTCGACCAGCTTCAGGCCCCGCTCCTCGACGAAGCGGTGGACGAACTCGCCCGAGACGTCGCTGTAGCCGTCGATCCCGAGCCCGATGTAGAGCCCGTCGGCCTCGTAGCCCATCTCGACCAGCAGGTCCCACAGGGCGAGCGAGTCCTTGCCCCCGGACACGGCCACGAGGACCCGGTCACCGGGCGCGAGCATCGAGAAGCGGGTGATCGCCTTCTCGACCTGGTCACGGCACAGGCGCAGGAAGTGCTCGACGCAGAAGTTGGCGTTGTGGCGCCGGATGTCGATGACGGCCGGCTCGCGGCAGACACGGCACTTCACGGCGTGGCCCCGCCCGAGATGACCGGCCGGATCTCGATCTCGGCGTCGGCCGGCAGCACCTCGTCGCCCGGCACGAGGGTGCCGTCCCGGATGACCAGGACCGACTCGCGGTTGAGGCCGAGCCGGTCGACCAGCACCCTGACGGTGACGGGCCCGTCCATCTCGACGGTGCGGGTGGGGTTGCGGAGGCGGACCTGCACGGCGCCCATCATGGCCGCCGCGACCCCGATCGCCCCCACCGCCTCCCGGGGGCAGGGGTGCCCTCAGCGGCGGCGGCGGGCCTTCCGGCGCTGCTCCCGGGCCCTGCGCCGCTCGGCCTCGGCCTTCTCGGCCGCCGCGGCCTGCTGCTGGGCCTGCTTGCGGGCCTTGCGGGCCTGCTTCTGGGCCTTGGCGTCCTCGGCCCGGGTCGTCGTCTCGTGGCGGATCGTGATCGTCTCGCCCGGCCCCAGCGGCTCGCGCAGCAGGATCTCGTCCTCCTTGACCGCCATCGACCGCAGCCGCTGGAGGCCCCAGGCGCCCACGCCCACGGCCAGCCAGGTGCCCCCCCGTCCGGCCAGGCCGCCGGAGATGCCGACCCGCTGGGCGCGGGCGACCAGCTTCCAGACGCCGCGGATCGGGGGGTTGACCTTCTTGGGCACGACTAGAAGCGCCGGACCTCGACGATGGTGGTCCCCCGCTTGCCCCGGCGCTTGCCGAGCAGGAAGACCACCACGACGACGCCCACGGCGATGGCGGCCCCGACGGCGACGGCCATGCCCTTGGCCGACTCGGCGGTGTCGTCGACCTCGCCCTGGATCTCCCGCAGCTTGGACTCGATGTCCTGGCGGGTGATCTTCTCGGTGGTGGGGGCGGTCATCGGGGCGCTCCTGCGGTGGGCGACTTCTTCGAGGACATGCCCCGCTTGGCCATCAGCAGGACGAGGGTGGCGACGACCAGCGTGATGCCGTACGGCGCCCACGACCAGCGGCCGTCGAACACGTCGGAGCCCTCGGCCTGGGCCAGGCGGAGCACGAAGAGCATCAGCTCGACGACCCCGATGCCCACCAGGAGGGCCCCGATCAGGCCCCACTTCACGAAGCCCAGCAGGCCCTTCAGCGGGTCGACCGTCTCCTGCTTGGCGTAGTCGCGGACGAGGGTGAAGACCTCGCTGGCCGACTCCTTGGGGGACGGCCCGTCCTTCTTCAGGTCCACCTTGTCGCTCTTGGCCACTGCGGCTCCGGGGGTCGGCGAAGCGACCTTCTTACCCGGCCACCAGGGCCGACACAAGGAACGCGCCCCCGGATCACCCTCTCAGCCGAGGGCGAGGCGGGCCTCGAGGAGCTCGACGGCGTCGACCAGGGCGACCTCGGCGGCCGTCAGCCGGCCGACCGTGCCGGGGACGGCGAGGAGGTTCTGGCGGTCGAGCGGGCCGACCGGGGCCAGGGCGGCGATCTGGTGGCTCGCCGTCGCCGGGTCGTCGTCGACGGTGACGGTGGCCGGCGGGGCCGGCTCGCCCAGCTCCGCCTGGAGGGCGAGGGCGCGCCGCAACCGGGCGAGGGCCCGCGCCCGCGCCGTCGTGGCCTCCTCGGCGTCGCCGTCGGGCTCGTCGGGCCAGTCGGCCACCTCGGCCCGCGGGTACGGGTCGTCCTCCAGCCAGCGCTCGACCCGGACCCGGCGGGTGCCGACGCACCGGAGGGCGAAGCGCCCGTCGGGCATCTCGGCCGCCTCGACCATGCGGGCCACGGTGCCGACGTCGGTGCGGACGTCGCCCCCGCCGACCTCGCTCCCCCGGCTGATCAGGACGACCCCGAACTCGGGCGTCCCGGCCAGGCAGTCGCGCACCAGGGCCCGGTAGCGCTCCTCGAAGACGTGCAGCGGCAGCACCATCGACGGCACCAGCACCGTCCCCAACGGGAACATCGGCATCGTCGTCGTCATGGCATCAGCCTCGCTCACGGCGTCCGCTGGCCCAGGTCCGGCGGGCACCCGAGCACCGCCATCCGGCCCGGTGCGCCGGGCGGCAGCCCCGTCGGCTGCCCCCGTCGGCGCCAGCCCGAGCCGGCGAGCGCAGCGAGCTTCGGCGGGAGGGGGCCTGACCGGGACCCCGTCGGATCAGCCACGCCGTGCGAGCCACTGGCTTCGGCGCCACAGGTGCTCGAGGGCGCGGACGGCGCGGTCGGCGGTCGGGTAGCAGAGCCGGCCGGTGGCCCGGACGGTGGCGGGGCCGGGGTTGGCCGGGTCGGCGACGGCCAGCTCGGTGGCGACGAGGATGGGCTTGCCGGTGGCGTCGGAGATGTCGGCCGCGGCCTGGGCGAAGCGGGCGTCCTGGCGCTCGTGGTACTCGACGATGCGGCCGATGCCGTGGTCGGGGTGGAAGCCGCCGTCGCGCATCAGCCGGGCCTGGTTGGCCTGGATCCCGAGGCCGAGGTAGATCACGGCGTCGACCTGCTCGTGGCGGGCGATCAGCTCCATCACCGTGGGGATGGTGTCGCGGGTCTCGCCGCCGGCCAGGTCGACCGGGTTGCTCTTCGACCAGCGGGGCGGGAGGTGCTCGTCGATGGCGGCCCGGAGGTCGTCGGGCAGCGGGAGCAGCTCCAGGCTCGACCGGGTGATGGCGTCGGCGCAGACCACGCCCCAGCCGCCGGCGGTGGTCATCACGACCGTGCGGGGCCCGGCCGGGAGCGGCTGGGTGGCGAAGGAGGCGGCGGCCTCGAAGGCGTCCTCGACGCTGGCCGCCCGGGTGATGCCGAGCTGGCGGGCGGCGCCGTCGAACACCCGGTCGTCGGTGGCGAGCGAGCCGGTGTGGCTGGCCGCCGCCTTCTGCCCGCCGGCGGTGGCGCCGCCCTTGAGCACGACGAGGGGCTGCTCGGCGGCGACCGGGGCGAGGGCATCGACGAAGGCCCGGCCGTCGGGGATGCCCTCGACGTAGGCCAGGCCGACGGCGGTCGCCGGGTCCTCGGCGAACCAGCCGAGGTAGTCGGGAACGGTGACGGCGGCGGCGTTGCCGGCGCTGATGGCCCGGCTGATCCCCACCCCGGTGGCGACGGCCAGGTTCTCGAAGCTCGACACGAAGTTGCCCGACTGGCTGGCCACGCCGATCCGCCCGGCCGGCGGGTAGGGGGCGACGATCTGGGCGCACAGCTTGGCCGGCGTCGACACGACGCCCTGGCCGTTGGGGCCGGCGAGCAGGATCCCCAGCTCGGCGCACAGGGCGACCAGCTCCTCCTGGAGCTTCACCCCCTCGGGCCCGGCCTCGCCGTAGCCGGCGGTGGTGAGGAAGGCGGCCTTGATGCCCTTCGCCGCCGCCGCCCGCAGCAGGTCGGGGTTGGCCGCCGCCGGGGTGCAGACGAAGACGAGGTCGGCCTCGCCCTCGGGGATGTCGGCCATGTCGGGCACGCAGGCCACGCCCAGGACCTCGGCCCCGTCGCGGTTGGTGGCGAAGACCTTCCCCTCGTAGCCCGAGGCCAGGACGTTGTGGAGGGTGACGAAGCCGAACTTCCCGGGGTGGGTCGAGGCACCGGCGACGACGATGCCCCGCGGCTCGAACAGGGCCCGGAACTGCTCCGCCGTCGGACGGGCGGCCGGGGGCGCGGCCGGCTCGGTAGCGGGCGCGGGCTCGGCCACCTCGACCAGGGCGTCGACGGCGACCGGGCGGCCGTCGACCACGATCAGCGGGTTGAGGTCGATCGCCTGGATCGACGCGTCGGCCGCGGCCGCCGCCGACAGCCCGAGCAGCACGTCGACCAGGGCCTCACGGTCGACCGCGGGCTCGCCCCGGAACGGCCCCAGCAGCGCCTGGGTGGCCAGCCCGTCGACCATGGCCTCGGCGTCGGCCCGGCCGAGCGGCACCAGCCGCACCACGGCGTCGCCCACCGCCTCGGCCAGGATCCCACCCACGCCGAGCAGCACCGTCGGCCCGAACTGCGGGTCCCGGCTGACCCCGGCGATCAGCTCGCGGGTGCCCTTGACCATCGGGGCGACCAGCAGGCTGACCTCCCCGTCCTCGGGCGTGGCCGCGGCCAGCAGCTCCTCGGCGGCGTGCTCGACGGCGGTGGCGTCGACCAGGCCCAGCTTCACCAACCCCCGCTCGGTCTTGTGGGCGATGGCGTCACCGCACAGCTTGAGCACCACCGGGTGGCCGACCTCGGCCGCCGCCGCCACCGCCTCGGGGGCCGTCGCCACCTCCCGCTCGTCGAGCAGGGGCACCCCGTACCCCCTCAGCAGCGCCTTGGAGGCGGACTCGGACAGGGTGCGGCTGGAGGTCGTCGACACGCTGCCGGAACCTAACCGGCCGGTGTCCTACCTCTCGCTCTCGGGCTTCAGGGCGGCGCGGAAGAGCGACCGGACGTGCTCGAGCCGGCGCTCCAGCTCCTCGTCGGTGTAGGGGTCGCGGTCGAGCAGGCCGGTGAGGAAGGGCCCGTCGCTGAAGTAGCTCATCAGGGCGCCGAGACCCGAGAGGATCAGGTGCTCGGGGTCGTGGGGCCGGAGGTGGCCGGCGTCCATCTCCCGCTGGAAGTAGGCGACGGCCCGCTCCAGGTGCGGGCGGAGGAGCTTGCCCAGGTCCATGGGCAGGTGCTGGCCCCCCTCCAGGGCCTCGCGCCGGGCGATGCGGACGAAGTCGGGGTTCTCCTGGAAGAAGGTGAACCCGGCGGTGAGGACGTGGTCGACCTTGTTCCAGCCGTCGCGCACCGGCTCCTCGACGGCCGACTCGACCCGGGCCGACCACTGCGACATCACCCCGAGGAAGACCTCGGCGTAGATGGCCTCCTTCGACGGGAAGTGGTGGAGGATGCTGGGCCGGCGGATGCCCACCCCGGCGGCGATGTCGTTGAGCGAGGTGCCGTCGAAGCCCCTCTCGGCGAAGCACTTCCGGGCCTCGACGAGGATCGCCTCCCGGGTCCCCCCGGTCCCTTCTCCGTCGCTCATCGGTGCGGCACCGGACCCCTCGACGAGGACCGACCGGGTCGCCACCGACCGTGGCACCGATGAGCGCTGCCGGCTCCGCAAGCTCCGCCGGCAGACCACCCGTGCCTTTGGGTTCGCTCGCTGCGCTCGCTCACGGGGGACGAGGGTACCGGCCGGTACTCACGTCCTCCGACCCCACCCGCCGCCCTGAGCGGGTCGGCTGCGCCGACGCGTACTGTCGTCTGCCATGACCTTCCTGGCCGCGTCGCACGTGGTGACGCCGATGGGGGTGCTCAGCCCCGGGCTGGTCGAGATGGCCGACGGGCGGATCGCCTCGGTGGTGCCGACCACCGGGCCGGTGCCCGACCGCATCCTCGCCCCCGGCTTCGTCGACCTCCAGGTCAACGGGGTCGACGACGTCGACGTCGCCGCCGCCCGCACCCCCGCCGACTGGGACCGGCTCGACGAGCTCCTCGCCGCCCAGGGCACCACGACCTGGCTGCCGACCCTGGTGACCGCCCCGCTGGAGGCCTACGCCGACCGGATCGACCGGATCGCCGCCGCCGCCGACCGCCCCGGCCCCCGCCCCCGCATCGCCGGCGCCCACCTGGAGGGGCCCTTCCTCGGCGGGGCCCACGGCGCCCACCCGAGCGCCCTCGTCCGCCCGCCCGACGTCGAGTGGCTGGCCGCCCTCCCCCGCACCGTCCGCCTCGTCACCCTCGGGGCCGAGGTCGACGGGGCCATCGCCGCCATCGGCGCCCTCGCCGGCCGGCGCACCGTCGTCGCCGTCGGCCATTCGTCGGCGACCCTGGCCCAGGCCACCGAGGCCGTCGACGCCGGCGCCCGCCTCGTCACCCACGGCTTCAACGCCATGGCCCCGCTCCACCACCGCGAGCCGGGGCTGGTCGGCGCCTTCCTCACCGACGACCGGGTGACCGTGTCGCTGATCGCCGACGGCGTCCACGTCCACCCCACCGCCCTCGACGTCGCCTTCCGCTGCAAGCCCGACGGCCGGGTCGTCCTCGTGACCGATGCGGTCGCCTGGCGGGCCGGGCGGGTCGACTCGATCGGCCTGGCCGTGCGCGACGCCGGCGAGCCTGCGAGTGGCGCAGGTGGTCGCGCTCCCCGCCTCCCCGACGGCACCCTCGCCGGGTCGTCGCTCACGATGGACGCCGCCGTGGGGTTCGTCGTCCAGCGCGTCGGCGTCTCGCTGGAGCGGGCCGTCCGGGCGGCGTCGACCACCCCCGCCGCCCTCCTCGGCCTCACCGACCGGGGCGCCCTCGCCGCCGGCCGCCACGCCGATGTCGTCGCCCTCGACCCCACCTCGCTCCGCTGCACCGCCACCTGGGTCGCCGGCGAGCAGATCCACGGCTGACCCACCCCCGCAGCTGGCGATCAGATCGGGCGGGAGACCGTCGGATCCGATCGCCGGTACGGGGGATGTCCCTAGGGTGGGGCGCCATGGACATCGTCGCCGCTGTGTTCATCGAGGAGATGGAGATGCGCCAGGCCCCGGGGCCCTCGGCGCGGATCGACCTGACCGGGGTGCACTTCTCGCTGGCCGCCCCCGCTCCCGTCCCCGTGACGATCGAGCCCCACCTGCTGGTGCTCGTGCGGTGCCGGCCCGACGAGTCGGGCCAGGGTGCCCTCGAGGTCGTGTACCGGCGTGACGACGAGCAGGTGGCCCGGAACGTCCAGCCCCTCCAGGTCGAGCCGGGCAAGTTCAACTACCGGCTGGTGCGGGCGCAGCTCGAGTTCACCGACTACGGCGTGGTCGAGGCCCATTGCCGGCTCGACGCCGGCCCGACGACGGTGGTGCCGCTCACCCTGCTCCCACCGGTGGGATGACCGCCTTCGCCGCCGCCCTCTCCGAGCACCCGTCGCCCCCCGAGGCCGTCGGCGAGGTCGTGGGGGCGGTCCTCGACCGGGTCGGCCCCGAGCCCGACCTCGCCGTGCTGTTCCTCTCCCCCGCCCTGGCCGGCGCCGCCGAGGACATCGCCGCCACCGTGCGGGCCCTGCTCCGCCCCGGCTGCCTGGTGGGCGCGGCCGCCAGCACCGTGGTGGGCGGGGCCCACGAGGTCGAGGCCGGCCCGGCGATCGCCCTGTGGGCCGGGCGCACCGGCCCCGTCGTCCCGGTCCGCATCACCGCCCACCCGACGGAGGGCGGCATCCGCATCGCCGGCATCCCCCGGGCCGCCGGCGAGGGCGGCGCCCGCACGATGGTGCTGCTGTCGGACCCGTTCAGCCTCCCGCTCGACGCCCTCCTCGCCACCATGGCCGACGACCTCCCCGAGCTCACCGTCGTCGGCGGCCTGGCCTCGTCGGCCCGGGGTCCCGGCGGCAACCGGCTGGTGCTCGACGACGCCGTGCACCGCGACGGGGCGGTCGGCGTCCTGCTCCCGGCCGGGGCCGAGGTCCTGCCCGTGGTGTCGCAGGGCTGCCGGCCGGTGGGCGACCCGATGATCGTCACCGAGGTCGACGGCCCGGTGCTGCTCGGGCTGGCCGGCCAGCCGGCGCTCGACCGGCTGCTGGCCTCGGCCGCCTCGCTGGGCGAGGGCGACCGGTCGATCTTCGAGCTCGGCCCGCAGGTCGGCGTGGTGGTCGACGAGGCCAAGGCCACCTTCCGCACCGGCGACTTCCTGATCCGCAACGTCACCGGCGTCGACCCCGACCGGCGGGGCGTCGCCATCGGGGCGCAGGTCGAGGTGGGCACGACCGTCCAGTTCCACGTCCGCGACGCGGCCAGCGCCGACGAGGAGCTGCGCACCCTCATGGCCGAGGTGCCGCCGCCCCGCCCCGGCGCCGACCGCGGCGCCCTGCTGTTCACCTGCAACGGCCGGGGCTCGGCCTTCT
The DNA here is from genome assembly GCA_035765045.1 of Iamia sp. Classification (GTDB taxonomy): domain Bacteria; phylum Actinomycetota; class Acidimicrobiia; order Acidimicrobiales; family Iamiaceae; genus Iamia. Next base: position 19,589 of record DASTYI010000076.1, on the reverse strand, counting down.
TCGGCGAGCCCGACCACGACGCCGAGATCGTCGGCGACATCGTCGGCCCCGCCCTCGCCGGGATGGCCTGCGCCGGCGAGATCGGCCCCATCGGCGGCCGCAACCGCCTCCACGGCTACACCGCCTCGGTCGTCATCCTCGACGCCTGAGCTCCCGTACGGTCGGTGCCTGGCACCGACCGTACGGACCTACCAGCCGGTCCAGCCGCTGGGGTCGTGGCGGCCGAGGAAGAGCCACTCGAACAGGCCGTGGCCGACGTGCTCGCCGCAGGTGAAGCGGCTGACGCTCTCCTGGATGCCGAACATCCCGGCCCGGACCTCGGGGTCGGTCAGGTCGTAGCGGACGCCCTGCACGACCAGGTCGCCCTGCCACATGCCGTGCCGCCAGTCCTGGTCGAAGCCGTAGCCGGTGCCCTTGCCCAGCCACACCGGCAGCAGCACCTCGACCTCGACCTCCAGCGGCTTGCCGTCCTCGGTCAGGTGCCACGTGGCGCCGATCGCCTCCCGGGTCCCCTCGGCGAAGCGCACATCGACGGTGGGCGTTCCCAGGTCGTCGAGCCGCCCGTCGGGCCAGGCCCGCACCGCCTGGCGCATCACCGGCGTGCCGTCGGGGGCGTCCTGGTAGATGCAGAGGATCGAGAACTCGTCGAACTGCATGGGGCAGTAGATCCAGTAGAAGCCCTCCATCGGACGGGCGGCCTGGATGCCGGGCGGCTCGGGCTCACCGACGGGACGGATCCCCCACGAGCGGTCCCGGCTCCCCCACCAGCGGTCGGGCGTGGCCTCGTACCGCCGGTCGTCGACCTGGACCCAGCCCTCCCACCGGCCGGTCTGGGCGTAGCGCATCGAGTCGAACGTCTGGCGCTCGTTGAGCCGCATGACCTGGCCCGGCTCCTCGTGGGCGGGGATGGCCCCGGTCCACGTCATGTCGCAGGCCAGGCCGTGCTCGTTCTCCTCGCAGATCACCCGGATGACCTGCAACGGCTCGACCACCTCGATCCGCAGCGGCCCGCACGTCGTGTCCATCCGGTCGGCGGTCAGGGCCCGGCTGGCCCGCACGACGTTGTGGCTGGTCGCATCGGCCACCAGCAGGAACCCGTCCTGCACGCCGAGGTTGGCGTACTGCCCCATCCCGAACACGACGAAGACCTCGTCGCTGCTCCCGTGGGCGTTGAAGTACGACCGGTCGTAGAAGTTCCGGTCCGACGTGGCCACGTGCCGCATCGAGATCGGCGCCTGGTGGATCGGGTACTCGTCGAGCGGCGAGAGGGTCATCGGGGCCTCGGTCGGGGTCGAACCTTGGACGGCACCCGCCGCATGCGGCGGGGTCCCGTCCAAGGTTGGGGTCAGGGCAGGTCGGAGGGGTGGGCGTCGAGGGCGACGAGGGCCCGTTCGAGGGCGACGCAGGCCATGTTGGTGCGGGCGAAGTCGGTGTCGGACGGGAACAGCTCGGTCTCCTTCAGGAGCTCGGTCAGCCGCACCATCACGATGGCGAAGCCGACCCCGGCGTTGATCTCGGCCCACCGGTGGTGCTCGGCCGAGCGACCGGTCGCCTCCTCCCAGCGGGCCGCCGTCTCCTCGGACGACGGGAACCCCGGCAGGCGGGGCAGGTCGAGCCCGGCCGACAGCGTGTGGTCGAGCCAGGTGAACCAGCCGAGGTCCTGGACCGGGTCGCCGACGTGGACCATCTCCCAGTCGAGGACGGCGGCGACGTGGACCGCCTCGGCGCTCTCCCGCCCGGCGAAGAGCTGGTTGCCGATCCGGCTGTCGCCCCAGCACAGCGCCGGGTCGTCGATGTCGGGCGGCTGGTTCTCCCGCAGCCAGGCCAGGCCCGCCTCGGGGACCTCGTGGCGCTCGTCGGGAGCGGCCCAGCGCAGCATGTCGGCCCAGGCGTCGATCCGGGCACCGAGCCGGCTGCCACCCTCGGGGCAGGGGTCGAGGTCGCCGAGCCCGAGCCCCTTCCAGTCGACCCGGTGGACGGCGGCCATGGCGTCGAGGCCCCGGGTCCACACCGCCCGCTGGAGGTCGTCGCCTCCGTCCTTGAGCCAGCCCTCCATCGTGTACGGCGGGCTGTCGCAGGGGGCCTCGCCGTCGACCCGGTCCATCACCATGAACGGGGCGCCGAGCATGGCCGGGTCCTCCTCGAACCAGCGCAGCGTCGGCACCCGCAGGCCGGGCTCGCCGCCGAGCGCCGACATGACCCGGTGCTGGACGGTGAACAGGTCGTGGGGGAAGACCGTGTGGGTGGTGGGCTGGACCCGCACGACGAGGCGGTGCTCGGCCCCCGCCCATGTCGCGTCGGCCAGGATCGTCTCGTTGCTGAACCCGGTGCTGGGCGGGCCGCCGGCCTCGATGACCGTGACCGGCTCGCCGACCCGCGCCGACAGCCAGCCGGCCAGCGTGGCCCGCAGCTCGTCGGGGTCTCGGGGGCTGGGGAGCGCCACCCGTCGCCCCTAGCCCTGCGCCGCGTGGGCGACGGTCTGGGTCTGGAGGAAGGCCGCCAAGCCCTCCGGCCCCAGCTCCCGGCCGAGGCCCGACGCCTTGAACCCGCCGAAGGGCGAGCAGAAGTCCATCGTGAACGTGTTGACGTTCACCGTGCCGGTGCGGATGCGGCGGGCGATCCCGGCGGCGGTGTCGTGGTCGGCGCCCCAGACCGAGCCGGACAGGCCGTACTCGGAGTCGTTGGCGATGCGGACGGCGTCCTCGACGTCGTCGTAGGGGATCACCGTCAGGACGGGCCCGAAGATCTCCTCCTGGGCGATCCGCATGTCGTTGGTGGCGTCGGCGAAGACGGTCGGCTCGACGAACCAGCCCTTGTCGAGCCCGGCCGGCCGGCCGCCGCCGACGGTGACCCGGGCGCCGTCCTCGCGGCCGGCCTCGATGTAGCCGAGGACCCGCTCCCGCTGGCGCTCGGCCACGAGCGGGCCGACCTCGGTGGCCGGGTCGAGGGCATCGCCGACCTTCAACGCCCCGACCGCCTCGCTGACGGCGTCGACCACCTCGGTGTAGCGGTCCCGGCTGGCGAGGATGCGGGTCTGGGCCACGCACGCCTGGCCGTTGTTCATCACGCCGGCGGGGACGAGCGTGGCGATCGTCGAGGCGAGGTCGGCGTCGTCGAGAATGATCGCCGCCGACTTGCCGCCGAGCTCGAGCGTGACCGGCCGGAGCAGCTGGCCGCAGACCGAGGCGATCTGGCGCCCGGCGGCCGTCGAACCGGTGAACGAGACCTTGTCGACCCCCGGGTGGGTGACCAGGTGCTCCCCCACCTCGCGGCCGGCGGGGACGATGTTGACCACCCCGGGGGGGAGCCCGGCGTCGAGGAAGATCTGACCCAGGCGCTGCGCCGACAGGGGCGTCTCGGGTGCCGGCTTGAGGACGACCGTGTTCCCGGCGACCAGCGCCGGCGCCAGCTTGATCATCGCCTCGAACAGCGGGACGTTCCACGGGACGACGGCGGCGACCACGCCGTAGGGCACCCGGCGGACCTCCGACGGGCCCATCAGCCCGGCCCGGATGTCGGTGAACTCGTAGGTGTCGGCCAGCCCGACGTACTGGTCGGCGATCATCGTCGCCGCGAAGACCTGGCCCATCACGCCCCACGACACCGGGCAGCCCATCTCCCCCGAGATCAGCTCGGCCAGGCCCTGCATGTCGCCGGTGATCGCCCCCGACACGGCGGCCAGGATCGCCCCCCGCTCCTTCGGGTCCGTGCGGGCCCAGTCGTCGGCCGCGGCCCGGGCGGCGGCGACGGCGGCGTCGACGTCCTCCGTGGTCCCCTCGGGCACCCGCCCGTACAGCTCCTCGGTCGACGGGTTGACGACCTCGATCGTCCCCGACCCCCGGGGCGCGACCCAGTCCCCACCGATGAGGAACGCGTCGTGGACGATGGGCTCAGCCATGGTGTCAGCCTCTCCTGGACTCGTGTCCAGCAGACTGTAGAACGCGTTCTCGTTCCCCGCTCGACAACCGATGTCAGACTCGTCAGGTGGCGCTGCGGTCGCTTCCCGTGGATCTTCCCGAGGGCGCCCCCGGGCGTCGGTCCCGTCCTGTCCTCGGTCGTGTCCGAAACGGCGACCTCGAGTGGGCCTCTCGCCCGCTGAGGGTCGCAATGTGCCGGTCGGTCGTCTCGGAGTTGGGTCAGACGTCGGGGTCGCAGTCGCCCGAGCCGACAGCGGCCAGGCCGGTCCGGTCCCCGGGGCCCCACTGGGTCGGCCACGCGGGGGCGTCGTCGCCGCCGTACATCACCTCGCCCATGCCGTCGGGTCCGTCGACGTGGTCGAGGCCGACCAGGTGCCCGAGCTCGTGCATCACGAGGTGCACGACGTCGGACCGGTACCCGGCCTCGATCGCCTGGGCCGACCACGCCCCGTCGAGCTGGACGGAACCGGTGACGGCCTCCATCTCGCCCCCGCCGGTCGACACCCAGTCCGGACCGGCGAAGCCGATGGCCTCCTCCTCGGTGAGGCGGGGCCACTCCTCGGGATCGGTCCACGAGATCAGCACGGGCGACCACTCGTCACCGTAGCGGGCCTCGTCGCGCAGGGGACGCTCGACGTCGGCCGGCGGCTCGTCGGTGGCCCCCCGGTCCTCGAAGACGAGACCGGTCGCCTCGGTGACGGCGGCGATCGCCTCGGCCAGGATCTCCGCCGCCCCGGGGGGTGCCCGGCGGGGGTTGACGACGTAGGTGATCGTCTCGCAGGGATCCCAGGCCACCGGGTCCCCGTCGGCCTCGGAGCCGATGAAGGCATGGGGGCCGGGCACCTCGGGGGGCGTGGGCGCCGGTGCCAGCCGGGCCGGGGGCGTCGTCGTGGTGGTCGGCGGGCTGGTCGTCGTGGTGGTCGTCGACGCCGTGCTCGGCTCGGGACGATCCTCCGACGGCGCCAGGTCCTCCTCGGCGGCGTCCGAGCGCCAGCCGGCGGCCTCCTCGCCGCTGCGGCTACGGACCCCCATCGGGTCGGCCAGCACCAACCCGGCGGCCACGGCGGCCATGGCCAGCACGACGGCGAGGGCCGCGAGGCCCGACCGACCCCGCGACGGCCGCGCCGGCGCACCGCGCCCGGCCGGTCCGACCGGCGACCCCCACCCCGGCCTCGGCGGGCCGGCCGGCGGACCCCACCCCGGCCTCGGCGACACCAGCGGCGACGGCACCCAACCCCCGGGCCCCCACGTGGGCGGCCCCGCCGGCGCGCCCCCGGGCCAGGTCGGCGGACCGGCGTGGTCCCCGGGCCAGGTCGACGGACCGGCCGGCGCGGCCCCGGGCCAGGCGGTCGGAGCTCCCGGGCCACTGACGGGCCACAGGTCGTGCGGCCCGGACGGGGCGTGACCGCGCCACTCCCCCGCACCGCCCGGAACACCGTCGACCCACGCCGTCGGGCCCGTCGGGGCGTCGCCTGGCCAGGCGCGGCGGTCGGATGTGGCGTCGGAGGTCGGCACGGCGGGGCTGGGAGGCGGGGGTGGGCTCACCCAGCGCGCCGGCTCGGACGGTCGGCCGGGGTCGGGGTCGGTGCTGCGCCAACCGTCGGCCATGTCCATCTCCCCCTCGCCCGCCATGTACCCGAGCCAGGTTACCGGCGGTGGCGGTCAGAGGTCAGGTTCGCACTCCCCCCGGCCGACGAGGGCCAGGCCGACCCGGTCGCCGTCGCCCCAGACCGAGGGGGTGCTGTTGGGGTCGTCGGTCATCACCTCGTCCGACGGCTCGACGTGGCCCAACCCGACCAGGTGCCCGAGCTCGTGCATCATGATCCCGAGCACGTCGTCCCGACCGCCCTGGGCGATCAGCCCGGCGGCGTAGTCGCCCGCCATCTCGACGTAGCCGGTGATGTACACCTGCTCCCCCGAGTCCGCCTCCCGCCACGTCGGCGAGGCCAACCCGGCGGCGCCGTCGAGCTCGGGATCGGCCATGGCATCGGTCCACGAGATCAGCACGGGCGCCCAGCCCTCGCCGTAGCGCTCGGGCTGCGAGTCGGGGCGGACCTCGTCGCCGACCGGGGCCATCTCGTCGGTGGAACCCTCGTCGATGAAGACGAGGCCGGTGGCCTCCTCGATCCGGGCGATGGCCTCGTCCAGGATCGCCATGGCGCCCTCGGGGGCGAGCCGGCTGTTGACGACGTAGCGGATCGGGCCGCAGGGGTCCCAGGCCACCGGGTCGCCGTCGGGCTCGGTGTAGAAGAACTCGTACGGGCCGTCGGTGGCCGGGATCGGGGGCTCGGGGGCGAGCCGCCCGCCGGGGAGCGTGGTGGTCGGTCCGGTCGCGGCCGTGTCCTCGGTCGCGACCACCGCCTCCGACCCCCCGTCGTCGGTCACGGTGACGATCACCGCCACGAGGAGGAAGGCCACGGCGGCGATGGCGAGGACCGACGCGATCCCGAAGACGACCCACACCCCTCGGCCACCGCCCCCCGCCGTCGGCGCCGGCCCGTACCCACCAGGAGGCCCGACGCCCCCGGGAGCGTACCCGCCCCGGCCGTAGGCCGATGCGCCGTACCCCGACGGGCCCCCGGTCGATGAGGCCCCGCCGAGCGGGGCGGCGGGCGGGCCGAGCCCCCACGGGCCGGCGGACCCTGCGGGGCCGGCCGCCGGCGGAGGGGCGGCGGACGAGCCGACGTCGGCGGCAGGATGGGCGGCGGGGCTCGACCAGGGCGCGCCGGCGTCAGCCGGCCAGGGCGCGGCAGCGTCGGCCGCCCAGGGCGGAGCGTCCGGGCTCGGCCTCAGCGAGGCGGCATCGGCCGGCCCGGGCGCGGCGGTCGGCCACGGCGAGGCGGCGTCGGCCGGCCAGAACGGAGCGTCCGGGCTCGGCCTCAGCGAGGCGGCGTCGGCCGGCCAGGACGGAGCGTCCGGGCTCGGCCTCAGCGAGGCGGCGTCGGCCGGCCGGGGAGGGGCGGGGGCGGATGGCCAGGTGTCGGCGGGGGCGGTCGGGCCGGGTGGGGCGGTCCCGGGGGCGTGGGGCGGGACGAGGGGGGCGGGGACCCGCCAGGAGCGGGCGGGGCCGTCGGAGGGAGGCGGCTCGGACCAGGAGACGGAAGGCGGCTCGGCGGGGACGTCGCCGGGGGTCCAGATCTGGGTGCGGTCGCCGCCGTGGTGGGTCTCGTCGTCGTCCGTGCTCATCACCCACCGTCCCTTCGTCTCCCCGGCCAGGCGGGACGCTACCGGTCGCCGCCGCCCCCGAGGCCGGAGCTGGGAAGGGGTCCCCCGCCCACCGCCTTCCTGTGCCCCCACGTCGCGCATCCGCAACCGTCAGCCCACAGGAACCCCACGCCGCGACGCCTGACCCACAAGAACGGGTTCCTGTGGGTCTGGGGTCGCGGTCAGAGGGTGGGGGCGCAGGGGCCGCGGCCGAGCTCGATGAGGCCGGCCCGGTCGCCGTAGCCGTAGGTGACGACGCCGTCCTGGCCCTCGGGGTGCATCAGCTGGCCGGCGTCGTCGACGTGGGCGAGGCCCATCAGGTGCCCGAGCTCGTGGAGGGCGACCGCCCGCACGAGGTCCCGACCGCCCTCGACCCGCAGGGCCTCGGCCATCTGCGGGGCGTCGAGCAGCAGCTGGCCGGTGACGTAGACCTCGGGCCCGCCCCCGGCCGGCGCCACCGCCACCGCGCCGCCCAGGCCGCCGGTGTCGCCCTCCAGCCCGGCCACGACCGACGGGTCGGTCCAGGCCACGAGCACCGGCGCCCAGCGATCGCCGTAGCGGTCGGGCTGGACCGGCGCCCGCTCCTCCCGGGCCGGCTCGGTGGTGGTCCCCTCGACCTCGATCGGGATGCCGGTCGCCTCGCTCAGGGTGGCCAGCGCCTCCTCGACGATCCCCTCGGCCCGATCCGGCATGGCCTCGTCGGCCACGACCACCCGGATGGCCCGGCACGGGTCCCAGGCGACGGGGTCGTCGTCGGTCCCGGGCTGGATCCGGGCGAAGGCGAACGTCCCGCCCCGCACCTGCGGCGCCGGCGATCCGAGCGGCGCGTCGGCCTCGGGCTGCGGCGTCGGGTAGGCGTAGGTCCGGCCGTCGAGGGCGAAGGTGGCCACGGTGACGTCGTCGGAGGGGACCGACGACGGCGGGGGCGGGGCCGGGTCGGGGTCCGCGGTCGTCAGGACGACGGCGACCACCACGGCGCCGAGCGCCAGCGTGGCCACCAACCCGGGCAGCACCCGGGGCCGCCGGGCCGAGGCCGGGGGGCGCGACGGACCCGAGGGCGCGGTCAGGGCAGCGGCCGTCCGGCCTGGAAGGTGGCGGTCAGCCCCTCGCCCCACGTCGCCAGGTCGGGGCTGGTGGGCAGGCCGAGCGACCGCAGCTCGTCGGCGATCGTCCCCGACCCGAGCTCGATCGAGACGGCGGCGGGGTCGACGACGCCCGTGCCCATGTCCATCCGCAGCGTGGTCTCGTGGGCCACGCCGTCGAGGTAGGAGTACGACGCCGCCTCGACCGCCGCCGGCTCGCCCACCGACTCCGCCCGGGGCAGGGTGACGGCGAGCTGCGGGCCCTCGGCGGTCGCCAGCGCGAACCGCACCGACGACGACGTGTAGGCGACGTCGAGCGACTCGACGGTCTTGGGGAAGCCCATGACCCGGTTGCCCGCCTCGCACGTGAACTCCTGGTTGACCGGCATGCGGTACACGAACGAGCCCACGACCTCCGCCGGCGCCCCGGCCGGGCGGGCGAGGAACCCGAGGTTGACCTCGTCGTAGTCACCCCACGGGTTCTCGACGTAGTCGCACAGGGCGACGACCAGCTGCGCCGTCCCGGGCGCCACCTCGACGACCTCGAACGAGGAGCCGGGCAGCAGGGCGGCCGCCGGACCCGCCGGCACCGAGAACAGGAGGGTGGCCGCGTTCATGGCCGTGACCTCCATCGGGAAGGTGATCTCCCGGCCCTGGATCCGGCCCCACACGGTCGTGCCGACGTCGGTCATGGGCCCGGACCTTACGACCGGGGAAGGGCGGTCGCGGGCCGGTCGGTAGTGTGCGAGGCGTGACCGACGCCGATCTCGAGCAGCGCGCCATCAACGTGGTCCGGGCCCTGTCCATGGACATGCCCATCCAGGCCAACAGCGGCCACCAGGGCACGGCGATGGCGCTCGCCCCCCTCGCCCACGTGTTGTGGACCCGGGTGATGAAGTACGACGCCGAGTCCCCGATGTGGGTCGACCGCGACCGCTTCGTGCTCTCCGCCGGGCACGCCTCGGTGCTCCAGTACGCCATGCTCCACCTCACCGGGACGAGCCTGACGCTGGAGGACCTCAAGGACTTCCGGCAGTGGGGCTCGAAGACCCCGGGCCACCCCGAGGCCGGCCACACCGTCGGCGTCGAGGTCACGACGGGCCCCCTCGGGCAGGGCCTGGCCCAGGCCGTCGGCCTCGCCCTCGCCGAGCGCTGGCTGCGCGCCACCCACGGCCAGGAGGTCGTCGACCACCACACGTGGGTGATCGTCTCGGACGGCGACCTGGAGGAGGGCGTGAGCCACGAGGCCGCCTCGCTGGCCGGCCACCTCGGCCTCGGCCGCCTGATCGCCGTCTACGACGACAACCACATCTCGATCGACGGTCGCACCGACCTCACCTTCAGCGACGACACGCCGGCCCGGTTCCGGGCCTACGGCTGGGAGGTCGTCGAGCTGGGCGAGGCCTCCGAGGACCTCGACGCCCTCGAGGCCGCCCTCGTCGCCGCCAAGGCCGACGAGGACCGGCCCACGCTGATCGTCGTCGAGAGCAAGGTCGGCTACCCGTCGCCGACGTACACCGACGACCACAAGGCCCACGGCAACCCGATCGACGCCGAGGAGGCGGCCCGGACCAAGGAGGTCATGGGCCTCCCCGCCGACGAGACCTTCTACATCCCCGACGACGTGCTGGAGCTCTACCGCGAGGCCGGCGTCCGGGGCCGGGCCGAGCACGAGGCCTGGCAGGCCCGCTTCGACGCCTGGGACGGCGACAAGGCGGCGTGGGCCGCCGGCGAGGCCCGCACCGGCCTCCCCGGCTGGGCCGACGCCCTCCCCTCGTGGGAGCCGGCCGAGAAGGGCCCTGCCACCCGCGTGGCCAGCGGCGAGGTCTTCCAGGCCCTCACCGCCACCGTGCCCGGGCTGCTCGGCGGCGGTGCCGACCTGTCGGGCAACACCGGCACCGCCCTCAAGGGCGTCGGGGTCCAGTCCCGCGAGGAGCCCGCCGGCCGCCAGATCTACTTCGGCATCCGCGAGCACGGCATGGCCGCGGCGATGAACGGGATGGCCCTCCACGGCGGCGTGCTGCCGGTCGGGGGCACCTTCATGCAGTTCTCCGACTACTGCCGCCCCGCCGTCCGCCTGGCCGCCCTCAGCGGGGCCAAGGTCATCTACTCCTTCACCCACGACTCGGTGGCGCTGGGCGAGGACGGCCCGACCCACCAGCCGATCGAGCACCTGATGGCGCTGCGGGCCATCCCCTGCCTGCGGATGATCCGCCCGGCCGACGCCAACGAGACGGCGGCCGCCTGGGTCGTCGCCATCGAGGGCGACGGGCCCACCGCCCTGGCCCTCTCCCGCCAGAACCTGCCCGTCCTCGGCGGCACCAGCGCCGAGGGCGTGGCCCGGGGCGCCTATGTGCTCGGCGGCATCGACGACGACGGCGAGCCCGACCTCATCCTCCTCGGCACCGGTGCCGAGGTCCACACCTGCGTCGAGGCGGCCGAGATCCTGCGGGCCGAGGGTCGCACCGTCCGGGTCGTGTCGATGCCGTCGTGGGACCTGTTCGCCGCCGAGGACTTCGACTACCAGGACGAGGTGCTGCCGGCCGGCGTGCCCACCCTCGCCGTCGAGGCCGGTGTCTCGCTGGGCTGGGACCGCTGGGCCGACGCCAGCGTCTCGATCGACGGCCGTTTCGGCGAGTCCGCCCCGGGGACCGAGGCCCTCCACCGCCTCGGCTTCACGGCCGAGAACGTGGCCGAGCGCGGCCGCGAGCTGATCGCCGACCTGGTCGAGGACACCTCGGTCGGCCCGACCTGATCTCTCCCCCGGAGGTTCCCCGATGACGAAGCTGCACGAGCTGTACGACGAGCAGGGCCAGAGCCCATGGCTCGACAACCTGCGCCGGAGCTGGCTCCAGGGGGGCGAGCTGGCCGCCTGGGTCGACAAGGGGGTCCGGGGCGTCACGTCCAACCCCTCGATCTTCCAGAAGGCGATCGCCGGCTCGGCCGACTACGACGACCAGTTCGCCCAGGGGCTCGAGGACGGGCTCTCGGTCGAGGACATCTACTGGGAGCTCGTCGTCCGGGACATCGAGGGCGCCCTCGCCGTCCTCCGCCCGACCTACGACGAGAGCGACGGCCTCGACGGCTACGTCAGCGTCGAGGTCGCCCCGTCGCTCGCCCGGGACACCGAGGGCACCACCACCGCAGCCCGATCGCTCCACGAGCGGATCGACGAGCCCAACCTCTACGTCAAGATCCCCGGCACCGCCGAGGGCCTGCCCGCCATCCAGCAGATGATCGCCGAGGGGCGCAGCGTCAACGTCACCCTCCTGTTCAGCCTGAGCCGCTACGGCGAGGTGATCGAGGCCCACCAGGCCGGGCTCGAGCAGCTGGTCGCGTCGGGCGCCTCGCCCGAGGTCGTCGGCCGGGTCTCGTCGGTGGCGTCGTTCTTCGTCAGCCGGGTCGACGCCGAGGTCGACCGCCGGCTCGACGCCATCGGCGGCGACGAGGCCGTCGCCCTCAAGGGCAAGGCCGCCATCGCCAACGCCCGCCGGGCCTACGCCCTGTTCCAGGAGCGCTACTCGGGGCCCCGCTGGGAGGCGCTGGCCGCCGCCGGGGCCAAGGTCCAGCGCCCGCTGTGGGCCTCGACCTCGACCAAGGACCCGAGCTACCCCGACACCCTCTACGTCGACACGCTGATCGGCCCCGACACGGTCAACACGCTCCCCGACGCCACCCTCGAGGCCTTCCTCACCGGGGGGACGGTCGCCCGCACCGTCGACACCGATCCCGACGGCGACCTCGACGTGCTCGACCGGCTGGCCCGGGTCGGCGTCGACCTCGGCGACGTCACCGAGCTGCTGGAGAAGGAGGGCGTCGCCGCCTTCGAGGCGTCCTACGACGACCTGCTCGCGACGTTGACCGAGAAGGCCGAGCAGCTCCGCTCCGACCCGCCGGCAGGCACCAACCCGTGAGCCTCGACGGACTCACCGTCGTCCCCGACGTGCCCGGCGCCTTCGCCGAGCGCGTGATCGACTCCTTCGGGGCGCGGGCCGAGGAGACCTACTCGATCGCCCTCTCGGGGGGTGACACCGCCCGCCGCTGCTACGAGCGGCTGGCCGCCGACGGTGAGACCCGCATCGACTGGTGGAAGGTCGACGTCTACTGGGGCGACGAGCGCTGCGTCCCCCACGACCACGAGGACTCCAACTACCTCCTCGCCCGCGAGGCCCTCCTCGACCGGGTCGGCGCGGCCAACGCCACCCACCTGATGCGCTGCGCCGAGGTCGACGCCTACCAGCTGCGGGTCGGCGACCTGGGCCGGTTCGACCTCGTCCACCTCGGGCTCGGCGCCGACGGCCACACCGCCTCGCTCTTCGCCGGCTCCCCGGCGCTGGAGGCCGACCCCGGTCGCCTCGTCGCCCTCAACGAGGACCCGTCGGGTCGCAACCCCTACCAGAGGATGACGTTGACCCTCGCCGGCATCGCCCGGGCCCGGCTCGTCGTCGTCACCGTCGAGGGCGAGGAGAAGGCGGCGGCGCTGGCCGCGGTGGCCCGCGGCGACGACGTCCCCGCCGCCCGCATCGAGGCCGAGCGGGTCATCTGGCTCGTCGACGAGCCCGCCGCCAGCCTCCTCCCCTGACGCCCGAGCGGCGTCAGCGGCGGAGGCCGTGGAGGCCGGTGGGGTCGAGGACGACGAGCCCGCCGTCGACGGCGGCCAGGCCGGTGGCCTCGGGGTAGGCGTCGGTGGTCCAGAGCGGCTCGTCGAGGCTGTCGTAGCCGTAGGCGGCGATCGTGCCGTCGGGTCGGATCAGGGCGATGCCGTCGGCGCCGATGGCCACGGCCGACCGGCCGCCGGTGGGCTCCAGGTCCTGGCGGCCGACGATCTCGCCGGTGGTGACGTCGAGCAGCTGGAGGTGGGAGCCCGCCCAGCCGACGAGCAGCCGCTCGCCGACGCCGACCCAGACCGGCGAGCCCTGGGCCGTGGCGATGGCGTCGCGGTCGAGCTCCGGCTCCAGGACCAGGCGCTCGCGCTCCCGACGCCAGGCGACACGGCCGTCGCCGGCGGCGACCCCGAGGTCACCGCCCTCGGCGGCCACGACCACCACGCTCCCGACGTTGGACACGGCGAAGGGTCGACCGAGGTCCTCGCCATCGGCCGACACCGGCACCCGGGCGTCCCACACCTCGGCCCCGCTCTCGCGGTTGAGCGCCACCAGCTCCCGGTCGGTGGCGACGACGAGGACCTCGCCGGCGACCACGCCGTAGCGGAAGGCGGGGAACTCGTCGATCCGGGCGGCGGCCACGACCGGGGCGGTCCACGCCTCACCGCCGTCGGCCAGGCGGCGGGCGATCACCTGGGTCCCGTCGCTGACGTAGACGTTGGCCCGATCGGTGGCCAGGACCCGACCCTCGGCCCGCCGGACCTCGCCGCTCTCGTAGTCGAGGACCGTGTAGGCCCCGGCCTCGGCCAGCTCCAGCACGCCGTAGCGCTCCGACACCTGCGGGCCCGGGAAGACCGGGACCTCGTCCTGGGGCAGGTCCCGCGTCCAGCGCAGCACGCCCTCGTCGATGCCCCGGTAGGTGCGGACGCCGTCGGCGTTGCTCGACACGATGACCAGGTCGCCCCGACGGGCCAGCCCGGGCTGCCCGGACACCCCGTCGAGGGGCATGCTCCAGCGCACGTCGCCGGTGGCCGCGGCGAGCTGCTCGACCACCTTGCCGCCGTCCTCCGTCGTCCGGATGGTGACCACGTCACCGTCGGCCGGGCCGACCGAGCAGGCGACGCCCCCACACGCCCCGGCGACGTCCCACTCCGCCGGGACGACCGGCGCGGTGCCGAGGCCGCTCGGGACCGACAAGGGGGCGCCGACGGGGGTGTCGACGGCGACGACGGGGTCGGGGTCCGTCGCCCCCGGCGCCGCGGTGGTGGCGCTGCCCTCGTCCCCCGCCTCCCCGTCGCCCGACCCGCCGAGGAGGGCCACGACCACCCCGGCGACCAGCACGAGGGCGACCAGCACGGCCACGCCCACCAGCACGGGGGCCTTCGCCCGCCGCTCCGATCGCCCCCCGGTCGGTGGCGGCGGTGGTGGTAGCGGCGCCCCCGGCCCACCCGGACCCGGTCCGGCGACCGGCAGCACCGACGTCACCGGCCCGCGCCCCACGCTCCCCCCACCGGGCGCCCCCACGACCGTCGGGCCGTCGGCCGACGGGGTGGCGGGGGGCGGCGGGGCCGAGGCCGGAGGTGCGGCCGATGCCGCCACGCCGGAGACGGTGACGGCGTGGGGATCGGGCTCGCCGGCGTGGTCGTGGCCGTCCGGCGGGCCGGCATCCCCACCCGCCGAGGCCGGCCCGGGCGGAGCCCCGGCGGACCCGGCCGGAGCGCCCGCAGGATCGGGCGACGGCCCGGGTGGAGCGCCAGCGGGACCGGGCGCAGCGCCGGCGGACCCGGCCCGAGCGTCAGCGCTAGCGGGCGGAGGCGGCGCGGCAGCGGGGCCCGGTGAGAACGGCCCGGGCGAGGCGGCAGCGGGACCGGGCGAGGGCGGAACGCCGGCGGTGCCCGGCGGCGGGCCGGGTGGAGCGGCAACCGGACCGGGCGAGGGCGGAGCGCTCGCAGGATCGGGCGGCGGCCCGGGCGGAGCGCCAGCGGGGACCGACGGGAGCGGAGCGGGCGAAACGGCGGCGGGACCGGGCGGGGGTGGCGCGGCAGCCGGGCCCGGCGAGGGCGAGCCGGGTGGCGCGGCCCCGAGACCGGGCGGGGGCGGAGGGCCAGCCGGGCCCGGCGGTGAACCGGGTGGCACGGGCGGGGCGGCAGCGGGGCCCGGCGGGGGTGGGGGTGGTGTGGGGGTGAGGGCGGCGGCGGCGAGGGTGGCGTCGGTGAGGCCGATGGGCTGGGAGGGGGCGGCGCGGCGGGTGGAGCGGGCGGGGGTGACGGGCAGGCCCCGCTCGGCCTGGATGGCCTGGAGGGCGGCGACGACCTCGACGGCCTCGGCGGGGCGGTCCCGGGGCTCGGGTTCGAGCATGGCGGCGACCAGGTCCCGCAGGGCGGCGGGGACGTCGGGGCCGAGCGGCGGCGCCTCGGACCGCAGGACCCGGGCGATGGTGGCCGCCGGAGGCTCGTCCCGGTCGCCGCTGAACGGGCTGCGGGCCGTCAGGAGGGTGTGGAGGGTGGCGCCGAGGGCCCACACGTCGGCGGTCGGGCCGGGCCGGTGCCCCGACAGGACCTCGGGCGGGGTGAACGGGATGGTGCCGACCAGCACCCCGGTGGCCGTGTTGGTGCCCTCCGACAGCCGGGCGATCCCGAAGTCGCCGAGCTTGGGCGAGCCGTTGGCGTCGAGGAGGACGTTGGCCGGCTTGATGTCCCGGTGGAGGATGCCGGCCTCGTGGGCGGCGGCGAGGGCGTCGGCGACGTGGACCCCGACGTCGAGGACCTCGGGCCACGGCAGGGCCCCGTCCCGGTGGAGCCGGTCGTGGAGCGACCCGCCCGGGAGGTGCTCCATGACCAGGTAGGGGTGGCCGGCGTCGGTGGTGCCGGCGTCGTGGACCGTGACCACCGCGGGGTGGCCCGACAGCCGTCCGATGGCCCGGCACTCGGCGATGAAGCGGCGCTCGCGCTCGGAGTCCTCCAACGTCTCGCCGAGCAGCTTGACCGCCACCCGGCGCCCGAGCCGGCCCTGCTCGGCCAGCCAGACGGTGGCGAAGCCACCCGACCCCAGCTTCTCGACCAGGACGTAGCCGGGGGGCAGGGGGACGGCGCCGATGGCGGGCGTCGCCGGAGGTCCCCCAGGTCGTTCGTCTGCCATCCGGGTCGCCCGTCCCATCCGTGTCCTGTTGCTGCCCGGGCGACTGTACCCCTGGCCCTGCGGCGGCGACGGCGTCCCGGGGACGGCTCACCTCACCGCGTGGCGGCGCCCCCGGAGCGACGACCGGCGGCCGGCGAGCCCGGTCCGTGGGTCCAATCGGTCCACGCCATGTTCTTGCCCGGCGACCTCGTCGCCGCCGTCGGGAACGACGTCCCCCGGATGCTGTTGACGAGCCACGGCTGCCACAGGTCGTCGCCCTCGGCGGCGTTGCCGTTGGTGCCGGTGAGCCAGGCGTAGGCCCGGCGGAGGGCGTCGTCGCCGGCGGCGAAGTCGACCACCCCGGCCCGGTCGAGCAGGACGGCGGTGACCACCGCGCCCTGGAGCGCCTCCCACGGGTAGGAGCCCCGCGGCGCGGGCTTGCCGGCGCTCGGCTCGCCGGTGCGCCGCTGGTCCTCGGGGAGGACGCCGTCGACCGAGCGGCCGTCGATGGTGGCACCCCGCCGGTTGATCCCCGCCTTGTCCCGCGGGTTCGCGTGCCAGGCGGTGTCGGAGTAGACGAGCGGGTCGGGGACGGCCTCGCCGAGGAAGGCCCGGTGGGCGGTGGCGATCCGCTGGAGCTGGTCCCGGTCCCCGAGGTAGAGGTCGATGGCGGTCATGGCGGCCCGGGCCATCGTCCCCCAGTTCGACGGCGACCGGAGGGCGGTGCTCAACATGTCGTCGCCCCCCGAGTGGCCCTGGAGCGGGCGGGTCCGCAGGGCGCTCAGGAAGGCCCGGAGCTGGCGGTCCTGGGCAGCGTCGAGGCCGACGAGGTCGGCGGCGATCACATAGCCGGGGATGTTCCGGCTGGCCTCGAGCACCCGGGCGAAGCGGGTGGTCGACGCCACCTCGGCCAGCGCCCGGCGGACCCGGTCGCGCAGGGCGTCGTCGTCGGTCCGCACGGCGACGAGGGCACCCGCCAGCGTCGAGGTGTCGTGGGTGCTGTTGTTGTCGGACAGGTCGACGCGCCCCCAGTCGCCCCGGGCCGCGTCACGGACCTTGCTCCACGCCGTCCCCGTCGTCGGCAGCCCCCTCAGCTCGGCCGGCGAGATCCACAACCCCTGGCTCGGGCCGGGCGGTGCCGGGGCCGGGCCGGGCGGGATGCAGGCGAGGTTGGGCGCCAGGGCGAGGATCGCCAGGGCCAGCAGGAACAGCGGTCGGCGAGGCATGGGGCGCCATCGGGCCCCTACCGCGACGCCGTGAGCGGGGGCTGCCGAACTGGGTCGTCCGGGTGAGGCCGCGTACCGCCGATGGGTGAGGCGGCCTCACCCCGGGTGGGTGACCGACGTCCAGAGCACGGCCGAGTGGCCCGCCCCGTCCCGCTCGCCGGCGACCCGGGCGAGGGCCCGGTAGTCGGGGTCGTCCCAGCGGGCGGCGGCGATCGACCACAGCGCCGCCGGTCGGGGGATCCGCAGGTCGTCGGTGGTGACCGGCCAGGTCTCGGGCCGGTCGAGCGAGCGGACGACGAGGTCGAGGGCCCGGCGCAGCGACCCGCCCCGCTCCCCCTCGACGTCCCAGACGTCGATGCCGGCCCGGTCGAGCATGTCGGCCGTCGCCACCTTGTAGCCGAGCGCCTCCTGGCTGTACATCAGCCCGGCGTCCTCACGGCGCACCTCCTCGGGGATCTGGCCGTCGGGCCCGATCATGTCGATGCGCTCCCGCCACCGGTCGGCGGCCCGGGCGAGCTCCCGCTCGTCGCCCAGCTCGATGGCGGCGGCGACCCGGAGGTAGGTGCCGGCGTCGCCCCAGTTCCCGTCGCGGTCGGACGCGGCGGGGAGGATCACGTCGCGCAGCCAGGTGCGGAAGGCCTGCTCCTGGTCCTCGTCCCAGATGCCCTCGCGGGCGAGCACCTCGGCGGCGAAGACGAAGCCGGGGGCGGCCCGGCTGACCATCAGCGACGTCGAGCACCCGCCCGAGTCGGGGCAGACGTCCTCGAGCGTCTCGGTGGTGCGCACCCAGTCCTCGACGATGGCCGCGGCCGCCTCGGCGGCACCGTCGAGCCGCAGGACCCGGTGGGCGAGGGCGAGGGTCCAGGCCCGCTGGGCGTCGCCGACGAAGACGTCCTCGGTGTCGGTGATCAGCAGGGGGTCACGGGCCTCGGGCTCGACCTGGCGGGCCTCGTCGGCCATCTCCTCCAGGCGCGCGGCGACGTCGTCCTCGGGGGCGTGGTCGAGGGCGGGCAGCCCCTCCAGGGTCCCGCCGAGGGCCGGCCACCCGGAGGCGGAGCGCTCCCCCGGCGGCTCCTCCTCCCCCGCCGGGGCATCCGCCCTGCGCTCCGGCTCCGACGCGCAGGCGGAGAGCCCGAGGAGGAGGGCGGCGGCCACCGGCACGACCGGGCGCCGGCGGGTGACGGCCCGGCCCCGGGGGTGGGCGACGGCGAGGGCGACGTCGGCGCCGACCCGGCGGAGGGCGTCGGCGGTCTCGGCCAGCGGGCCCCGCCGGCCGGTGTCGGTGCGGGAGACGAGGACGGTGGCGTCGACCTCGCGGGCCCACGCCAGGGTGGTCGGGGCGGCGTCGACCGGCGGGGCGTGGACCACGACGCGAGCCCCGGTGGCGACCAGCTCGGCGACGACCCGGCCGGGCCGGTCGGAGGGCTGGCCGTCGATCACCTCGACGCCGTCACCCGGGGTCAGCGCCGACCGCCCGCCGTGCACGTCGACCACGACGACCCGGTCGCCCGTCGCCGCCCACGCCGTCGCCAGCTCGGCGGCCAGCCGGCCCCCGCCGTCGGCCCCCGAGGCGCCGGTCAGCAGCACCGAGCGCAGGTCGGGCCGGGCCAGGCCGAGGTGGGTGGCCAGGACGGTGCCGCCCCGGTCGCCCCCGGCCCCGGGTCCGGCCGCCGGGAGGCTGAGGGTCGGGACCCGGGTGGCCCGGGCCACGTCGCGGGCCGACCCGGCCGGGTCGCCGACCAGCTCCAGCACCATGACGAGGGCGAGGCCGCCGAGCAGCCCGCCCATGGCGGCCAGGGGGGTGATCACCTCGACCCGAGGGCTGATCGGGGTGGCCGGCGGGGTGGCCTCGTCGATCCGGGTGACCCGACCCGACTCGGCCGGTGAGTCCTCGACGATCAGCCGGTCCAGCTGGTCGGCCACGCCGTTGGCGGCGGCGGCCGCCGCGGTGGCGTCGTGGGCCCGGGCTCGGACCCGCAGGATCCGGGCCTCGGGGTCGGCGGTGACCCGGACGCCGGCGCGCAGCTGGCTGCGGTCGATCCCGGTGGCGGTGGCGACGGCCTCGAGGGTGGGCGGGGCGGTGGCCAGCTCGGCGTAGGTGGCGATGGCGGCCGTCGCCGCCCGGAGGGTGGCCTCGTCGGCGTCGAGCGGGCCGACGAGGAGGTCGGCCCGCGCCTCGTAGGTCGGCGTCGCCTGGCGGGCCAACCCGTACCCGACCAGCGTGGCGATCCCGGTGGCCACGGCGATCACCAGCCCCCACCGCCGGATGACGGGGAAGAACCCCCCGACCGCCGCCGGCTCGACCGCCCCCCGGGTCACGGGGCGGCGGAGCGACCCCGCCGGCGGACGCTCAGCGCCGCGCCCAGGACGAGCAGGACGGAACCGGTGACGACCAGGACGGGGAGGCCGCTGGTGCCGGTCCGGACCAGGGCGGTGGGG
>DASTYI010000075.1:0-27213 GCA_035765045.1 Iamia sp. | reverse complement strand
TAGCTGAAGGGGCCCGAGACGACGGCGGTGTCGGCGTAGCCGTCGCCATCGGTGTCGACCACGGCGGTGTCGGCGTAGCCGTCGCAGTTCGTGTCGGCCACGGCCGTGTCGGCGTACCCGTCGCCGTCGGTGTCGGCCACCGCGGTGTCGACGAAGCCGTCGCCATCGGTGTCGCCGGCGACCGTGTCGACGAAGCCGTCGCCGTCGGTGTCGCCCGCCGCCGTGTCGGCCCACCCGTCGCCGTCGGTGTCGGCGACCGCGGTGTCGGCGTACCCGTCGCCGTCGGTGTCCCCGACGACCGTGTCGGCCACGCCGTCGTAGTCGCTGTCGTCGACGATCGTGTCGGTCCAGCCGTCGCCGTCGGTGTCGGCCTCGACGATGTCGATGACGCCGTCGCCGTCGGTGTCGTACGAGATGGTGTCGACCCACCCGTCGCCGTTGGTGTCGCTCTCGACCGTGTCGATGAAGCCGTCGCCGTCGGTGTCGTAGCCGAAGTCGCTCATTGCAGTGTCCTTTCCTCCGGCCCCTCGGCCGTGGTGTGCGGTGTCGGACGTGAGAGCGGGCGGCGGCGGGGGTTGTTCCGGCGCGGGCCCCGGGGGGTCCTCCCCGCTCAGCCAGTGCGGATGCCGTCGACCACGGCGGCGAGGGCGTCGTCGGCGATGCCACCGGGGGCGTAGAGGCCGAGCCGGTCGACGTGGCCGGCGAAGCGCTGGCGGGCCCGGGCGGCCACCCGGTCGGGGTCGCCGCGGAGGACGACGGCGTCGAGCAGGTCGTCGTCGATCAGCGCCGCCATCTCGTCCCAGCGGCCCTCGCGGGAGAGCCGGCGCAGCTCGGGGTGGAGGTGGGCGCGGCCCTCGGTGGCGAGCACCGGCTCGTAGGCCGGGGTCGAGCCGTAGAAGGCGACCAGCCAGCGGGCGCCCTCGTCGGCGTCGGCCTGCTCGTCGGCGTCCCGCCCGCAGGCGACGATGCCCTCGCCCACGATCGTGACCTCGCGCCGGTCCCGGCCGGCCGCGGCCAGCGTCTGCTCGATCCGGGGGAGCGTGACCTCGGCGGTGTGGCGGTCCGAGGTGAAGGGGTGGACGAGCAGCCCGTCGGCGACGGTGAGGGCGACCTCGGTCATCCGGGGGCCGAGGGCACCGAGCCAGATCTCGGGCCGGTCCCGGCCGGTCGGCCCGGGGTCGAAGGCGGGGGTGGTGAGGGTGTGGCGGGTGAAGCGGCCCTCGAAGGCCAGCGGGACGCCGTCGTCCCAGCTGTCCCAGAAGGCCCGGATGGCGCCGATCCACTCCTCCATCCGGGCCGCCGGGTGCGACCACGTGCTGCCGTAGCGGCGTTCGATGTGGGCCCGCACCTGGGTGCCGAGCCCGAGGGCGAAGCCGGCGTCGTTGAGCGCCATCAGGTCCCAGGCGACGTGGGCCAGGTGGGCCGGCGAGCGGGGGAAGGCGATGGCCACGTTGGTGTAGAGGAGGAGGTCGCGGTTCGACGCCAGCACCAGCGGCAGGAAGACGTCGTGCGGGCCCTCGACGGTGAACAGCCCGTCCACCCCCGTCCGGAGCAGGGCGTCGGCCCGCTCCTGGATCTCGTCGGGCCGGCCCATCAGCAGCGTGTCGATCTCCACGCCGCGCATCCTGGTCGATCAGCGGCGCAGGAGCAGGTGGGCCTGGGCGCAGTCCTCCGGGGGCTCGGGGGCACGGACGGTGCGGGCCACCTCGACGAGCCCGGCGGCGGTGGCGGCCGCGGCGACGACGTCGGGCGGGCGGCGGTACGAGTCGAGGACGACGTCGTGGCCGTAGAGGTGGCGCCGGCCGCCGCGCACCTCGTCGCCGACCTGGAAGCCGACGAGCAGGAGGCCGTCGGGCCGCAGGGCGCGGCGCAGCTCGCCGAAGAGGTGGGGGAGGCGCTCGGTCGGCGTGTGGATCGTCGAGTACCAGGCGAGGGCGCCGGCCAGGCCGCCGTCGGCCAGGGGGAGGTGGGCCAGCGAGCCGACGACGGCCGGGACGTCGGGGTGGTCGCGGCGGGCGACGGCCAGCATCCCGGGCGACAGGTCGACGCTCACCACCGGCAGCCCCAGGGCGCGCAGGGGCCCGGTCAACCGGCCCGTCCCGCTCCCGACGTCGGCGACCGGGCCGGGGCCGAGGGCCGCGGCGAAGCCGGCCAGCGCCTCCTCCTCCCGCCGGATCGACCCCTCCCACGAGCGGAGCAGGACGGCGTAGTCCTCGGCGACGGTGTCGTAGGCGGCGGCGACGTCGGGTTCCACCCGGCCGGGTCTAGCCCTCGGGCACGAGGGTGTTCTGGCGGGCCCGGATCCACCAGCGGCCGTCGTCGCGGGTCAGGACGTAGAGGGCGACCATGGCGTGGCCGACGGCGAGGTCGGCGCCGTCGGCGTCGACCGCCCAGGCCCGCTTGCGGGCGAGGGCCACGTCGGGGCGGACGAAGGTGATGTCGGTGACCTCGTAGCGGGCCCGCTGGCCGGCCAGGGGCCCGGCCAGCCCGGCCTCGCTGGCGGCGTCGATGGCGGCCCGGCCCCGGTGGACCCGGCCGACGGCGTCGCCCACGGTGGCGTCGGCGGCGACGTGCCGGTTCATCAGGCCGGCGTCGTCCTCGTTGAAGCCCCGCTCGACGTCGGCGACGATCGCCCGGATGGCGGCCTCGTCGGCGGCGGTCACGACGCCACCGGGGTGAGCTGGCGGGCGGCGACCCACCAGCCGTCGTCGGTGCGGACGAGGGTCCAGGTGGCGATGGTGGGCGGGGCGGCGAGGTCGACCGGCTCGTCGGGCCCGGCCCGGAAGGCGCCGGCGGTGGCGATGGCGACGTCGGGGCGGACGAAGAGCACGTCGAGCACCTCGAACCGGGCCCGGACCGGGACGCTCCCGTCCCCGAAGGCGGCGACGTGGGCGGCGTGGATGGCGTCGCGCCCGGCGATCCACCGCCCGGTCACCGAGCGGGCGTCGGCCGCGAACCGGGCGACGCAGCGGTCGGGGTCCCGGGCGGTGACCCCGGCGGCGACGTCGGTGATCAGGGCCTCGATGGCGGCCCGGTCGGCGGCGTGGTCGCCCGGGTCGGCGAGGGACGGCGGGGTGCTCGGGGGTGCGGTGGTGGCCATGCCGGCCATCCCACGACATCAAGTCCCCTCGAGGTCAAGGGCCTCGATCAGGCGGGGCGGCCGTGGCGAGCGACGGGGAGGTGACGGGGCTCGGTGCAGGGGCGGCGGCCGGTGGGGGCGCCGGCCCTGGGGTCGCCCTCGAGCACCTCGGCCCCGACCGGGGCGTACTGGAGGATGTAGGCCTTGCGGACCTGGTCGGTGAGGTTGGGCCCGGTCAGGTGGGGCGTCAGCGAGCTGAAGACGATGACGTCGCCCACCCGGGCCTCGGCCACGGCCACGTCGACCGGGGGCTCGGGGAAGCACTCGTAGCCGAGCGGGTCGACGTAGGTGTGGGCCAGGGTGCCGAGCCGGTGGAGGCCGGGGGCGACCTGGGGGCAGCCGTTCTCCCGGCGGGCATCGGTCAGCGGCACCCAGCAGGTCAGGTACTGCTGGGGCTCGACGAAGGCGTAGCCGTTGTCCTGGTGCCACGGGAAGCGGCGGGGCTTCTCGGGCTTCTTGTAGACGGCCTGGTCCCAGTAGAGGTCGACGTCGGGGCCGACCAGGTCGGCGGCCATCGCCGCGAAGGCGGGGTGGCGGGCGAAGGCGGCGAGCACCTCGGACCGGGTGACGAGGTGGGGTGAGAAGGTGATGGCGCCGGCCTCGGCGATGAACAGCCGGTCGTCGTCGAGCTGGCGCAGGGCCGCCTCGGCCTCGGCCTCGAAGCGGTCGATCTCGGTGCGGACGGCGGCGATCTCGTCGGGGGTGAAGACGTCGGTGACGACGACGAAGCCGTCGGTGTCGAAGGCCCGCACCTGCTCGGCGGTCAGCGCCCCGTGGGTCGGCTCGGTGTCGGCCCAGCGGAAGCCGACGTTCCAGGGGTGGAGCACCGTCGCCGCCATTTTGCTGACCATGTGGTCAGTCTTTCATGATGCGGAGCTGGTCGTCCAGGGCCGCCCGCAGCGCCGCCGCCAACCCCGTCTCGGCCCCCGAGTGGAGCCAGGCCAGGTGGAGCCCCTCGATCAGGGCGTGGAGCTCGGCCGCCTTGGTCGCCACGTCGAGGTCGGCCTTCAGCTCGCCCCGCTCGACCCCCCGCCGCAGCGTGCCGGCCAGCACCTCGACCACACGCCGATTGCGGGCCAGGAACCACTGCCGGGCCGGGTGGTCCTCGGCGATGCTCTCGGCCAGGAGCACGGTGTGGAGGGCGGCGACGGCGGCCCGGTCCTCGTTCCAGGCGGCGACGTCGACCCAGCGGTCGAGCTCGTCGGCCACGGTGGCGCGAGGGGCGTCCTCGAAGGCGGCGACCGCCTCCCGGTCGCGCTGCTGGAGCACGGCGACCAGCAGCCCCTCCTTCGACCCGAAGTGGTGGAGCACGCCGCCGGTGGTGACCCCGGCGGCCTTGGCGATGGCGCCGATGCCGACGCCCCGGTAGCCCTCGCGGGCGAAGTGCTCTGCGGCGGCGGCCACGATGGCGCGCCGGCGCTCGACCCCGCGCGCCTGGACCTGCCCCTTGACCCCGGCCACGTGCGGCCGGCTAGGCCAGGCCGATCTCGGCCAGGCGCTGGTTGAGGAAGTCGTCGGCGGTGATCGGGGCGAAGTGCCGCTCGCCCTCGCCGACCAGCGCATCGGGGGCGTCGAGCAGGACCTCGGGACGGGGGTGGCAGAAGAACGGCATCGAGTAGCGGGCCACGTCGTCGCTGTCGGGGTTGACGACCCGGTGCGTCGTCGACGGGATCACGTTGTTCAGGTGGCGGCTGAGCATGTCGCCGGCGTCGACCACGATCTCGCCCTCCAGCCCGTCGACCGGGTGCCACGCGCCGTCGCGGTCGAGCAGCTCCAGCCCCGACTCGGTGGCCGCCGGCAGGAGGGTGATCAGGTTGATGTCCTCGTGGGCGGCCGCCCGCACCGCGCCCGGGACCGGCGTCTGGCCGATCGGCGGGTAGTGGATGATCCGCAGCACCGAGCGACCGTCGACGACCATGTCGGCCAGGTGGCGCTCGGGCAGGTCGAGGTAGACGGCGATCGCCTCCAGCAGCGTCTGGGCCGCCGCCTCCAGGTCGCGGTAGAGCCGCATCATCGCCGGCTGGAAGTGGGGCACCTCGTCGGGGAAGACGTTGGCGCCGTAGGCCGCGAAGAGGGGGTGCTCGGGCGGGACGTCCTGGTGGACGTGCCAGAACTCCTTGAGGTCGATCGCCTCGGAGTCCTTGGCGTGCTCGGTGCCGAACGGCGTGTAGCCCCCGGCGCCCTTCGGCATCACGTACCGCTCCTTCACCTCCAGCGGGAGGGCGAAGAAGTCCTTGGCCGCCTGGTAGGCGGCGTCGATGTCCTGGGCGGTGACCCGGTGGCCGTCGACCTTGACGAAGCCGGTGTCGACCAGGCTCCGGCCCAGGGTGTCGACGAACGCCTGCCGGGTCTCGGTGGAACCCCGGGAGAAGTCGTCGAGGTGCACGGTCGCCACGTCGAAGGCCATGTGGTCAAGGATGCCAGGCGTGCGTGCCATCGTCACCCGGGGGCCGCTCGCCTCGACGTGACGAACACCATCTCCAGTCCGGGGCGGTCGGGGGCGTCGCGGACGTCGTCGACCACGAACCCGGCCGTGGCCAGGGTGGCCCGCACCTCGTCCTCGGTCCGGAAGCGGAGGGTCGAGTCGCTGGTGAGCACGGTGCCGTCGGCGCCGGCGGCAAACCGGTACGACCAGCGGAAGGTCACGAGCGGGAGGTCGACGGCGAGGACGTCGCACCAGGCCTCGACATCGGCGGTCCGGCGTCGCTGGCCGTCCCACTCCTCCCAGGCCCGGGCCTCGGGGCGGCGGGTCTCGAAGACCAGGTGGCCGCCGGGCCGGAGGGCGTCCCGGATGCCGGTCAGGGTGGCGGCCCAGGCCTCGTCGGTGGTGAAGACCTGGGCCACGTTGCCGGTCATCACGGCCAGGTCGACGGCGAGGCCGGCCGGGAGGGTGGTGGCGTCACCCTCGATCCAGCGGACGGCGGCGGCGTGTGGCTTGGCCCGGGCCACGGCCAGGCTGGCGGCGGCCGGGTCGACCCCGACGATGTCGTGGCCGGTGGCGGCGAGCCGCACGGCGAGGCACCCGGTCCCGCACCCGACGTCGAGGACCGAGCGGGCGCCGACCTCGTCGACGATCGCCTCGTAGTGGTCGAGGTCGTCCCGTGCCCCGTCGAGCTCGTCGTACACGGCGACCAGCCGCGGCTCGGCGAAGATCGGATCCGGCACCACCCCCGACGCTACGCCCGCCGCCCGCCCCTCCGCCCCAGAGAAACGCGACCCCTGACCCACAAGAACGCCTTCTTGTGGGTCAGGGGTCGCGTTCTCGGGTTCTTGTGGGCCAGAGGGCGCGGATGCGCGACGTGGGGGCACAGGAAGCCGGTCGGCGGGGCGGCGTCGGCGGGGGAGGGCGGTGGGGCGGGCCGGCGGCGGGTCGGGCAAGGGGGGCGGGGAGGGGCGGGACGGTCGAGCGGGGACAGGCGGAAGCCGGTCGGCGGGGCGGGGGCCGGGTGGCAGGGTTCTTGTGGGTCGGGGGGCGCGGATGCGCGACGTGGGGGCACAGGAAGCCGGTCGGCGGGGCGGCGTCGGCGGGGGGAGGGGCGGCGGGCCGCCGGTAGGTTGGGGGGCCGTCGCTCGGGGCCCGGTCGTCATCGGATCCCGGCGTCCCGTCGCGTCCCCCGAGGTCCCGTTGAGCACCACCGCACCCGTCGCCAGCCCCGCCGCCCCGCTCGGCGACGTGCCGGCGCGGCTGGCCGACGAGCCGGGCCTGAGCGGCGTCCGGGGCCGGTCGCGGGCGCACCTGGCGGTGGCCGAGGCGGCTCGGTCGGTCACCGTCGCCCACCTGGCCGGCGGGTCGCGCACCCCGGTCCTCGCCGCCGTGCCCACCACCGCCGAGGCCGAGCGGCTGGTCCACGACCTCGGCGCCTTCCTCGGCCCCGACCGGGTCGAGCTCTTCCCCGCCTGGGAGACGCTGCCGTTCGAGCGGGTCAGCCCCAACGTCGAGACGATGGGCCGGCGGATGCGGGTGGTCTGGCGGCTGCGCAACCCCCGCCACGCCCCGCAGGTGGTCGTGGCCCCGGTCCGGGCCCTCGTCCAGCGGCTGGGGCCGCACGTCGACGAGGTCGAGCCGATGATCATCCGGCCCGGCCAGCAGGTCGACCGTGACGAGCTGGCCGCCTGGCTGGTCGCCGCCGGCTACCGCCGCGAGCCCCAGGTCGAGGCCCGGGGCGAGGTGGCGGTGCGGGGCTCGATCGTCGACGTCTTCCCCTCGACCGAGGACCGCCCGCTCCGCATCGACCTGTGGGGCGACGAGGTCGACCGGCTCACCGAGTTCTCGATCACCGACCAGCGGGCCACCGACCCGGTGCCGGCGGCGGCGATCTTCCCGTGCCGCGAGGTCATGCCGACCGACGAGGTCAGGCAGCGGGCCGAGACGCTCGTCGCCACCCAGCCGTGGGGGCGGGAGCAGTGGGAGCGGCTGGCCGAGGGCCTGGTGTTCGACGGCATGGAGTCGTGGCTGCCCTGGCTCACCGACCGCGAGCACGTGCTCTTCGACCTGCTGACCGAGGAGGCGCTCGTCCTGCTCGTGGAGCCCCGGCGGATGCGCGACCGGGCCGAGGACATCATCGGGGAGGAGGGCGACCTGGCCCGCCACCTCGCCCGCTCGACCTGGGACGTCCCCGACGGCACGGCCATCCCCGCCCTCCACCTCCCGTTCGACCGCCTCCTCACGCACACCGACGCCCCGGCCTGGACGATCACCAACGTGGCCGACTCGCCCGACACGCCGGTGGTGCAGAGCATCGGCTGGAACCCGGGGGTGGGTGACGGCGCCGCCCTGATGGGCCAGGTCCGCGACATGGTCCGCGACGGCGTCGAGGTCATCGGGGCGGCCGACACCGAGGCCAGCGCCGAGCGGATGCGGAGCGTGCTGCGGAGCCAGGACGTCGAGGTCGACGTGCGGGTGGCGTCGCTCGACCGGGGCGTGATCCTCCCGGCGGCCAAGGTCGCCGTGCTGGCCGAGGCCGACCTCACCGGCCGCCGCCGCCCCCACCGGGCGCCCCGCTCCCGCAAGCGCGACGCCGCCGGCTTCTTCGACGACCTCCGGCCCGGGTCCTACGTCGTCCACCACCAGCACGGCGTCGCCCGCTACGGCGGCATGGTCACCCGCACCATCGGCGGGGTCGAGCGCGACTACCTGCTGCTCGAGTACCGGGGCAACGACAAGCTCTACGTCCCGTCCGACCAGATCGACGCCGTCCGCCACTACACCGGCGGCGAGGACCCCAAGCCGAGCAAGCTGGGCGGCGGCGAGTGGCAGAAGGCCAAGGCCAAGGTCCGGGCCGAGGTCAGCCACATCGCCCAGGAGCTGGTCGTCCTCTACCAGAAGCGGCTCAACACGCCGGGCTACGCCTACCCGCCCGACACGCCGTGGCAGACCGAGATGGAGGAGGCCTTCCCCCACCGGGAGACCCCCGACCAGCTGACCGCCATCGCCGAGGTCAAGGCCGACATGGAGGCCGAGCGGCCGATGGACCGTCTCGTCTGCGGCGACGTCGGCTTCGGCAAGACCGAGATCGCCATCCGGGCCGCCTTCAAGGCCGTGCAGGAGGGCAAGCAGGTCGCCGTCCTCGTCCCCACCACGCTGCTGGCCTCGCAGCACTTCCAGACCTTCAGCGACCGCTTCGCCGGCTACCCGGTGCGGGTCGAGCTCCTCAGCCGCTTCCTCACCGCCGGGCAGGCCAAGGAGGTCTTGGAGGGCCTGCGCACCGGCGAGGTCGACTGCGTGATCGGCACCCACAAGCTGCTCGGCGCCGACGTCCAGTACAAGGACCTCGGCCTGCTGATCGTGGACGAGGAGCAGCGCTTCGGCGTCAAGCACAAGGAGCAGATCAAGGGGCTCAAGGCCAACCTCGACGTGCTCACCCTCTCGGCCACGCCGATCCCCCGGACGCTGGAGATGAGCCTCACCGGCATCCGCGACCTCACCCTCCTCCACACCCCGCCGGCCGAGCGCCAGCCGATCCTCACCTACGTCGGCGAGCAGGACGACCGGGCCATCAGCGAGGCGATCCGCCGCGAGCTGCTGCGCGAGGGCCAGGTCTTCTTCGTCCACAACCGGGTGCGCGACATCGAGAAGAAGGCGGCCGAGCTGCGCGACCTCGTCCCCGAGGCCCGCATCGCCGTCGCCCACGGGCAGATGGACGAGGGCACCCTCGAACAGGTCGTCTACGACTTCTGGGAGGGACGCTTCGACGTCCTGGTCTGCACGACGATCATCGAGTCGGGCATCGACATGCCCACGGTGAACACGCTGGTGGTCGACCGGGCCGACCGGCTCGGCCTCGGCCAGCTCCACCAGCTGCGGGGGCGGGTCGGCCGGGCCGGCCAGCGGGCCTACGCCTACCTCTTCCACCCGCGCGACATGGCGCTGTCGGAGGAGGCCTACGAGCGGCTCAAGACCATCGGCGAGGCCACCGAGCTGGGCTCGGGGTTCCGCATCGCCATGCGCGACCTGGAGATCCGGGGCGCCGGCTCGCTGCTCGGCACCGGCCAGTCGGGGCACATCGCCGCCGTGGGCTACGACCTCTACGTCCAGATGGTCAGCGAGGCGGTGGCCGAGCTCAAGGGCGAGGAGCGGCGCGAGCCGGCCGAGGTCAAGCTCGACCTGCCCCTCGACGCCCACCTGCCGGTGGAGTACGTGCCCCGCGAGGACCTGCGGCTCGAGGCCTACCGGCGCCTCGCCACGGTGATGTCCCAGACCGAGGTCGACGACATCCGGGAGGAGTGGGAGGACCGCTACGGCCCGGTGCCCGAGCCCGCCGCCCAGCTGCTGGAGATCGCCCGGCTGCGGGCCGAGTGCCAGCGGATCGGGCTGCGTGAGGTCAACGTCACCAAGGGCCCCGCCTTCGGCGGCCCGGCCCACACCGCCCGGATCACCCCGATCACCCTCAAGCAGAGCCAGCAGATCCGGCTCCAGCGGCTGTTCAAGGGCGCCGTCTACAAGGAGGACCAGGAGCTGGTCGTCCTCCCCGTCCCCAGGACCCCGACGCTCGCCGCCACCCTCGTCGACCTCCTCCGCCAGCTCGTCCCCCCGGCCGAGTAGCCGATCGCCTCAAGGTGCCTGGCACCTTGAGGCGATCGCAGGACCTGCCCTAGTCCGGTTCGACGGAGCGGGCCAGGGTGAGGAGGAGGTCGGGGTCCTGGGCGTCATCGGCGCGGGCGACGACGAGGAGGACGGTGCCGTCGGGGAGCTCGGCGGCGAGGGTGCGGCGGACGATCGTGCCCGTCTCGGGGTCGGCGGTGGTGACGAGGACGCCGTCGAGGTCCTCCAGGTCCTCGGCGATCGAGTCGAGCGGGTCCGGGCCGGCGCGGCGGGGCAGGCGGGTCTCGGTGACGATCGCCTCGGGGTCGAGGGCGCCGGCCGGCAGCGTCATCACCACCAGCGAGCCGTCGCAGTCCTCGTCGCAGACGTAGACGGCGACCTGGGCGGTGGCGGGCCCGGGGATCGGGCCGTCGGGGTCGTCGGGGACGGGTGCCGCGAGCCCGGCGAGGCCGTCGGTGCCGATGCTGCCGACGACCTCCAGGTCGCCCGGCGGATCCTCGACGGTGGGCGCCGCCCCGGCGACGGTCGGGGCCGTGGCGGCGTCGGCGATCTCGGCCAGCTCGGCCTCGCCGGCCCCGACGGCCCACACGCGCACGCCGTCGGCGGTGCGCGCCGCCCACGGCTCCTCGTCGGTGGCGGGGGTGAAGCCGTCCTCGGCGCCCGGCACCGCCTCGACCAGCACGACGCCCGGCCCCACCGGCTCGCCGTCGGGCGCCAGCACGGTCACGGGTGGCGGGACCTCGTCGGAGGCGGGGGCCTCGCCGTCCCCCGGGCCCTCGACCCGCACCCGGTGCCCCTCGGGGACCTCGGCCACGGTGAACGACGGGGCCGGGTCGGTCGGCGCCGGGGCGGTGGTCGAGGTGGTCGACGTGGTCGACGAGGTGGGGGCCGAGGCCGCCTCCCGGGCCACGACGTCCCGGTCGATGCCGCACCCGGCGAGGGCGAGGGCGGGGGTGAGGGCGATCGCAGCGAGGAGGGGGAGCGGCCGGTGCACCAGCCCTGTGTGCCCCGCCGGCGACGATGTACTCGGGGTGACCCCCACCTCCTACCATCGGTCGCCGTGCGCCCCCGTGCCCTGACCCGACCCGCCCGCGCCGTGGCCACCGGGGTCGCCCTCGTCGGGCTGGTCCTGTCGACCACCTCCTGCAACGCCGGCCGGCCCCCCGCCGCCACCGTCGAGGGCCGGGCCATCTCCGCCGAGCGGGTCGACGACCTGGCCGCCGCCTTCGTCGAGGCCGATCCCGAGACCTACGGCCCCCGGATCGAGGGCCAGGGCGAGGGCACCTACCAGCTGGCCCGGATCGCCCAGATCCTCAGCACCCTCGTCGTCCAGACGGCGCAGGCCGAGCTGGCCGACCAGGAGGGCGCCGTCCCCACCTCCGAGGAGGTGGCCGAGGCCGAGGACCTGGTCCGCACCAGCTTCTCCGAGGGTGCCGCGGCCGACCCCGACCCCACCACCGGCCAGCCCAGCCAGGAGACGATCGAGGCCCAGGAGGTCAGCGCCGCCGTCTTCGACGCCCTGTCCGAGGACACCCGGCAGTGGCTGATCGACCTCCGGGCCGCCACCCTGGCCCTGGCCCGGGTGGTCGGCGAGCGCTCGGGCGACGCCGCCGAGCAGGCCCGCCAGCTCTACGAGTCCGATCCCGACGCCTTCGACTCGCTCTGCATCCGGGCCATCGTGGCCCCCACCGAGGAGCTGGCGGCGATCCAGGACCGCCTGGCCGCCGGCGAGGACTTCGGCGCCGTCTCGGCCGACGTCACCACCGACCCGGCCATCGCCGAGGCGAACGGCGACCTCGGCGGCTGCCTCCCGGCCAGCCAGCTGACCGCCGCCGGGCTGCCCCAGGAGGTCGTGGACCTGGTGACGCCGCTGGCCGTGGGCGAGGTCTCGGAGCCCTACGACCTCGGCGACGGCAGCGTCGCCCTGTTCGACCTGAGCGACCGCCAGCCGACCCCCTTCGAGGAGGTCCAGGCGGCGATCGAGGCCACCCTCCCCGACCCGGGCGAGGCCGCCCTGGCCGCCCTCGTGCAGGAGCGGATCGGCGACCTCGACGTCCACATCGACCCCCGCTTCGGGACGTGGGACCCGACGACCGGCCAGATCACCCCGCCCGACGGGGCCCGCCCGCCCGCCACCGAGACCACCCTGATCGACGGGGGCCTGCCCACCGCCCCGGGATGACCGGTCGCATCGTCGCCGTCGGCCTGGGCCCGGCCGGCCCCGACCTCGTCACCCGGGAGACGGCCGACCTGCTGGCCTCCGACGCGCCGGTCCGGCTCCGCACCGCCCGTCACCCCGCCGCCGTGCTGGCCCCGGGGGCGCCGACGTTCGACGAGGTCTACGAGCGGGCCGCCACCTTCGCCGACGTCTACGCCGAGATCGCCGACCGGCTGGTGGCCGACGCCGCCGCCCACGGCGAGGTCGTCTACGCCGTCCCCGGCTCGCCCCGCGTCCTGGAGCGCACCGTCGACCTGCTGGCCACCCGGGCCGCCGCCGGCGAGGTCACGCTCGACGTCCGCCCGGCGCTGTCGTTCCTCGACCTGGCCTGGGTCCGCCTCGGCATCGACCCGCTGGAGGTGGGCGTGCGGCTGGTCGACGGCCACCGCTTCGCCACCGAGGCGGCGGGGGAGCGGGGCCCGCTGCTGGTGGCCCACTGCCACAACCGCCGGGTCCTGTCCGACATCAAGCTGGCCGTCGACGAGCCGCCCACCGAGCCGGTCCTCGTCGTCCAGCGACTGGGCCTGCCCGACGAGGCGATCACCCCCGTCGACTGGGCCGACCTCGATCGCAGCGTCGAGCCCGACCACCTGACCTCGCTCTACGTCCCGACGCTCGCCGCCCCGGTGGCGGCCGAGGTCGTCGCCTTCGCCGAGCTGGTCCGGACCCTGCGCGAGCAGTGCCCGTGGGACCGGGAGCAGACCCACGTCACCCTCACCCGCCACGCCCTGGAGGAGGCCTACGAGGTGGTCGAGGCCGTCACCGCCTGGGCCGCCGCCGGGGGCGAGGACGACGACCCGGCCGATCGCGATGCCCTGGCCGACGCCGAGGAGCACCTGGCCGAGGAGCTCGGGGACCTGCTCTTCCAGGTCGTCTTCCACGCCACCCTCGGGGCCGAGCGGGGTGCCTTCACCCTGGCCGACGTGGCCCGGGGCATCCACGACAAGCTGGTCCGTCGCCACCCCCACGTCTTCGCCGGTGCGCCGGCCGACGACCTGGTCGGGACGTGGGAGGAGATCAAGCGGGCGGAGTCGGGCCACGCCTCGGTGATGGACGGGCTGACCGACGCCCTGCCGTCGCTGCTGTGGGCCCACAAGGTGCTGCGCAAGGCCGAGACCGCCGGCCACCCGTGGGACCCGGCCACCGCCGACCCCGCCGACCTCGGCGACCGCCTCCTCGCCCTGGTCGCCGTGGCCCGGGCCCAGGACCTCGACCCCGAGGCGGCCCTCCGCACCGCCGCCGCCCGGGTGCGCGACCAGGTCCGCACCGCGGGCGGCTGATCGCCGGAGCGACTACACCTCCGACGGGGCTCGTGCGTCTGGAGGGCGATGGCCGCGATCCGGGTGGGGGAGGGGGAGGCGGCGGCGCAGACGGTGCCCGCCCTCTCGGTCGACGACCTCTGCCGCCGGGTCCACCCCCGCCTGGTCGGTGCCCTGGGCCTCTACCTGGGTGACGCCGAGCTGGCCCGCGAGCTGGCCCAGGACACCCTGGTCCGGCTGGTCGAGCGGGCCCCGGAGGTCACCGCCATGGCGCGCCCCGAGGCGTGGGCGTTCCGGGTGGCGTTCAACCTGGCCCGGTCGCGCCTGCGCCGGCTGGGGGCCGAGCGCCGGGCCCACGCCCGCTCGGGGCCCGACCGGGTCGACGTCGAGCCCGTCGACGTGGCCGGCCGCATCGCCGTCCGCCGGGCCCTGGCCGCCCTCCCGCCCCGCCAGCGCCAGGCGATCGTCCTCCGCTTCTACGGCGACCTCCCGCTGGCCGCCGTGGCCGAGGCCATGGGCTGCCGCCCCGGCACCGTCAAGGCCCACGTCCACCAGGGCCTCGCCGCCCTCCGCCGCACCGGCCTGGCCGGCGACGAACCCGATCCCACCACCGAGGAGCCGACATGACCGACCTCGCCCGCACCCTCCTCGCCGCCGCCGACGAGCCCGGCGCCGACGAGCTCGACCTCGACGCCGTCCACGCCCGGGCGGGCGCCCGGCGCCGCCGCCGGGTCCGGGCCCGGGCCGGCGTCTGCGTGGTCGGGGCCCTCGTGGTCGCGGCCGGGGTCGGGCTGGCCGCCGGGGCCGGCCCCGACACCGGGGGCGACGTCAGGGCCGGCGAGCCCGAGGGCGCCGGCTTCGACCCCGAGCCGACCGGGTCGAGCGAGCCGACGACGTCGACCACGACGTCGACCTCGGTGTCCACGACCTCGACCTCGGTGTCCACGACCTCGACCGCGGTGCCGACGACGACCTCGACCGCGCCGCCGCCGTCGACCGAGGCCACGCCCCCGCCGACCGCTCCCGAGACCCTGGCCTGGACCTACGTCGGGACCGAGCAGTGGCGGCTAGGCCAGCCCGACTGCCCGCAGATCACCCACCGGCTCGACGCCGAGGCGATCGCCGCCGACGGCGCCCCGTGGGCGATGCGGGAGGACTACTGCGGGGTGACCGACGGGGACCGCTGGAACGGCGCCGGCACCTGGTCGCTGACCGCGGCCGACGGCACGTCGCTCTCGGGCACCTACACCAGCAGCGTCGACCTCGACGGCCCGGGCGAGCCCTACACGATGACGATCGAGGGGGGCACCGGCCGGTTCGCCGGGGCCCGCGGCACCTGTGCGGTCGTCGTCAACCTCACGCCTCTGGGCTTCGGCAGCCAGCAGCAGGACGGCACGATCGACTGCACGGTGACGGTGGCCGGGACCGCCTGAGGGCGGCGCCTACGCTGGGTGCGCCCGTCACCGCGGACGGGCCGACCACACCGGGAGACCCAGCAAGCCTCATGAGCGAGCGCAGCGAGCGATTCAGTCAGCACGGATCGTCCTCCGCCGGCGGAGCCGGCGGGGCTCGTCGGCGCCCGGTGCCGCCGGCTCGGGCGATGGATCTCCCCGCTCCTAGGGTGCGCCGATGAGCACCATCGAAGACGTCGTCGGCCGCGAGATCCTCGACTCGCGCGGCAACCCCACCGTCGAGGTCGAGGTCGTCCTCGACTCGGGGACGGTGGGCCGGGCGGCGGTCCCCTCGGGGGCCTCGACCGGCGCCTTCGAGGCCGTCGAGCTCCGCGACGGGGGCAAGCGCTACGCCGGCAAGGGCGTGCTCAACGCGGTCGGCCACGTCAACGGCGAGATCCGCGACGCCGTCGTCGGGCTCGACGCCATCGAGCAGCGCCTGCTCGACACCACCCTGATCGACCTCGACGGCACCGACGCCAAGGGCCGCCTCGGCGCCAACGCCATCCTCGGCGTGTCGCTCGCCGCGGCCAAGGCCGCCGCCCGGGAGGTCGGCGTCCCGCTCTACCGCCACGTCGGGGGCACCAACGCCCACGTGCTGCCCGTCCCGATGATGAACGTCCTCAACGGCGGCGCCCACGCCGACAACAACATGGACATCCAGGAAGCGATGATCATGCCGGTCGGGGCGGCCAGCTTCTCCGAGGCCCTGCGCTGGGGGGTCGAGACCTACCACGTGCTCAAGGCGATCATCGCCAAGAAGGGCCTGAGCACGGCGATCGGCGACGAGGGCGGCTTCGCCCCCGACCTCGAGTCCAACGAGGCCGCCATCGCCCTGCTGGTCGAGGCGATCAAGAGCGCCGGCTTCACCCCGGGCAAGGACATCGCCGTCGCCGTCGACGCCGCCAGCACCGAGTTCCACAAGCGGAACAAGTACGTGCTGGCCGGCGAGGACCGGAAGCTGTCGTCGGCCGAGTTCGTCTCGTACCTCACCGACCTCACCGAGCGGTACCCGATCGTCTCGATCGAGGACGGCATGGGCGAGGAGGACTGGAAGGGCTGGGCCGCCCTCACCGAGGCCATCGGCGACCGGGTCCAGCTGGTCGGCGACGACCTCTTCGTCACCAACGTCGAGCGCCTCGGCCGGGGCCTCGACGCCGGCGTGGCCAACTCGATCCTGATCAAGGTCAACCAGATCGGCACCCTGACCGAGACCCTCGACGCCATCGCCCTCGGCGGCCGGGCCTCGTACACCTCGGTGATGTCGCACCGCTCGGGCGAGACCGAGGACGCCACCATCGCCGATCTCGCCGTGGCCACCAACTGCGGCCAGATCAAGACCGGCGCCCCCGCCCGCAGCGACCGGGTGGCCAAGTACAACCAGCTGCTCCGGATCGAGGAGGACCTCGGCGAGGCCGCCTCCTACCCGGGGGCCTCGGCCCTGGCCCGGGGTGCGTCGTGAGCCCGGAGACCGTGTGAGCGACGGCCCCCGCCGCCGCCCGGCCCCGAAGCCGGCCGCCCGGTCCCGCCCGGGCGCGCCCGCGGCCCGGACCGCGGCCGCCCGGTCCCGCAAGGCCGCCGCCCGGAAGGGCGCAGCGGCGGCCTCGGCGCGCCCGGCGGGGTCGGCGCGGAAGCCGGCGAGCCGGAGGCCGGCCGGCCGGGCGGGGCGTCCGGCGCCGCGGCCGGGCCGGCGGATCGCCGCCGGGCTGGTGGTGTCGGTGGTGATGGTCGGCTTCCTGCTGATCGGCGTCTTCCCGACCCGCACCTGGCTGGCCCAGCGGGAGGAGACCCGTGAGCGCCAGGCCGAGCTCGATCGCATCGAGGCCGAGCAGGCGGTCCAGGAGGAGCGGATCGCCGAGCTCCACGACCCCGACGTGATCGAGCACGAGGCCCGCGAGAAGTACGGCCTGGCCGGCGCCGGTGAGACCGTCTACCAGCTGATGCCGGGCTCGGCCCCGCCGGTCGAGCTCCCCGACACCTGGCCCTTCGTCGGCGCCGACGACTGGCTCAACCGCTGACACACCTCCTGCGAACTGGCGATCAGATCCGACGGGAAGCCGTCGGATCCGATCACCGGTTCGGGGTGAGGGCGAGGGCGGCGGGCAGGGCCGACCACCAGGCGTCGGCGGCGGCGGTGGCGTCGGCCAGCGGCGCGGCGCCGGCGGCCACGGCGGCGGTGACGGCGTCGAGGGCGGGGCCGAGGGCGTCGGGGTCGGTGACGGCGAAGGCGGCGGGGAGGCCGGCCAGGGCGGCCAGGCCGCCGGCCTTGGCCACGTAGTACGGCGTCGCCGCGCCGAGCACCGCCGGGACGCCGGCGGCCAGGCCGAACAGGGCGGCGTGGTACGACTGCGTCGCCACCGCCGTCGTGCCGGCCACGGCGGCGACGAGCCGGCCCGGGTCGGCCCCGCACTCGACCAACCGCCAGCGGGCCCGGAGCGGGACGGTGGCCCGGAGGGTGGCCAGGGTGGCGATCTCGGGCTCGGGCTCCTGGGCGTTGAGGGCCACGCCGAGCACGTCCCAGCCCCGCTCGGCGGCGAGGGCGTCGGCGGCCCGCGCCCAGCGCCGCACCGGGTCGTCCTCGGCGGCGCCGACGTACGGGGCCCGTCGCACGGTGACGGCGAGGGTCGGGCGGCCGGACACCAGCCCGGGATCGGGCGTGGGGGCCAGGCCGAGGGCGTCGTCCCCGGTGACGGTGACGACGGCGGGTTCGACCGAGGGCAGGCTGCGGGCGAAGGCGGCCGAGGCCTCGTCCCGGGTGCCGATGGCGACGGCCCCGCCGAGGAAGGCGTCCATCAGGTCGCGCCCGTCGTCGTCGATCACGTAGCCCTGGCCCGAGCACGCTACCGGCACCCCGGCGGTACGGAGGGCGGCGGCCACCAGCGCCCGGGGCACGATCGTCCCCTCGGCCCAGCGCGACGACAGCCCGCAGCCGAGGAAGACGGCGGCGTCGTAGGCGGCCGGGTCGAAGGGGCGCCAGCGGGCGGTGTCGACGCCGGCCCGCTCGACGGCGGCGGCGAGCACCGGGGGCAGCGCCCCCAGCTGGTCGGTGGTGAGCCCGTGGACGGCCATGTTCAGGGGCAGCAGCCAGCGGGTGCGGCCGGCCAGGGCCTGGCGGGGCGGCCCGTCGGTGATCACGTCGATGGCCACGTCGGGGCCGAGGGCGGCCCGGGCCCGCTCGACGGCGCGGACGGTGATGGCGTCGTCGCCCAGGTTGGCCACGCCGCCGGGCCCGACGAGCAGGACCCGCGCCGCCGGCGTCGCCACCGGCACCGCGGCCGGGGGGGCGGGGGCCAGCGAGGGGTCGAGGGCGATGGCCTCGGGGGTGGCCCACAGCGGCCCGGTGACCGGGTGGATCGCCACCGCGGCGACGCCGCGGAGGGGGTCGTCGCCCCGGTGCTCGCCGGTCGGGTCGAAGATCCGGGCGATGCGGGCCTGGCCGAGCCGGGGGTCGGGCACCGTGTGGTGGAAGCCCGTCGGCCACTCCCGGTACACGGCGGTGAGGGTGGGCACGAAGGCCAGCAGCCGGCCCCGGGCGATCAGCTGGTGGAGCGACGCCCAGTCGTCGACGTGCTCGAGCAGCGGGTCGGTGGGCCAGCCCCCGACCTCCCGGTAGGCGGCCAGGTCGCTGACGGCGATCGTCCCGATGTAGTTGGACCGGAAGAAGGCGGCGGTCGGCGGCTCGTTGGACACGGCGCCCAGGGCGGCCCCGTCGGCGTCGGCCTGGACGACGGTGCCGAAGGTGGCGGTGGCCCCGGTGCGCACGGCCATCCGGTACAGGTCGACCACGCCGCTGGCGACGGCCTCGTCGTCGGCGTCGAGCTGGAGGGCGTGGCGGGTGCGGGCGGCGTGGAGGAGGGTGGTGCGGGCGTGGCCCAGGCCCAGGTTGACCTCCGACCGGATCACCCGGACCCGCGGGTCCTCGGCGGCCAGGGCGGCGGCGACGGCCGGGGTCGAGTCGGTCGAGGCGTCGTCGAGGACGAGGATCTCGCCCTGCTCCTCGGGGGCGAGCAGGTCGAGGACGGCCTGGGCGCTGCGCACCGACCGGGCCAGCAGCGGGCCGTGGTTCCAGCACAGGGTGAAGACCGAGAGCCCGGGGGCCAGCTCGGGGGCGGGGCCGAGCCGGTCGCGCAGGGCGGCGGCGGCCGCGGTGCGGGCCGGGGCCTGGACGATGCGGCCGAGGGCGGCGGCGTGGGCGGCGACGGTGCCGTCGAGGGCGTCGACCCGCTCGCCGACGGCGTCGACGTGGCTGCGCAGCCGGTGCAGCTCGTTGCCGACCGCCTCGACCCCGCCGCGGGTGTCGTGGCGCCCGTCCCACGCCACCTGCTCGATGCGGGCCAGGGCCTCGCGGATCTCGGCCAGCTCGCCGCGGGTGGCGTCGACCGTGCGGCCGATGTCGTCGACCGCCCCGGGGGCGCGCCGGGCCCGGGCCACGAACCCCCGGGCCCGCTCGACCGCCCCCGGCGTCCGGTCGTCGGCATCGCCGGCGCTGTCGGTGCGCTCGCTCACTGGTAGGCCCCCACGAGGAGATCGTGCTCGGCCGAGCCGGCGAGCAGGTGGTCGACGACCGGGCCGAGGCGGGTGGCCACGGCGGCGGGCGCGAGGTCGAGGTCGGGCAGGGTGGCGGCGTCGACCACCAGCCCGGTCAGGGCGGGCGGGAGGTCGCGGGCCAGCTCGCGGGCGGCGGCCGATGGCATCACCTGGAGCGGCAGGCAGCCCTGCTCGATCGCCTCGACCACCCGCAGCGGTTCGAGGTCGCCGCCCTCGCGCCACCACAGCCGGGCCCGGGCGGCGCGCAGCAGCCGCTGCACCGCCCCCGGGTCGAGCACGGGCGGGGCGAGGTGGTCCCACAGGATCCCCGGCAGGTACACCACGCCCGGGCCGTGGACGCCGGCGAGGGCGACGGCCAGGTCGGCCTGGCGGCCGTCGCGGGCCTCGCCCCGGATGTGGTGCTCGACGACGGCCCAGGCCCGCGCCCGGTCGGGGGCGGCGTCGGCCAGGGCCCGGATCTCGTCGTGGCGGTCGTGGGCGGGGCGCAGCGGCACCGTCCCGTCCCGCCAGCCGAGCGGGGCCGGGGCGGGGGCGACGGGCTGGCCGGTCGTGGCCCGGATGGCGGCGGCGACCCGCGTCGGGAGGCCGGGACCGCTCAGGCCGGGCGGGGCGTCGTCGCCCCAGCGGGCGCCGGGGTCGACGGCGTTGGCCCGGTCCCACGCATCGGACCAGGCCCGCCGCAGCTCCTCGTGCTCGGGTGGCAGGCCCTCGAGGATCGGGGTCATGAACGGGCCCATCTCGGGGCCGAGGGTCATCGCCCGCACGTGGTCGGGGTCGATCGGGGCGTCGAAGCCGGCCGCCGGGTCGGGGTCGCCGGCGATGGCCAGCTCGGCCATGGTGATCAGGCACTTGCCGCAGCGCCCGCAGTTGCCGGTGGTGAGACCGGCCCAGCAGACCTGGAGGCTGCGGCGGGCCAGGGGCGAGCCGAGCAGGTGGGCGATGCGCTGGCCCCGGGTGCGGCC
Source organism: Iamia sp. (assembly GCA_035765045.1). Lineage (GTDB taxonomy): Bacteria > Actinomycetota > Acidimicrobiia > Acidimicrobiales > Iamiaceae > Iamia. Next base: position 6,594 of record DASTYI010000075.1, on the reverse strand, counting down.
CGGGTTGCCCAGGACGACCTCGGTCCGGCCGGTGCGGAGCGGCCCGATCAGGTGCGAGTCGATCCCGGTGCGGGCGTGGACGTCGGCCGGGTGGTCGCCGGTCAGCACCAGCCGGCGGAACCCGGCGGCGACCTGGAGGCCGGTGCCGGTCAGGGCCAGGGCGGCGGTGTCGATCCAGCGCCGGTAGGGGTCGAGCAGCTGCCGGACCGACGTCTCGACGGTGACCAGTTCGAGGCCGAGCTCGTCGAGCACGGGGCGGTGGCCGGCGATCACCTCGGTCTGCACGACCCGGCGCACGTCGTCGGCGTGGAAGACGGCGAGCAGGTGGGTGACCCGGTCACCGGGCGGCTCGTCGAGCAGGTCGAGGAGGGTCGACCAGGAGTCGACGCCCCGGGAGAAGAAGAGGCCGACGTCGTCGCCGCCCGGGGGCGTGGCATAGGTCTCGTCGACGGTGACCGTCCGGGGGCCGAGGCCCCACCAATCGGCCAGGACGGCCATGATCCCGGGCGCCCCGGCGGCCATCCGGGCGTCGACGGGGCCCTCGACGTGGAGGTCCTCGCCCCGCACCGCGGCCGCCACCAGCAGGGCGGGGACACCGGGCGTGGCGGTGGGGTCGAGCCGGTCGGCCTGGGCGATCGGCACCCGCACCTCGAGCGGGGGGAGCTCGGTGCCGTCGGCGGCCTCCAGCGCGGTCCGGACCACCAGGTGGCCGGCCTCGACACGGGTGATCGGCGGACGGGCGCGCACCCGTGCACCTTAGGTGGGACTCCCGCGAGGCCCCGCCGCCCGACCCTCGGTAGCGTGGCCCGGGTGGGAGCACCGACCGAGGCCGACCGGGCCGCCCTCGCCGAGCTGCTCGGCCGTGAGCCCGTGGGGCCCTACGAGGTCGTCGTGCGCCACGCCGACGGCAGCCCACTGGTGATCCGCAACGCCCCGATCATGCCCAGCGGACGGCCGATGCCGACCCGGCACTGGCTCGTCGGCGAGCCCGAGCGGCGGTGGGTGGGCCGGCTGGAGTCGGCCGGCGGCGTCGACCGGGCCGAGGCCGAGATCGACCCCGAGGTGCTGGCCGCCGCCCACCGCCGGGCCGCCGCCGAGCGCGACGCCGCCATCCCCGCCGACCACACCGGCCACCGCCCGAGCGGCGGCGTGGCCGGCACCCGCCTGGGGGTCAAGTGCCTCCACGCCCACTACGCCGAGTGGCTGGTCGGCGTGGACGACCCCGTCGGCGCCTGGGTCGCCGAGCACCTCCCCGAGGTCGGCGGCCACCCCCCGGCGAACCGGCGATCAGATCCGACGGGAAGCCGCCGGATCTGATCACCGGTTCGGGGAGGGTGGGGCGAGGTCGTGCTCGGCGGGGGCGGCGAGGAGGTGGTCGAGCGCCGGGCCGAGGCGGGCGGCGACGCCGGCGGGGGAGAGGTCGAGCCCGGCCACCTCGTCCTCGGCCACGACCAGCGCCGCCACCGCCGCCGGCAGGGCCGAGCGCAGGTCGCGGGCGGCGGGGCCCGGCATGACCTGGATGGGGAGGCAGCCGTGCTCCACGGTCTCGACCACCCGCAGCGGGTCGAGGTCGCCGCCGGCGCGCCACCAGGCCCGGACCCGGGCCGCCCGCAGGAGCGACCCGACGGCGTCGGGGCCCAGCGCCGGCGTCGGGTCGGAGGCCGTGCCGGGGACGTAGGTGATGCCGGGGCCGTGGGCGGTGGTGAGGATCCGAGCCAGGTCGAGCTGGGGGCCGGCGTCGGCGGCGGGCTCGACGACCGCCCACGGGCAGGGCCGATCGGAGGCGCCCTCGGCGAGGGCCCGGGCCGGGGCCCGGTCGGCGTGCGCCGGGTGCAGCGGGGTGGCGCCGTCGCGCCAGCCCAGCGGGGTCACCGCCGGGGCGTGGGGCGCGCCCGTCGCCGCCCGGCGGGCCGCCGCCACCCGGGTGGCCGCCGCCCGACCGGCCAGGGCGGGCGGGGCGTCGTCGCCCCAGCGGGCGGCGGGGATGGCGCCCCGGCTGCGGTCCCAGGCGTCGGACAGGGCCCGGCGCAGGTCCTCGGCCTCGGGCGGGAGCCCCTCGATCATCCCGGCGGCGAACGTCGCCAGCTCGGGCCCGATGTGGGCGGCGCCGAGCAGGGCCGGGTCGAGCGGGGCGTCGAAGCCGGCCGCCGGGTCGGGGTCGCCGGCCAGCAGGAGCGACGCCATGGTCAGCTGGCACTTGCGGCAGCGCCCGCAGTTGCCGGCCCGGAAGCCCTCCCAGCAGACCTGGAGGTGGGCCCGGGCCAGCGGCGAGGTCCGCAGGTGGGCGACCCGCTGGTCGCGGCTCCGCCCGGGGTTGCCCAGGACGACGTGGGTGCGGCTGGTCGTGATCGCCTCGATCAGGTCGGGATCGGCTCCCGTGCGGGTGTGGACGTCGCTGCTGTGGGCGCCGCTGAGGACGAGCCGGCGGAACCCGGCCCCGACCTGGAGGCCGGTGGCGATCAGGGCCGGCCCGCTGGTGTCGCCCCAGATCCGGAACGGGTCGAGCAGGCTCCGGATCGACGTCTCCAGCACGACCAGCGGCAGGCCGAGGGCCCGGGCGACGGGCTCGTGGCCGAGGGTGCGCTGGGCCTGCACCTCGCGGAAGATGGCCGGGTCGCCGTGGTACACGGTCAGCAGGTGGGTGACCCGGTCGCCGGGGGGCTCGTCGAGCAGGTCGAGCAGGGTCGAGGTCGAGTCGACGCCGCGGGTGAAGAAGAGCCCGACGCCGTCGCCGGCCCGGCCCTCGACCGCCGTCGGGTCCTCGATCTCGACCCGGGTCGCGCCCGTGCCCCACCAGTCGGACATGAGCCGGCCCATCTCGACCAGGCCCGAGACCGCGGCCTCGTCGACCGGGCCCTCGACGACCAGGTCCTCGCCCCGCGCCGCGGCGGCGGTGACGAGGGCGACGGCGCCGGGGGTGGCCGACGGGTCGAGCATGTCGGCGTGCTCGACCGGCACCCGCACGACCAGCGGGGGGAGGGCGGTCCCGTCCGCCGCCTCGACCTCGGTGCGGACCGTGAGGTGGCGGGCCTCGACCCGGGTGACAGGCCGACGGGCACGCATCGCTCGCACGATAGGCGCCGGCCGGGTTGGGCCGACGCCGGCGGCCTGCGAGGCTGCGGCCCGTGAGCGAGCGCCGCGAGGGAACCGACAGCACGAGCGCCCCCGTCGCCGCCATCGACTGCGGCACCAACTCGACCCGGCTGCTCGTCGCCTCGTCCGACGGCGCCGGCGGCCTCGTCACCCACGAGCGGCTGATGCGGATCACCCGGCTGGGCGCCGGCGTCGACCGCACCGGGCGGTTCGACCCCGAGGCGGTGGCCCGCACCCAGGCCGTCCTGGCCGAGTACCGCGAGGTGATGGACCGCCACGGCGTGGCCCCCGGCCAGGTGCGGATCGCCGCCACCTCGGCGGCCCGGGACGTGGCCGACCGGGACGAGTGGTTCGCTGCCGCCGAGGCCGTCGTCGGCGCCCGCCCCGAGCTCCTGTCGGGCGCCGAGGAGGCCGACCTCTCCTTCCGGGGCGCCACCACCGGCCTCGACCCGGCCCGGGGCCCGTTCCTCGTCTTCGACCTCGGCGGCGGGTCGACCGAGCTGGCCCTCGGCACCGACGCCGTGACCTCGTCGCTCTCGCTCGACATCGGCTGCGTGCGCCTCACCGAGCGGTTCATCGAGAGCGACCCGCCCCGCCCCGAGGAGCTGACGGCGGCCATCTCCTACGCCGCCTCGTGGCTCGACGACGTGCTGCGCAAGATGCCCGACGTCGGCTCGGCCCGCACCGTCGTCGGGCTGGCCGGGACGGTCAGCACCGTCGCCGCCGTCGAGATCGGCCTCGCCACCTACGACCGCAGCGCCATCCACGGCTTCGTGCTGACCAAGGACGCCGCCGAGGACGTCTTCCGCACCCTGGCCACCGAGAGCCGGGCCGACCGCGTCCACAACCCGGGGCTGGAGGAGGCGCGGGCCGACGTCATCGTCGGGGGCTGCTGCGCCCTGGTCGCCATCTACCGCACCCTCGGGCTCGACGAGGTCCTCGTCTCCGAGGCCGACATCCTCGACGGCCTCGCCCTGTCGGTCCTCGACCGGACCTAGACGAGTAGTTCCAAGGGATTCGCGCGCTCCGCGCGATCATCCACCAGTTCGCGAGCGAGGGTGTCCACGATCAGGGGGCTTCCACAGACCCTGATCCCGAAGGACGCAGCGCATGAACCCTGACCTGGACACCCTCGCGACCCGACTGTACGTCACCATCGACGACCTGCTCATCGAGCACCCAGAGTGGGCACCGGAGCGTCCACCAGTCGGGATCGCTCCGAAGCTGAGCGACGCCGAGCTGATCACGCTCGCTGTGGTGCAGGCTCTGTTGGGGTTCACCTCCGAGGCCCGCTTCATCCGCTACGCCCAGGCGCACCTGGAACCGTGGTTCCCCTACGTGCCCGATCGGCCCGGCTACAACAAGCGGCTCCGCCACGCCGGCGAGATGTTCCAACACGTCATCGCCCACCTCGCTCGTGCCTGCCCGTCATGGCACGACGACCTGTGGCTGGTCGACTCCACACCAGTCGAGTGCGGCCGCAGCCGCGAGACCGCCAAGCGCTCGGACCTGGCCGGCTGGGCCACCTACGGCTACTGCCCATCACACTCCCGGTTCTTCTGGGGCCTGCGCCTCCACCTCATCGTCACCCCCTCCAGGCTGCCGGTCGCCTACGCCCTCGCCGGCGCCAAGACCGACGAACGCGACACCGCCTTGGACATGATCGCCCTCGACCCCGACCTCCACGACCGGCCCGGTCAGATCCTCATGGCCGACAAGGGCTACCGGCGAGCCACCTTCGACAACGAGCTCGCCGCCGCCGGCATCACCTTGATCCGACCCACCTACGGCAAAGACACCCCACGGCCAGGCCAACGCTTCTTGCGCCCGTTCCGTCAGATCATCGAGTCGGTCAACCAGACCCTCAAAGCCCACCTCGACCTCGAACGCCACGGCGGACGCACCCGCCCCGGAGTCTGCGCCCGAGTCCTCCAACGACTCCTCGCCCTCACCGCCGCAATCTGGCACAACGAGACCACCCAACGCCCCGGCCCCGCCCGCTCACTCATCGCCTACGACCACTAACCCCTTGGAACCAACCATCTAGCCGCGGCTCGCCCTCCAGGCGGTTCTGAGGCGCACATCGCTCCTCGGCGCGCTCCCTGCGCCTCAGAAGGGGGCCCACCCGACCCGGGGCGCTTCTGAGGCGGACGGGGCCTCGCCGGCGTGCCGGCTGCGCCTCAGAACGGCTGCGCCTCAGAACGGCTGCGCCTCAGAACGGGCGCGCCTCAGAACGGGCGGTCTTCCAGGCGCGGTAGCCGCCGTCGAGGTCGGTGGCCCGGGGGAGGCCGAGGCGGCGCAGCGCCACGGCGGCGAGGGTCGAGGCGTAGCCCTCGTTGCACACCAGGACGACGACGCGGTCGGGGTCGCCGGCCTCGGGCAGCCGGTGCTCGCCGTCGGGGGCGAGGCGCCACTCGAGCACGTTGCGCTCGACGACGACGGCGCCGGGCAGCTCGCCCTCCTCCCGCCGGTCGGACTCGGGCCGGGTGTCGACGACCAGCGCGCCCTCGGCGACCAGCCGGTCGAGGTCGGCCGGGCCCGGGCGGTGTCCGAGCTCGGCCCGGGCCTCGGCCAGCAGCCGGTCGACCGAGGAGGTCACACCCGGGCGGGCGCCCCGGCCCGGTCGAGGATGGCGCGGACCTCGTCGAGGGCGAGGAGCGGCGGCTCGGGGAACACCCGCTCGGTGCGCGTGGGGCGCAGCTCGTCGTCGTAGAAGGTCATCGTCTCGAGGGCGGGGGCGTAGACGTGGATGCTGGTGGCGGGGAAGCTCCCGGCGTTGACCACGTCGTGGACACGGCCCCGGGGCACCCGGCGCACGGTACCGGCCCCGAGCCGGTGGCGGACGAGGCGCTCCTCGCCGTCCCGGGCCGAGGGGCGGGCGACCAGCTCGACCAGGCTGCCGGCCACGACGGCCACCGCCCCGGCCGAGCCGCCGTGGTCGTGGACCTCGACCCCGTGGCCCGACGGCCAGGTGATCAGGTACGCCTCCCAGTCCGGGCCGGCGGTCAGGCGGACGTGGACCCGGTGGTCCGGGTCGTGCACCGCCAGCGGCGCCCACACCGCCGGGCACGACGCCAGGACCTGCGCCAGGCCGGCGAGGTGGGCGGTGGTCGTCGCATCGGTGCTCATATCCGAGTGAACCTATCGGGATTGGCCAGAAGGGGCAAGCGGGACCGTCGCGCGAGGGGCCGGGCGACGGCTACGGTCGACCCGCCCGACGACGGACGAGAGGGGGCGACCGCCATGCGCCGAGACCGCTCCCGCAGCCCGGGGATGGGCCGGCACCCGGGCGACGCCGAGCCCCGGTCGACCGCCCTGTTCGGCCGCCGGGTCATGCTGCGGCCGCTCGCCCTGGCCGACTTCCCCGCCTGGCGGGAGGTGCGGGTCCGCTGCCACGACTGGCTCACCGTCTGGGAGCCCAGCCGCCAGGCCGGCGCCCCCGACCCCACCACCGACCGCGACGCCTTCGGCGTGCGCTGCGCCGCCCGCCAGCGCGAGCGG
>DASTYI010000074.1:0-13914 GCA_035765045.1 Iamia sp. | reverse complement strand
CCGTCCTTGAGCTCGAACATGCAGCCCAGGTCGAGGTCCGGGGCCGAGCTCCGCCCGCTGAGGAAGCCCCGGCGCTTGCCGCCCGAAGCCTGCCAGTTCAGGTTGACGTGGATCGGCCGCGAGGCGTCGCCCTTGCGGAGGCTGACGGCCCGCTGCTCACCCTGCTTGGAGAGCGTGACCTTCCCGCGGTTGACCGGCGGCGCCGCGGGCGGCGCCGCCGGCGCGGCCGCCGGAGGCGGTGCCGCGGCGGGCGGGGGAGCAGCGGCGGGCGGTGGTGCCGCCGTCGGGATCGACGTGGGCGGCGGCATGCCGGGCGGGGGTGCAGCCGGCGGTGCGCCCGGAGGCGGGGCCACGGGCGGCGGCCCGGGCGGTGCCACGGCCGGCGGCGGGGCAGCCGGCGGTGCGCCCGGAGGCGGGGCCGCGGGCGGCGGCCCGGGCGGGGCCGCAGGGGGCGGCGCGGCGGGCGGTGGTCCCGGGGGCGCAGCGGGTGGCGGGGCCGCAGGCGGAGGCCCAGGGGGTGCCGCAGGGGGCGGTGCGGCCGGCGGTGGTCCCGGCGGTGCGGCCGGGGGCGGGGCCGTGGGGGCCGGGCCGGGGAGGGGGGCGGCGCCGTAGGAGGCGAGGAGGGGGGTGAGGCCGTCGTTGAAGCCGTGGCCGACCGCCGCCACCCGCCACTCGTCCTTGACGTAGAGCTCGGTGACGATGATCGCCTTCTCGGCGCTGAAGTCAGCGCCGCCGAAGGGGTAGGTCATGACCTCGCCGCCCCCGGCGGCCGAGATGCGGACCTGGCCCGAGGCCAGCGTCGAGAACGGCTGGGTGCCGCCGACCACGATCGCCAGCCGCTGGCCGGCGGGGATCTGGGCCAGGTCGATCCAGAAGACGCCGGTGTCGCCGTCCTTGGCCCCCTGCCACACGATGAACCCGCCGGCCCCGGTGGGCTGGTGGGCGCCGAGCGTCGAGCTGGCGTCGGCGACCTTCTGGTCGGGCCCGAGCACCAGGCACAGGACGGTGTCGGACTCGTGGCCACCACCGGTGAGCCGGACCCCGACCTCGATCTGCTGGCCCGGCGTCAGCGCCGACAGCTTCGACTTCTGACCCCTGGTGAACTGCACGGTCGGCGGTGGCTCGTCAGCCGACGTTGATGCCGTAGCTCTGCGCCAACGGGCCCAGGCCCCCGGTGTAGCCCTGGCCGACGGCCCGGAACTTCCACTCGGCGCCGTGCCGGTAGACCTCGCCGAAGATCATCGCCGTCTCGACCGAGGCGTCCTCGGAGAGGTCGTAGCGGGCGATCTCGGTGCCGTTCTCGTCGTTGACGATGCGGATGAAGGCGTTCTCGACCTGGCCGAAGTTCTGGTTCCGGGCCTGGGCGTCGTGGATGGTGACGGCCACGACCAGCTTGTCGACGTCGGCCGGCACCTGGTTGACCGAGACCTTGATGGCCTCGTCGTCGCCCTCGCCCTCGCCGGTGCGGTTGTCGCCGGTGTGCTCGACCGAGCCGTCGGTGCTGGTGAGGTTGTTGTAGAAGATGAAGTCGGAGTCCGACCGCACCCGGCCCTCGGCGTTGAGCAGGAACACGCTGGCGTCGAGGTCGTAGTCCTGGCCGTCGGTGGCCCGGACGTCCCACCCCAGGCCGATCAGGATCCGGTTGAGGCCCGGGGCCTCCTTCGACAGCGAGACGTTTCCACCCTTGCTCAGCGACACGCCCATGATCAGCAGCTCCTCTGGTCGACGATGCGGCGGACCTTAGTGGGGTCGCGAGACGGCCGTTCCCGGCACCCCCCGCAAGGGGGAGGGGCACCCGTCAGAGCGTGGCGCGGGCGGCGTCGGACCAACCCGGCACGGGCACCCGTCGCCCGTCGATGCGGGCGGCGGCCAGCACGAGGACCGACAGCGGCCCGGCCGTGACCCCCGGCGGCCGCCAGCCGCCGTTGATCTCGTAGGCGGTGTTGGTGGTGCGGCTCTCGGTGACGCCGGGCCCGCCGGGGACGACCGGGTCGGTGCCGGTCGACCAGTGGATCACCGCCTCGGTGCAGCCCGCCGGCCACCCCCAGCGGACGATCGGGCCGTCGGGGCCGGCCTCGACCCGGAGGTCCTCCACCTCGGCCACGCCGGGGTGGGCCACCGCCGGGCCGACGACGTTCTGCCCCCGCACGGCGTACACGGGCACGTACCAGCGGGGCCCGCCGTCGGCGGCGTCGTAGGCGGTGCCCCCCGAGCCGGCGAGGGTGCCGCCGATGGCCCGCCGGGCGGCGTCGTCGACCACCGTCCCGGGGGCGACGGTCGGCGCCGCCGCGGCGCGCAGCACGACGGCCTCGACCCCGGGGTCCGACGGCGGCACGGTCACGGTGATCGACCGCCGGCGCGGCGCCATCGTCGGCGCCGGCGGGGTGTCGGGGAGGGCGAAGGCGACCGCCTCGACCGTCGCCCCGTCGGAGCGGGCGAGGCCCGAGGTGGCGGTGGCCGGGTACTCGACGGTCACGACGTAGCGGTAGCGGGTGCCGCTGCGGACGGCGGTGTCGAGGACGCCGGTCGGGCCCCCACGGAGCTTGCGGGTCATGGCGCCGGGGTCGTCGGGCTGCGACCGCTCGACCCACACCTCGCCGGTGCGGACCGGCCGCCAGCGCAGCTCGACGGCGCCGTCGTGCTCGACCGCCTCCAGGTCGGCGACGTCGGGGGTGGCGACGACGGGCTCGGACCGGACCGCGGGTGCGGTGATGCCCAACCGGGCGGCGACGACGGCGTAGGTGACGGGCTCGCCGGCGGGGGCGCCGGCATCGTCGAGGTGGGTGGCGGTGGTGCGGCCCAGCGGGGTGGTGGCGCCGCCCGAGCGGTCGACGGTGCGCTCGACCCGGTACTCGACCGGGCCCGGCGAGGGGGACGGCGACCAGCGCACGGTGCACGCCCCGCCCGATCGCTCGACCACGACGTCGGTGACCGGCCGGACGCCCACGTCGGCCAGGGCCTCGGCCACCGCCGAGGCGTCGGGGAAGCGGTCGAGCACGGCCAGCAGGGCGGCCTCCCGGTCGTCCCCGGCGGTGGTGGCGGCGGCGACGGCGTCGGCCACCTCGGCCTCCAGGGCGGCCACCCGGGCGCCGGCCTCATCGAGGGTGGTGCCGTCGGGGGCGGGCCGGTCCGAGGCGATGCGGCCCAGGCTGGCGTGGTAGCGCCGGGCGTCGTCGACCCGGCGGGCGCCGAGGGCCCAGGTGAGGTTGTCCCAGGCGTCGGCCGCGGTCCGCTCGGCCGAGGCCACGCGGTCGCGCAGCCGCAGCAGGTCGGGCATGTCGTCACCCCAGGCGGCGGCCCGCTCGACCCGCTCGGCCGCCGCCCCCAGCCGCCCGGCGTCGAGGTCGGCGCCGGCCCGGTCGAGGTCCTCGGCGGCCTCGTCGAAGGCCCGCAGGTCGAAGCGGCACGACGCGCAGCGCACGTCGCTGCGGGCCGCGCTGGTGCCGCAGCGGGGGCAGCTGCGGTACAGGGCGGAACCGCAGCGGGCGCACGTCGTCGCCTCGCCGGCGGGGTTGGTGGCGTTGCAGACCGCGCACACCACGTAGTCGACGATCGAGCCCACGTCGATCGGGGCGTGGAGCTCGCGGGCCACCTCGACCACCAGGTCGCGGGCGACGTCGGGGGCGAGCCCGGCCGACACCGCCTCGCGGGTCAGCCGCTCGGACTCGGCCGCGCTGACCCGGTCCTCCAGCAGCACGGCGGTCTCGATGGCGGGGCGGATCTCCTCCCGCACGCCCTCCTCGACGCCGGCGAGGTAGCGGCGCGGGTCGCCGCTGACGAGCAGGGTCTCGCTCAGGGCCAGCAGCTCGTCGACGACGGTGCGCAGCCGGTCGTGGCGGCGCTGGCGGTTGCGGGCGTCGATCGCCTGCCGGCGGGCCTCGACGGCATCGGCCCCGGCCCCGACGGGCAGGCCGAGGAAGCCGTAGAGGGTGCGGTGGGCGCCGAAGTCGCGGTCGAGCCGCTCGAGCTCGGCCAGGAGGGCGGCCACCTGCTTGCGCTGCGCCGCCGGGACCGGCTCGACGGTCTCGGCCCGCTCGTCGATCAGGGTCCGCCCCTCCAGGCGGGCGTCGATCTGGGCGGGGGTGATGCCCTCGCGCCCGGCCAGCGAGCGCAGCCGGTCCAGCCGGTCGCGGGGGATGCCACCGTGGCGCCGCTCCAGGGCGTCGAGCAGCTCGTCGACCCGGGCGCTGGCGGCGGCGTCGGAGGCGGCCGACGCCCCCTGGACCCGGGCCCGGGCCTCGGCCCGCCGGCCGGCGTCGAGCAGCTGGGCCGAGATCTGGTCCTGCTGCTCGAGCAGCGACGACACCAGCCCCTTGTACCGGGGGCTCGCCTGCTCCTTGCGCCAGAACGCCACCACCTCGCCCATGCGCTGGCGGATCAGCTCCTCGTCGTCGACCGACGGGTCGAGGCCCACCACCGCGAAGGGGTCGCTGACGTCGTGCTCGCCCCGGTCGAGCAGCGGCTTCAGGATCTCCTTGCGGTAGGCGTTGGCGTCGAACACGCCGTCAGCCTTCCGTACGAACGGTGCCTGGCACCGTTCGTACGGCCCTCGGCGGGCTCACATCGACGGCTTGCGCAGGTCGACGTCGCCCTTCTCGGCGGCGATCGTCTCGGGGCTCAGGGCGGCGCCGGTCTCGACGCGGAGGTGGAGCGGCTCGTCCATGGCCACGTGGCGGCCGGTCACGTCGAGCGTGCCGTCGGAGCCCATGGCGAAGGTGATCTCGACCGCGGCGCCCTTCTTGTGGCCGGGCGGGATGCCGGTGATCGACCCCGAGATCAGCAGCGTGTTGTCCTCGGGGTCCTCGGACTCCTCGCTGCCGCCCTGCTCGAAGACGTCGAGCTGCACCTCGGACTGGTCGTCGACCACCGTGTAGAAGGTGTCGGTCACGACGAGGGGCAGGGCGTCGTTGCGGTGGGTGAGGAACGACGCCGTCGTCCTCCCGTCGGAGCCGGTGATGAAGAGGCCGAAGCCGCGCGAGCAGACGTTCTGGACCTGCGTGCCCACCAGGTCCGACACCACGTCGCTGGGCAGGCCGTAGCTCTCGGCGGCGTCGCCCAGCACCTTCTCGAGGTCGAGGGTGTCGGCGTCGTCGAGGGACTGGCCCTCGGCCAGCTTGCCCTGGGCCACCAGGTCGTCGATCACGACCTGCTCGATCTCCTTCTTCTGGCCGTAGATGGCGGCGCCCTTGGCCACGGCCAGGTCGGGGTCGGCCAGCTGGGGGTCGAAGCCGAAGTCGGTCCGGAGCCGCTCGGCGACGGCCGGCATCTTCGCCGACCCCCCGACCAGCAGCACCCGGTCGATCGTCGTGACGTTGCGGGCCTCGGCCGCCTTGGTGACGGCCCGGGTGAGCTGCATCGTCCGGGTGAGAAGGCTGGCGGTCAGCTCCTCCAGCTGGGCCCGGGTGACGGTGATGTTGGCCCGGTGCCCGGCGTGGACGACCAGCACGTCGGTCGAGTCGCGGTTGGTGAGGTTCTGCTTGGCCTCCTCGGCGGCCGAGATGAGGTCCTGGGCGCCGTAGGAGTCGTCGAGCGGGTCCTCGGCGTCGGGGCACTCCTCCATGAACCGCTCGGAGAGGTGGGTGGCGAGGCGGGCGTCCCAGTCGGCGCCGCCCAGCTCGTGGTCGCCGTCGGTGGTGATCACCTTGATCTTCCGCTCGGACAGCTCGATGACGGTGACGTCGAAGGTGCCGCCGCCGAGGTCGTAGACGAGGACCGTCTCGGTCTCGGTGCCCTGGTTGGCGAACCCGTAGGCGAAGGCGGCCGCCGTCGGCTCGTTGATGATGTCGACGACGTTCATCCCGGCGTACTCGCCGGCCAGCTTGGTGGCCTTGCGCTCCTCGTCGCCGAAGTAGGCGGGGACGGTGATCACGACGTCGGTGACCGGCTCGCCGGTCTGGCGCTCGACGTCGGCGGCGAGGGCCTTGAGGATGAAGGCGCTGATCGCCGGGGCCGACCACTCCTTGCCCTGGGCCGAGAAGCGCCACTCGTGGTCGCCCATGCTCCGCTTGACCAGCGAGGCGACGTTGTCGGGGTTGATCCGGGCCTGGCGCTTGGCCTGCTTGCCCACGACGACCTGGTCGTCGCTGTCGAAGAGCACCACCGAGGGCGTGGTGGGCTCGTTGTCGAGGTTGGTCAGCACCTCGGGGCGGCCGAAGCGGTCGACCCGCGAGATGCACGAGTACGTCGTGCCCAGGTCGATGCCGTAGACGGTGTTGGCCATCAGGTCTCCTCGGAGGGGGCGGGGGGTGGTGGCGCGGGCGGGTCGGCCACGACGGTGACCTCGGCTGGCTCGGGGGCGACGTAGACCTCGACCTCGGCGGGTCGGAAGGTGCGCCCGTCGTCGTGGGCGAAGCCGGGCCGGCGGACGGTGGCGATGGTGCCGGCCGGGCCCTCGGACGAGGCGACCCGGCCCACGCCCTGGTGGCGCTGGGGGTCGAGTGGGTCGCCGGGGGCGGGGACGAAGGGGCTGAGGCCCCAGCGGGCGAGGGTGTCGAGCAGGCGCGACCCGACCAGCTCGAGGTCGGCCCGCGCCTCGGGGTGGCTGGCATCGACCAGGCGGGTCACCTCGTCGTGCAGCCGGACCAGGTCGCGCACCATGGGCAGGGTGGCCGAGGCCAGCTCGCCGGCCCGGAGCCGCTGGTTCTCGGCGTGGAGCTCGGCCACGTGCTCGTCGGCCCGGCGGGTGAGCCGGATCATCTCGTCGATGCCCTTCTGGAGCCGGGCGTTGCCGGCGGCGACGGTCTCCTCCCGGGCCAGCTCGGCCAGGCCGGTGCGAAGGGTCTCCTCGCGGGCGCTGGCGGCCAGGTCGGGCAGGAAGGACTCGATGCCGGCCCGGGCCCCCGAGATGTCGCTGCGGGCGCCGTCGATCCCGGCGATCACCGTCTCCAGGGCGGTGGCGACGTCCTGGGCGGTGGCCGGGGTCGACACCGGGGTCGGCTCCTCCGCCCCCTCCTCGGGCTCCTCGGCGACCGGGCCGTCGTCGGGCTCGGGCGGCTCGGCCGCCTCGTCGGGATCCTCGGGGGTCGGACCAGGCGCGGGGGCGTCGGACACGCCGGCAGTGTACGCAAGGCCCCGGAGGGCTCGACGGGCGACCGGGGGAGGCCTCACCGGCCCGGTGCGCCCGACGTCCGGCTCGCAGATCCGCTGGTAGGGTCCGCCCCGCGCCGCTCGATGGCCGGGCGGCCCCACCCGTGCGCACCCCCCGGAGGGCACTCACCATGGCTGTTTCGCTGAGCAAGGGCGGCAACGTCTCACTGTCGAAGGAGGCCCCCGGCCTCACGGACATCGTCGTCGGCCTGGGTTGGGACGTCCGGGCCACCGACGGCACTGACTTCGACCTCGACGGCAGCGTCTTCCTCGTGAACGCCGAGGGCAAGGTCCGCTCCGACGCCGACTTCATCTTCTACAACAACCTCACCTCGGCCGACGGCTCGGTCCAGCACACCGGTGACAACCGCACCGGCGCCGGCGAGGGCGACGACGAGCAGATCAAGGTCAACCTGGTCGGCGTGCCGGCCGACGTCGACAAGATCGTCGTGGGCGTCACCATCGACCAGGCCGACGCCCGCCAGCAGAACTTCGGCCAGGTGTCGAACGCCTTCATCCGCGTCCTGAACGGCGCCGACCAGAGCGAGATCGCCCGCTACGACCTCTCCGAGGACGCCTCGATCGAGACCGCCATGGTGTTCGGCGAGGTCTACCGGAACGGTGCCGAGTGGAAGTTCCGGGCCGTCGGCCAGGGCTTCGCCGGTGGCCTGGGCCCGCTGGCCCAGAGCTACGGCGTCAACGTCTGACCCACCTGCCCACCCACGCACCCGTCGGGGGCGCGCCATGTCCCTGACCCGCGGCCAGCGCGTCCCGGTCTCGGACCTGGGCGTCTCCGACGTGCTGCACCTCGGGCTCGGCGTCCGCCCCGCCGGGTTCGAGATCGTGGTCGCCGGCCTGGAGGAGGACGAGACCCTCGTCGACCGGGCCTTCCTCCTCTCGCGCCACCAGCCCTCCTCGTTCGAGGGCAGCGTGAGGATCGTGACCGCCGACCGCCCCGGCGAGGCCGTCGCCATCGACGTGGCCCTCGACCGGGTGCCGTCGTCGGTGCGGACGTTGCGGATCGCCCTGATCGGCGACGCCCGGCTCTCGGCCGACGACCTCCGCGAGGCCTGGCTGTGGGTGAGCGCGGCCGACGGCCACGAGACGGCGCGGTGGAGCTTCACCGGCGCCGAGCTCAACGGCGAGCGGGCGATCATCGTGGCCGACCTCTACCGGCGCGACGGCTGGCGGCTGGTGCTCCACGGCACCGGCTACCGCGCCGGGCTGCGGGCCTTCCTCGAGCGCATCGGGGGCGGCACCCGCCTCCCCGGCGCCCCCGAGGCGCCCCCACCGGCCCCGGCTCCGGCCGCCCCGCCGGCGGCGCCCTTCCCCCCACCCCCCGGCGTCGGTGCGCCCCCGCCCGACGGCCCGTCGTCGCCCGCTCCCGGCTCGCCCCGGCCCGGTGGCGCCGGGGCGTTCCCGCCCGGGGCCGGGTCGCCGGTGCCGGCTGCTGGCTCGCACGGCGCCGGATCGGGGTCGCCCGGGGGTGCACCCGGGTGGCCCTCGCCCGGCGCCGGATCGCCCTCGCCGCCCGGCGCGGGGTCGGGCTGGTCGCCGAGCTCGCCGGGGCCGCCGCGGCCCGACCTCCGGCGCGCCGGCGGTCGCCCGCTGCGCACCGGGCTCAGCTGGCGGGAGCGGATCCTCAGCGTCCCGGTGGCCCGGGCCCTCGTGTCGCCCCTCGGCCTCGGGCTGGCCGCCGGGGGCGCGGTGGCCGGTGGGGCCGGTGCCGCCGCCGTCGGGGTCCCCATCGTCCTCGGCGCCGCCGGGGTCGGCGGGGCCGCCTGGCTGGGTCGGGCGGCGGCCGCCGTCCCCGGCCGGCGGGGCGAGAAGATCGACCCCTTCGCCCTGCGCGAGCCGTGGCGCCACTTCGTCCGCGACGCCCTCGGGGCCCACGACACCTTCACCCAGCTGGTGAAGCGCACCCCCGAGGGCCCGCTGCGCGACCGGCTGGCCACCATCGCCGAGCGGATGGAGGCAGGCGTGCGCGAGTCGTGGCGGATCGCCTCGCGGGGCGAGACCCTGGTCGAGGCCCGCCTGGCCATCGACGACACCGCGGCGCGGGCCGAGCTGGCCGCCCTCCACGACCCCCGGGCGACCGGCGACCCGGCCTCGCGGGCCCGGCTGGCCGAGGCCCTCCAGAGCCAGATCGACGCCGCCGACCGGCTCGACCGCATCATCGACGCCACCTACGACGACCTCCGGCTGATGGACGCCCGGATGGACAACGCCGTCACCCGGGCCCTCGAGGTCTCGGTCAGCGCCACCGACACCACCGCCTTCGGCCACCTCGGGGCCGAGGTCGACGGCCTGGTCGACGATCTGGAGGCGCTGCGCCAGGGGCTCGAGGAGATCCGGGGCGTCCAACCGGGCTGACCGGGTACGCACATCCGGGCCCTCGTGCGAGTGAGGGGGCATGGAGGCGCCGATGACGACCGACGACGTCGCGCCGGGGGGCTCCGGGACGACCGGCCCACCGGGGTTCGACGAGATGTACCGAGCCGACTGGCACCCGGTGGTGGCCCTCGGATGGACCCTCACCGGGTCGCGGGCGGCGGCCGAGGAGCTGGCGCAGGACGCCTTCCTCGACGCCTACCGCCGGTGGGACCACGTGGGCGCGCTCGACCGGCCGGGGGCCTGGGTCCGCCGGGCCGTCGCCAACCGGGCCGTGTCGCACCGCCGCCACCTGCGGGTGGTCGAGGCCGGCGCCACCCGGCTGGCCACCGCCGCCCGGGTCGCCCAGGCGGCCCACGACGCCGCCCCGCCCGACACCGACCCGGGGTTCTGGGCCGCCGTCCGGGCCCTGCCCGAGCGCCAGGCCCAGACCATCGCCCTCCACTACCTGGAGGACCTCGGCGTGGACGAGATCGCCGCCCTGCTCGACATGCGGGCCTCGACCGTCCGGGTCCACCTCTCCCGGGCCCGCCGCACGCTGGCCCGCACCCTGATCGCCACCGACCCCGAGGAGGACGCGTGACCGACGATCGCACCCTCGCCGCCCTCGACCAGCGGGGCCGGGCCGCCGCCGCCGGCGTCCGCGCCGCCGTGGCCGATCGCCCCGTCCCCGTCCTCGACCCCGACGTGGTCCGCATCGACGTCGACGGCCGACCCGAGCCGCGCGGCCGGGGCCGCCGGTCCCGCCCCGTCGTCGGCCTCCTCGCCGCCGCGGCCGCCGTGCTGGTGGTCGTGGCCGCGGTGGTGGCCCTGACGGTCGACGGCGACCCGGACAGCGCCCCCGCCGACCAGGTGCGCCCCGGGGGCCCGCTGCGCTTCACCCTGGCCACGCCGCCCGAGGGCCACGTCCTCGCCGGGGTGTACGACGCCGCCACCGCCCCGGCCCCGTCCGCGGGCGAGACGACGTCGTTCGGGCCCCTCACCGTCTACGGCCCCTCACCGTCTACGGCCCCGACCCGGAGACGCCGGTGATCGGCACGTACGTGCTGCCGCTGTCCGCCGACGAGATGACCTCGGACCCGATCCCCGCCGACCGGGTCGCGGGCCGCCGGGCCTGGCGGGCCCAGGGGGCGGTCGCCGACGAGGGCGTCCTCGTCGACGTCGGCGGCCGGCTCGTCGCCCTCGCCGGGGTGACCGCCGCGGAGGACGACCTCCTGGCCGCGGCAGCCGCCGTCACCGTCGAGGGCGACCGGGCCGTCGTGCCCGCCGAGGGAC
Organism: Iamia sp.; assembly: GCA_035765045.1. Lineage (GTDB taxonomy): Bacteria > Actinomycetota > Acidimicrobiia > Acidimicrobiales > Iamiaceae > Iamia. The sequence goes on along the minus strand of DASTYI010000074.1, from coordinate 3,162 downwards.
TGCCCGACGGGTGGTCCGCCCTCGGCGAGGGCCACGTGTTCGACCTCGCCCCCGGCACCGCCGCCCTCCAGACCGTCGACGCCGGACCGGTCACCTGGATGGCGGCCTACGGCTCCTCCGGGGTCGGGCACGTCGTGGTGTCGGTGTCGGAGGGCGACGCCGTCCGGGTCCGGGCCGCCCGGCTGGTCACCGACGACGTCGAGGAGGTCGAGGTGCGGGGTCACGACGCCCTGCTGGCCCGGACCACCGTCGGCACCGACCCGGCGGTCACCGTCTCGGTGACGTGGGAGGAGCGCCCCGGCGTGATCGTCCAGGTCGCCAGCTCGGCCGACCTCGACGCCGACGTCGTCCTCGACCTGGCCCGCGCCGTCGTGCCGGTGACCACCGAGGCGCTCCCCGACCTGCGGCGCCAGGTCATGGAGACCCAGGCCCTCGACAGCGGTGGCGCCGTCGTCGGTCGCGGCACCTTCGGCGACGTCGACTGGATCCTGGTCGACCGGCGCGACGACGGCATGCTCGAGCTGCTGACCACGGCGGTGCCGGGCGCCTCCTCGTCCCAGGGCGAGGGCGCCGGCGGCGAGGTCGCCGGTGACGGCGGGGGCGGGGGGCCGGCGCCGGTCTTCGACGGCTACACCACGGGCAACGTGGGGGCGTTCCGCTACGGCCTGGGGGAGGTCGCCGCCGGGGTGGCCGCCGTCGAGGTCCGTGACCCCGACGGCACGCTCGTCACCGAGGCCGCCGTGGTCGAGGGCAGCGGCGTCCGGGCCTGGGTGGCCGAGCTGCCCGCCGGCCCCGACGACCGGCCCTACGTGGTCGTCGCCCTCGACGCGACCGGCACCGAGCTCGGCACCACCACCCTCCACGGCTGACCCCCGCGACTCCCAGCCCACAAGAACGCCTTCTTGTGGGCTGGGGGGCGCGGATGTGCGACGTGGGGGCACGGGAACGGGCCGGGGTGGTTCCTGTGGGGTGGGGGTCGCGGAAGCGCGACGTCAGGGCACGGGAAGCCGAGGCCCGGCGGGGGACCGGTCAGCGCCCGCCGAAGGGGTTGTTGCCCGAGAGGCCCTGGCCGAAGAGGTCGCCCAGGCTCTGCGGCACGCCCTGGGCGTTGGTGGCCACGGCGTTGTAGGGCGGCAGCATCTCGGCCGGCTGGACGATGACCTGGCCCTCGCCGCTGAAGTTCATCTGCCAGCTCTCCCCGGTGTTGCCCCGGGGGCTCCACACCGACGAGCTGGTGACGGCGGCCTGCATGCTCACCGCCAACGACGAGCTCCAGCCGAGGACGGCGTCGGCGTCGGCGAAGTAGTAGTTCGTCGGGTCGACGTTCATCACCAGCGGAGCGCCCTGCGAGCAGGCGACGAAGTGGCCGTTGCCCGTCAGCTCGATGTTGAAGGCGTCCATCCCGCCGATCTGCTGGCCCGTGTCGACCCGGACCACGTCCCACCGCAGCCCGGGGCTGAAGGCGAGGAGGTTGTCCTTGTCGATGGTGAAGCTGTCGCCCTTCAGCTCGAGGATGAAGAGGTCCTGGGCCTGGTTGGCGAAGTAGACGGTGCCGGCGCCGGCGACCTTCATCAGCGGGAGCACCTGGCGGGTCATGCGCGAGGTCTGCTGCTGGGCCCACGAGCGGGAGTTGCCGTCGAAGGTGACGCCGCCCTGGTAGGCGATCATCGACCCCGACTTGGCGAACAGCTCCTTCATCCCCGACTGCTGGCCCAGGGTGACCTTGAGCATCTTGCCGTTCTGGAGGGCGAAGGCCTCGTTCGACTCCACCGGCATGTTGTTGAACAGCGTGTCGCGGCCGAAGCCGTCGGAGCCGGGGGCGCCGTAGACGTTGCCGGCCCCCGGGGGCATGCCGCCGTAACCGGGCTGCCCGCCGTAGCCGGGCTGGGGCGGGTAGCCCCCGGGCTGCGGCGGGTACCCACCGGGCTGCGGGGGGTAACCACCCGGCTGGGGCGGGTAGCCGCCGGGCTGGGGCGGGTAGCCGCCCTGCGGGGGATAGGTCATCGGATCTCCCTCCTCAACCGCGCACGGAGAACTTGGACGAGGCGTCCTCGGCCGGTTGGACGACGACGAAGCCCTGGCCCTGGAAGCCGAGCTGGAAGGCCTCGCCCGAGCCCCGGCCGGGGATCAGGCTGCTGAACTTGGCGGTCCGCCGGGGCGTGATCTGGAGCCCCTCGGTGTAGGCCACGAGGGCGTCGGTGTCGACGAAGGTCGGCGCCTCGCGGGTGTCGAGCACGGCGGGCGTGCCCCGGCTGGTGAGGGCGACCCAGCCCTGGCCCCGGAGCACGACGTTGAACATGCCCATCCCCGAGAACGCCATCTTCACGTCCTTCACCCGCTCGATGCCCCACTGGAGGGTGTTCTCGAAGGCGAGGATGTTGGGCCCGTTGACCGATAGGGCCTCGTTGTTGAGCTGCATCACCACCACCTCGGCGCCGTAGTAGGCGAGGTAGAGCTCGCCCTGGCCGGTGCACTGCATCAGCTGCACGCCCTCGCCGGTGGCCCACGAGCGGGCCATCTGGCCGAGCGCCGGCGGGTTGGGGTTGAAGTCGATCAGGCCCTTGTAGGCGACCATCGAGCCGGTCTTGGCCATCACGTCGACGCCGGGCTGCATGATGACCTTGGCCATCTTCGAGCCGTGGTTCGACATGCGGTCGCCGATCGGCGTCGGCTGGTACTGCTGCATCAGGAAGCCGTCCATCGTGCTCCTCCTTCCCTCAGACCTCGTAGGGCTGGACGACCACGAAGTGGCCCGCCATCCCCATGAAGTCGAGGCATCCGGTCTCGGCCGACTGGCCGGCGTACAGGTTGCGCTGGACCCGGACCTGGCTCGACACGCTGACCCGCATGCCGGCCGACCAGGCCACGGTGGCGTTGACGTCGGTGGAGGTCGGGCCCTGCACCGGGATGGTCATCGGCGTCCCGTGGGTCATCACCACGATCGTCCCCTGGCCCGACACCTCCAGGTGGAAGAAGCCACCGCCGGGGAGCCCGGCGCTCTCCATCCGCTTGGTCTCGGTGTGGAGGGTGGCGTCGAAGCAGAGGACGTTGTTGGCGTTGATGTTGATGGTGCGGCCGTTGAGCTCGACGATGTGGAGGTCGGTGGCGTCCTCGGCCAGGAAGACCTCGCCCTGGCCCTTGCAGATCATCATCGACAGGCCC
>DASTYI010000073.1:0-6170 GCA_035765045.1 Iamia sp. | reverse complement strand
GATCAGATCCGACGGCTTCCCGTCGGATCTGATCGCCAGCTCGGCGGGGGAGGCGGGGTCAGAGGCGGGTGCGGCGGGGGACGGGGCCGACGGCGACGACGGTCGGGTCCTGGGCCAGGCGGCGGGCGACGGCCCGGACGTCGTCGACGGTCACCCGGCGGTAGGCCTCGATCCACTCGGGGGCGGGGCGGGCGCCGCCGCGCTCGAGCTCGCCGATGGCGGCCCACCAGGCCCGGGTGCCGGCGTCCTCCAGGGCGAGGGTCGAGGAGCCGGCGACGTAGCCGATCGCCACCTCGACCTCTCGGTCGGTCGGGCCCTCGGTCGCCAGCCGCTCGACCTCGGCCGCGATCGTGGCCCGGACCGAGGCGACCGCCTCGGGCGAGCAGGCGGCGAAGGCGGTCAGGTGGCCGACGTCGGAGTACAGGGCGAGCGAGGCGTCGACGGCGTAGGCCAGGCCCCGCTCGTCGCGCACGGTGCGGAACAGCCGGCTGGCCGGGCCGCCGCCGAGGATGTGGGCCAGCACGGCCAGCGGGAGCCGGGTCGGCTGGTCGACGGGGCCGAGGGGCCACGACAGGACCAGGCTGACCTGCTCGCCGCCCTGGCGGACGACCTGGCTCGACCGGGGCCGGGCGGCGGGGAGGGCCCGGGGCGCCAGGGTCGAGCCGGGGTGGGCCGGGTCGGTGGCGTCCCAGGCGGCGACCATGTCGACGATCCGCTGGTGGTCGACGGCGCCGGCCACGGCGACGACCATGGCGCCGGGGTGGTACTCGGCCCGGTGGAAGGCGGCGATGCGATCGGGGTCGAGGGCCCGCAGGGTGGTGCGGTCGCCGATGATCTCGCGCGCCAGCGGGTGGTCGCCGTAGAGGGCGGCGTTGGTGAGCGTGTGGGCCCGGTCCTCGGGGTCGTCGAGGGCCTGGGCCAGCTCCTCGAGGATCACCCTCCGCTCGACCTCGACCTCGTCGGGACGGACCGCCGGGTGGAGGACGAGGTCGCCGACGAGGTCGACGGCGAAGCCGAGGTCGTGGGCCGGGACCCGGAGCTGGACGGCGGTGCGCTCGCGGTCGGTGAAGGCGTCGAGGTCGCCGCCGCGGGAGTCGACCTCCTCGGCCACCTCGGTCGAGCTGCGGCCCTCGCTCCCCTTGCACAGCAGGTGCTCGAGGAAGTGCGAGACGCCGGCCTGGGCGGCGGGCTCGTCACGACCGCCCACGCCGACGAGGGCGAGGACGGTGACCGAGGCCGCCCCCGGGACGCGGTCGGTCACCACCCTGCGCCCGGAGGGCAGGGTGGTGACCGCCAGGTCCGTTCTGTCAGTCCCCATGGCCCTCAGCGGTACATGGGGATGGACAGAACGGGTCAGGGATGCTGGTCAGCGGCGGCGCCGGCGACGGCCGCCGCCACCGCCCTCGGCGCCACGCTCGCCCCCGCGGGGACGGTCGTCGCCGGCCGGGCCCAGGTCGCCGAACTCGGCCGCGACCTCGGCGTCGAAGGCGTCCTCGAACGAGACGACCTCGGCGTCGGCGGCGGCCGAGGGGCCGCTGTCGTCGCCGTTGCGCCCGCCCCGGTCACGCCCGCCGCGATCGCCACGGTCACCGCGGTCGCCGCGGTCGCCGCGGTCCTCGCGGGGCTTGCGCTCCTCCGGCGGCTGGTCGGCCGGGGTGAGGCTGACCTTGCCGTTGGGGTCGACGTCGTCGACGCGGACCTCGATCTCGTCGCCCAGGGCGAGGACGTCCTCGACCTTGTCGATGCGCTTGCCGCCACCGAGCTTGGAGATGTGGACCAGGCCGTCACGGCCCGGGAGGATGTTGACGAAGGCGCCGAACTTGGTGATGTTCACGACCCGGCCGGTGTAGACGGCCCCCACCTCGGCGGTGGGCGGGTCGAGGATCAGCTTGATCTGGCGCTCGGCCTCGGCCACCGCACCCCGATCGGTCGAACCGATCGACACGGTGCCGACCTGGCCGTCGTCGTCGACCGAGATGTCGGCGCCGGTCTCGGCCTGGATGGCGTTGATGACCTTGCCCTTCGGGCCGATGACCTCGCCGATCTTGTCGATCGGGATCTCGAAGCTGATCATCTTCGGGGCGGTCTCGCCGACGTCCTCGCGGGGGGCGGGGATGGTGGCGTTCATGACCTCGAGGATCTGCATCCGGGCGTCACGGGCCTGGTCGAGCGCCGCGGCCAGGACGTCGGCGGGGAGGCCGTCGATCTTGGTGTCGAGCTGGAGGGCGGTGATGAACTCCTCCGTGCCGGCGATCTTGAAGTCCATGTCGCCGAAGGCGTCCTCGGCCCCGAGGATGTCGGTGAGGGTGATGTAGGTGTCGCCCTCCTTGACCAGGCCCATGGCGATGCCCGAGACGGGCGCCTTGATCGGCACGCCGCCGTCCATCAGCGACAGCGACGAGGCACAGACCGAGCCCATCGAGGTCGAGCCGTTCGAGCTGAGGACCTCCGACACCAGGCGCAGGGCGTAGGGCCACTCCTCCAGGCTGGGGACGACCGGCAGCAGGGCCCGCTCGGCGAGCATGCCGTGGCCGACCTCGCGGCGCTTGGTGCCGCCGATCCGGCCCGTCTCGCCGTTGGCGTAGGGCGGCATGTTGTAGTGGTGCATGTACCGCTTCTTGGTCTGGAGCGACAGCGTGTCGAGCAGCTGGTCCATGCGGGGCATGCCGAGGGTCAGGACGTTGAGGACCTGGGTCTCGCCCCGCTGGAACAGGCCGGTGCCGTGGGCGGTGGGGATGACGCCGACGTCCGCGGTGACGGTCCGGAGGTCGCGGGGGCCACGGCCATCGATGCGGACGCCGTCGTTGACGAGGCGCTCGCGGATGGCCTTCTTGGTGACCGAGCGGAGGGCGTTGAGGACCTGCTTGACCTGGCCCTCGAAGGGCTTGCCCTCACCGGTGAGCTCCTCGAGGATGCGGTCGCGGAGGGCGGTGGTGGCGGCGTTGCGCTCGGTCTTGTCGGCCCCGCTGTTGGCGGTGGCGATCTCGGCCTTGAAGGCCTCGACGGCGGCGAGCTGCTCGTCGCTGTAGTCGAGCTGCGACTCCCACTTCAGGGCGGGGCGGACGCCGGCCTTCTCGACCAGCTGGCGCTGGAGGGCGATCGACTCGCCGATCCAGGTCTTGCACTTCTCGAGCCCCTCGGCGATGACCGCCTCGGTGACCTTGGGGGCGCCGGCCTCGTAGTAGCTCCAGGCCTTCTCGGTGCCCGAGCCCTCGACCATCATGATGGCGACGTCGTCCTCGCCGACCGAGCGACCGGCGACGACCAGCTGGAAGGTCGACTCCTCGATCTCCTCGAAGGTCGGGTGCGGGATCCACTCGCCGTCGGTCGAGTAGGCGAGCCGGACGGCGCCGAGCGGGCCGTCGAAGGGCAGGCCCGACAGGCACAGGGCGGCCGAGGCGCCGTTGATGGCGACGACGTCGTGCGGGTTGACGTGGTCGGCGCCGATGATCGTGGCCACGACCTGGGTCTCGTTGCGGTAGCCGTCGGCGAACGACGGGCGCAGCGGGCGGTCGATCAGGCGGCAGGTGAGGACGGCCTCGTCGGTGGGCCGTCCCTCCCGGCGGAAGAACGAGCCGGGGATCTTGCCGACGGCGTACATCTTCTCCTCGACGTCGACCGTCAGCGGGAAGAAGTCGATGCCCTCACGGGTCTTGTCGTCGCCGTTGGCGGTGACGAGGGCCCGGGTGTCGCCGATGCCGGCGACGACGGCGCCCTGCGACTGCGGGGCCAGGATGCCCGTCTCGAACGTCAGGGTCTTGTCGGTGCCGGAGACCGGCGCCGACACGGTGATGGCGTCTGCCATGGGTGTGTCTCCTCTCGAGGCGCCTCGGCGCCTCGTGTGGCGCACCGCCCGGTCAGCTCCCAGTCGGCATCCCCCCGAAACGGCTCCGGGACGAGGGCGACCGGCAACTGATCCGAGGATCGGTGCGGTGTTGGTTGTCAAAAGCCGAAGAGCGGCCCGGGGGCCGCTCGTCGGAAGGTGCGTTATCGGCGCAGGCCGAGCTTGGCGATGATCGCCCGGTAGCGCTCGACGTCGTTCTTGGCGACGTAGTCGAGCAACCGGCGGCGACGACCCACCAGCATCAGGAGGCCGCGCCGGCTGTGGAAGTCCTTCTTGTGGACCTTCAGGTGCTCGGTGAGGTGGTTGATGCGCTGCGTCAGCAGGGCGATCTGCACCTCGGGGGAGCCGGTGTCGGTGTCGTGGAGGCGGTGCTCCGCGATGACGCCGGGCTTGGCGCGGTCGGTGATCTCGGACATGCGGTGTCTCTCTGTCGGGGCGGGGCGCAGCGCGACCCGTGCGGGTGTCGGACCCAGCTCCCACGGCCGTGTACTGCCGCCGGGGGGCGTCAGCCGGTACGGACCAGGGGGCCGAAGGCACCGGCGACACGAAGGCGCGCCAGGGCCGCCGACCACGATAGCCGGTCCGCCTCCTCCCCCCTCAACCCGGCTCGACCTTGGACGGCACCCGCCGCATGTGACGGGGTCCCGTCCAAGGTTGGAGGGGGTCAGGCGCGGAGGCGGGTGTCGCCGGCGGGGAGGTCCTCGACCTCGATGACGGGCGGGGCGTGGTCGTCGAAGGACCAGCGGTACCGGGGCAGGTCCTGGCGGGGCATGGTGTCGGGCGCCTCGAACGGGGGCGACAGGGCCAGCAGCCGGGCGTCGGGCTCCAGGTAGGCGGTGTCGAGGTCGTCGAGCGAGGCCTCGAGCAGGAAGCCGGGGCTGGGGAGGCCGAGATCGGCGGCGACCCGGGTCATGATGGCGTCGCCCACGGCGCTGGCGATCAGGGTGTCGAGGATCGCGGGCAGCGTGCGGGGGTCGCGCAGCAGCCACGAGTGGCCGGCCCGCTCGACGGTCACCAGCGTGCCCCGGCCACGGCGGGCGGCGTCACGGGCGGTGGCCATCGGGACGGCGACGTCGCGCTCGCCGTGGATCACGACCAGCGGGATGCCCTCCTCGGCGATCCGGTCGAGCATCCAGCCCGAGCCCCGCGACCGCATGATCGACACCGCCGGGCCCAGCATCCGCCACGGCTTGCGGACGTGGCCGGCGACGACCGGGGCGAGCAGCCGGCCCAGTTTGCGGGCCTGGGTCGGGTCCTTGAACAGCGGGACGGTGGTGACGGTGTCGACGACGAGGACGCCGGCCACCCCGGCCAGCAGCGGCGGCGCCACCCGGAACAGGTTGACCATCCGGTCCCACGTGTCGCCGACGATGGCGTCGAGGAGGACGACGGCGACGGCGCGGTCGGGCTCCTGGGCGGCCAGCTCGGTGACGAGGCGCCCGCCCATCGAGTGCCCGGCGAGGATCGCCCGCTTGATGCCCAGCTCGTCGAGCACCCGGGCGAGCAGCCGGGTGTAGTGCTCCAGGCTGCCGCCCCCGGTGGGGAGGCCGAGGGTGCCGCCGTGGCCGGCGGTGTCGATGGCGATCACCCGGAAGCCGGCGCCGACCAGGCGCGACAGGGTCTGGGCGTAGAGCATCCCCTCGGCGCTGAACCCGTGGACCAGCACCAACGGGACGCCCCGGCCGCAGACGGCGACGCCGACCTCGTGGCCGTCGGAGAGGGTGATCGTGTGCCGGGCCAGGCGGGGCAGCCGCCGCCCCCGGATCTGCTCGGGCCGCTCGTTGGGCCCGATGACCGGCTCGGTGTCGGCCTCGGTCTCGACCCGGGTGATGCGGGCGCGCTCGGTGTCCCGATCGCCCCTGCTCCCCCGCCGCCGGCTGGCCGTCATCGGTCCAGCATGCCCGGCCCGGAACGGACCGGCGCGCATCACCGCGGGCCAGCCCACCCCGCCACCGCCGCCTCCCGCGACCGTCCCCTACAGAAACCGGTTCTGGTCGAGGTCGGTCGCGCCGCCGTTCTGGCGCGGTGAGGTCGCGTGGCCGCGACCTCACCGCGCCGAAACGGCGCTGGCCACCGGACCGCGGGTTCCGGCGCGCCCAGGTCGCGCCGACGCGACGGGCCCGGGCAGAAACCGGTTTTGGTCGGAGATCGTCGCGGGCGACCCCCGGGAGGGCGGCGGGGGGCAGGGGACGCTCCTATGGATCGTCAAGTGGGTGAGGGCGGGTTCTCGAGCTGCCGGTAGAGCTGGCGGGCGATGTAGCGCTTGAGGCAGCGGCGGATCTCGCGGTCGGTCTTGCCTTCGGTGCGGCGTCGTTCGGCGTAGGCG
>DASTYI010000072.1:0-24035 GCA_035765045.1 Iamia sp. | reverse complement strand
GAGCGCCTCCGCCACCTCGCCTCCCTCGCCATGGAGCGCTCGCGCTTCGAGGCGAGGTTGCGCGACCAGGCCGTGCACGACGCCCTGACCGGCCTGCCCAACCGGGCCCTCCTCGAGGACCGGATGGCCCAGGCCGAGGGGGTGGCGGCCCGGCACGGCGAGCAGATCGCCGCCCTCTACGTCGACGTCGACCACTTCAAGGACATCAACGACACCTTCGGGCACCGCACCGGCGACCTGGTGCTGACCGAGGTCGCCGACCGCTTGCGCCGCGCCGCCCGGGACGACGACACCGTGGCCCGGCTGGGCGGCGACGAGTTCGTCGTGACCGGGACGGTGCGCCACCCGGCCGCCGCCGAGGCCCTGGCGGCCCGGATCTGCGCCGCCTTCGCCGAGCCCTACGTCGTCCACGAGTGGGCCCGCCTCCCGCTGACGGTCAGCATCGGCGTGGCCACCAGCGGCCAGTGCACCGGCCGACTCGGCCTGCTCGACGCCGCCGACCTCGCCCTCTACGAGGCCAAGTCGCAGGGCCGCGACCGCTGGGTCGCCTACCACCCCGAGATGGCCCGGGCCTCGCACCCGGCCTGACGCGCGCCGGCGCCCCCGACCGATGGTCGGGGGCGCCGGTGGGGCGGGATCAGCTGGCCTGGAAGGGCCCGGTGCCGAGATCGACGACCTGGACGTCGGCCACGCCGTCGCCGTCGGTGTCGACCGTGGCGGTCTCGAGGACGCCGTCGCCGTCGGTGTCGTCGAGGAGGGTGTCGACGTAGCCGTCGCCGTCGGTGTCGACGTCGGCGGCCTCGATCACGCCGTCCTCGTCCGCGTCGTAGGCGATCGTGTCGACGAACCCGTCGCCGTCGGTGTCGGCCTCGACCACGTCGAAGACGCCGTTGGCGTCGCTGTCGACGACCGTGGTGTCGGTGACGCCGTCACCGTCGGTGTCGACCGAGACGGTCTCGAACACGCCGTCGTAGTCGGCGTCGTCGACGATGGTGTCGGCCACGCCGTCGCCGTCGGTGTCGACCTCGGCGATGTCGACCACGCCGTCGCCGTCGGTGTCGTAGGCGACCGTGTCGATGAAGCCGTCGGCGTCGGTGTCGGCCGAGACGGTGTCGACCACGCCGTCGTAGTCGGTGTCGTCGACGATCGTGTCGAAGGTGCCGTCACCGTCGGTGTCGATCTCGGCCAGGTCGAGGGCGCCGTCGCCGTCGGTGTCGTAGCCGATGGCGTCGGTGATGCCGTCGCCGTCGCTGTCGAGCTCGACGGTGTCGAAGAAGCCGTCGCCGTCGGTGTCGGTGACGGTCGCGCTCAGGCCGGCGCTGTCGTCGATGCTGCCGTCGTCGAAGCCGGGCTCGCTCATGGGTCTCTTCCTTCCGCCGGCTTCCCGGCTCCGTGTGGGTGTGCAGGTGAGAGCGGGCGTCGACCCCGAAGGTTCCCCGCCTCGCCGCGGGGTGGCCCCCCCGTGGGTCGCCGGCCACTTCTCTGACTCGGTCAGCGATTAGGGTGCGGGCATGACGGGCACCGACGTCGAGACGGTGCGGGCCTTCAACCGCACGTGGACCGCCACCGCCGGGCTGCTCCACGCCGGGCTGCTCGACAGCCCCTTCACCCTCACCGAGGCCCGGGTCCTGTTCGAGCTGGCCGGTGCCGCCAGCGCCGGTGTCGACACCGCCGAGCTGCGGCGGGCGCTCGACCTCGACTCGGGCTACCTCAGCCGGATCGTCCAGCGCCTCCGGGCCGCCGGGCTGGTGGCGACCGAGACGTCGCCCACCGACGGCCGCCGCCAGGTCCTCCACCTCACCGCCGCCGGGCGGGACGCCTTCGCCGACCTCGACCGGCGCTCGACCGCCCAGGTCGAGGCGCTCCTCGCCCCCCTCGACGCCACCTGCCGGGCCGAGGTCGTGGCGGCCATGGCCACCCTCACCGCCGCCTTCGCCCCCGCCTCGTCGTCGGAGGTCCGCCTCCGCGACCCCGAGCCCGGCGACCTCGGCTGGGTCGTCGGCGCCCACGGCGCCCTCTACGCCCGCGAGCAGGGCTGGGACCTCACCTTCGAGGCGATGGTGGCGCGCATCGTCGCCGACCTCGTCGACGACCACGACCCGGCCCGCGACCGGCTGTGGATCGCCGAGCGGGACGGCCGGCCGGTGGGCTGCATCGCCTGCGTCCACGGCGACGACCCCGACACGGCCAAGCTCCGCATCCTCCTGGTCGACCCGGCGGCCCGGGGCCTCGGGATCGGCGCCCGCCTGGTCGACGAGTGCATCGCCTTCGCCCGGGCCACCGGCGCCCGCCGCCTCGTCCTCTTCACCGTCGACGCCCTCGTCTCCGCCCGCCGCCTCTACGAGGCCGCCGGCTTCACCCTCACCGCCTCCGCCCCCGCCCCCGGCTGGGGCCGCCCCGTCACCGAGCAGACCTGGTCCCTCGACCTCTAGGACTCGTGCTGGCCCTCGGCGGGGTCGGTCTGGTCCTCGCCCTCGGGGTCGTCGGACTCGATGAAGGAGAAGGTGCCGTCGGTCTCGACGATCCCCCAGGCGACGGTGGAGAGGTCGCCGATGCCGCGCTTGCGGGCGGCCTCCTCCAGCTCGCTGCGGGGGATGCGCTGGATCCGCAGCACGTCCTCGTCGACCACGCCCCGGTGCACGACGAGCGAGGGCTTGCCCTCCAGCACCCGGCGGGCCCGGGGGAAGCGCTCGCCCACGACCGAGCTGCCCACCGCCAACAGCCCCATGGTCGAGACGGCCAGGGCGGCGCCGGTGATCGACATGTCCTCCTGGGTGACGCCCTGCTGGATGATGTCGCCGAGCACGACGAGGATCACCAGCTCGAAGGCGGTGACCTCGGCCAGCTCGCGCTTGCCCATGGCCCGCAGGAGGACCCAGAGGATGACGTAGACGGCGGCGGCGCGCAGGACGATCTCCATCGACGCTCCTAGGGGAAGATCCACATGGTGTGGTGGACGTCGATCCGCTCGGATCCGAGGGTGACGGTGGTCGTGCCCTTCCGGCGCCACTGGACGCCGGGCTCGACCCGGGTGTCGAGGGCGAGGGTGAAGACGGTGCCCTCGGGCGGGTCGAAGGTCCACACGACGTCGTCGCCGTCGCTGGCCTCCTCGGCGGGGGTGGGGAGGACGCCGTTCTCGTCGAAGGCCTCGAGCCACGAGCGGCTGAGGCGGATCTCGATCTGGCCGTCGAAGCCGTCGGGCCGCGACACCTCGACCTCGAAGGCGACGGCGAGCGCCGGGCGGGCGACCTGCGGGTAGGTCACCCGGACCCGGGTGCCGGCGGCGCCGTCGGCGGTGGCGCTGACCGTGCGGACCCCGAGGGTGCCCGACAGGCCGAGCAGCACGAGGAGGGTGAAGCCGGCGAGCGCCACCCGGCGGACCAGGCGGGCTCGACGCTCGGTGCGGTGATCGGCGACGGCGGGCGTCGTCGGTTGGCTCTCGGCCACGCGACCTCCGGATGCTGGGACCGCCCGAGGGGCTCCCCCCAACGGGTGACGGTCAAACCCCGGGCGTCGGGTAGGGGCGGCCGGTGACCTCGAGAGGCGAGGCCCTGGTGGGCTGCTCGGGCTGGGACTACAAGCCCTGGTCCGGGCCCTTCTACCCGGCCGACGTACCCGCCCGGCAGCGGTTCGCCTACTACGCCGAGCGCTTCGCCACGGTCGAGCTCAACGCCACCTTCTACCGGCTGCCGTCGGCCGAGACCGTCGAGCACTGGCACGACCAGGCGCCGCCCGGGTTCCGCTACGCCGTCAAGGTCGCCCAGTTCGCCACCCACCGCCGCAAGCTGCGGGAGCCGTCGTCGTGGGTGCCCAACCACCTGGACCGGGTCGAGCGGCTCGGCGCCCACCTCGGGCCGAACCTCCTCCAGCTCCCGCCCCGCTGGCGGCGTGACGTGCCCCGGCTCGACGAGGCACTGGCCGCCCTGCCCCGGCGCCACCGCTGGGCCGTCGAGCTGCGCGATCCCGACTGGGTCCACGACGACACCTTCGCCTGCCTGGCCGACCACGGTGCCGCCCTCTGCATCCATGACCTGGTCGAGGGCCACCCGTGGATCCGCACGACCGACTGGACCTACGTCCGCTTCCACGGCCCCGACGCCACCCGCCACCCCTACGCCGGGCGCTACACCGGTCGGCGGCTGTGGCGGGTCGCCGACCGCTTGGGCGCCTGGCGCGACGAGGGCTGCGACGTCTTCGCCTACTTCAACAACGACCAGGGCGCCCACGCCCCGGTCGACGCGGCCTGGCTGCGGGACCGCCTCGCGGCCTAGATGGCTGGTTCCGAGGGACCGCCTCAAGGTGCCTGGCACCTTGAGGCGATCGCCGGACCTGGCCTGTCGCTAGTGGGCGCGGTCCGGGACCGGGGTGGGGACGGGGGGCCCGGTGCGGAAGGCGGCCCGGGCCAGGGTCACCACGGCGTGGCGGACGGTGTCGGGGTCCAGCTCGGAGGACTCGGGGCGGTACCACGCGACCAGGCCGTGGATCGTGCCCATCACCAGCCGGGTGAGGAGGAGGGGGTCGACGTCGTCGCGGACGGCGCCGTCGGCCTGGGCGCCGGCGATGAGGTCGGCCAGCCGCTGCTCGAGCTGGCGGCGCTCGTCGAGGATGCGCCGGCCCGTCTCGGTGGTGGGCTTGACCGTCAGGAGGAGGTTGCTCGCCGCGACCCGGCCGAGGGCGATGCGGACGACGTGGTCGAGGGCCCGGTCGAGCCGGGCCCCGGCGGGTCCGGGGAGGGCGGCGGCCTGGTCGAGGCCGTCCCTCAGCTCGTCGAGCATGCGGCCGCAGATGTGGGCGAGGAGCTGGTCCTTGCTCGACAGGTGGTGGTAGAGGCTCGACTTGCCCAACCCGGTCGCCGCCGCCAGGTCGGCCATCGACGCGGCGTCGTACCCCTTGTCGAGGAAGAGGCGGGCGGCCGTCTCGGCGATGTCGTCGAGGCGAGCGTTCGCCGTTCGCTCGGTCATGCGTCCCTCCAGGACGTCGGGTGCGATCTGCACCCGACCCCGCCATCTGACCAGATCGGGGACCCCCGCGCATCCCATGCCGACAGCCGCTGCCAACGGGTGGTGCCCTGACACGGGCATCGTCCCTGGTCAGGGCGTTGCGAGCAGGGGGCGGAGGGCGCTGAGGAGGTAGAAGGAGCCGACGACCGGGATGACGTGGCCCGCCGTGCGGGCGACGAAGGCGGCGGCCGCGGCCGGGTCGGGGGCGACGGTGACGGGCACGTCGGGGGCCCGCTCGGCGGCCAGGGCGGCCAGCACCAAGGGGTCGGTCGAGGGCCCGGCGGGGACGTCGCCGCCCCGGATCGGGAAGCCGACGACGCAAAGGTGGCTGGCCTCGGCGAGGACCAGGTCGAGCATGGCCCCGGCCTTCTTGTCGGGCTTGCACCCGAAGACCCAGGGCCGGCGGCCGGGCCCGTGGGTGCGGTGGAGCCGGTCGACGAAGGCGGCCAGCTTGAGCGGGGTGTGGGCGCCGTCGAGGACGGCCTCGCCCCCGCCGGCCAGCCGCACCCGCTCGTAGCGGCCGGGCAGGGCGAGGGCGTCGAGCGGACGGAGCCGTCCCGCCAGGTCGTGACCGGTGCGGGCGCCGAGGACGTCGAGCACGGCGGTGGCCACGGCGGCGTCCTCGTCGAGGTGGGGGACCGGGCCCCCCCGGCCGCCGGGCTCGACCCAGCGCACCCGGCAGCCCCGGGCCCGGGCCTCGTCGGCCACGACCGCCTCGACCGCCGGGTCCTCGGGGCGCAGCACCACCGCCTCCCCGCCCCGGGTGAGGATCCCCGCCTTCTGGGCGGCGATGGCGGTGAGGGTCGACCCGAGGACGGCCTCGTGGTCGTGGTCGATCCGGACGACGACGGCCAGCTTGTCGGCCCGGGTGATCGTGTTGGTCGTGTCGTACAGCCCGCCCAGGCCGGTCTCGACCACGATCAGGTCGCAGCCCCGGTCGCGGAAGTGGAGGAGGGCCATGGCCAGCGAGACCTCGTAGGAGGTCGGGGGACCGTGGGGGCCGGCGGCCATCGCCGTGATCGTCGGCCGGACGGCGTCGAGCAGGGCGACGACCTCGGCCTCGGTGGCCAGCCGTCCGTCGACGGTGAAGCGCTCGCGCAGGTCGTGGACGTGGGGGGAGACGTGGAGCCCGACCCGCAGCGGCCCCGAGGCGGCGTCGGCCACGGCGGTGGCGACGGTGCCCTTGCCGGCGGTCCCGGCCACGTGGACGGCGGGGACGGCGTCCTGGGGGTCGCCGAGGGCGGCCATCAGCGCCTGGGAGCGGGCGAAGCCGTCGCCCTCCCGGAACAGGCCGTCGGGCGACTGGAAGAGGTCGACCTCGAGGAAGCGGACGACGTCGTGGAGCCCGCTCACACCGGCTCCCGGAGCCCGAGGGCGACGTCGAGGGCGGCCTCGTAGGCGGCCACGGCGGCGGGCCGGGCCGCGGGGAGGGCCCGCACCAGGTACTCGAAGGACCAACCCGAGTTGACCTCCATGACCACCGTGCGGCCGGCGGTGTCGGTGACCAGGTCGACGGCCGCGGTGGCCAGCCCGAGCGACCGCCGGGCCCGCCGGGCCAGGGCGAGGCCGTCGGCGCCGCCCTCCTCCACGCCCCACGACGTCACCGTGGCCCCCAGGGCCAGGTTGAACATGGGGAGCGGTCCCGGCGCCGGCTCCTTGGCGTAGCGGATCACCGGCTCGTCGCCGAGCAGCACCCAGCGCTCCTCGCCGGCGATCTCGACGACCGGCTGGACGACGACCGAGGGCTCGCGGGCCAGGAGGTCACGGGTGGCGGCCCAGGCCGCGTCGAGGTCGTCGGCCCGCGCCACGTCGGTGCCCGACGAGCCCTCGTTGGGCTTGACGACCAGCGGCGGGGCCAGGGCGGCGACGGCGTCGGCGAAGCCGTCCCGGGCGGTGCGGCCGTCGATCCACGCCTGCCGCCGGTCGACCAGCACCAGGGCGGTCGAGACGGTGGGCACGCCGTCGAGGACGAGGCGCTCGGCGGTGGCCGCCTTGTCCCGGGCCACGGCGGCGGCGACGCCGCGGTTGAGCGAGAGGAGGTAGCCGTAGGTCTCGAGGTGCCGGTGGCCGTCGCCGACCCGCACGATCCACCCGCCGCTGCGCTCCTCGTGGTGCAGTCCCCGCCGGGCTGCGATCTCGGCCAGCGCCTGGTTCAGGAACCGGCTCATCCGGGGCGCCCGGCGGCCCACCGCAGCTCGTCGGCCAGCCGCAGCTCGGGGTCGATCTCGACATCGTCGACCAGCGCCTCCAGCACGGTGAGGAAGCGGCGGACCTCGGCCACGTCGTGGACCCGGAGGATCACCCCGGGGCGGCTGCCCACGGCGGCGATGGCGGCGAGGGTGCCCGCCAGCCGCTCCTTGGGCGGGGTGCCGGTGAGGGCGCCGACGAAGTCCTTGCGGGACAGGGCGAGGAGCATCGGGTGCCCGTCGGGGTCGACGGCGTCGAGGGCGCGCAGGACCTCGATCGTCTGGGCCGGCGTCTTGGTGAAGTCGGGGCCGGGGTCGACGGCGATGGCGTCGTCGGCCACCCCGGCGGCGCGGGCCTCGGCCACCTTGGCGGCGAGGAAGTCGCGGACGGCGCCGACGACGTCGCCCCCGTACAGGTCGGTCTCCTGGAGCCGCTGCTTGGGGGCCGCCGCGGTGTGCATGACGACGAGGGCCGCGCCCCGGTCGGCGACCAGCGGGGCCAGGGCCGGGTCGCGCAGCCCGCTGACGTCGTTGACGATGTGGGCCCCGGCGTCGAGGGCGGCCGCCACCACCGGCGGCTTGTAGGAGTCGACCGAGATGACGACGTCGGGGCGGGCGGCGGCGATGGCGGCCACCAGCGGGACGACCCGCTCGCGCTCGACGTCGGGGTCGACCTCGGGCACTCCGGTGCTGGCCGACTGGCCGCCGACGTCGATGACCCCGGCACCGTCTTCGACCAGGGCGAGGGCCTGGGCCACCTGGGCGTCGAGGGCCTTGGTGCCCGGGTCGGAGAAGGAGTCGGGGTTGGCGTTGACGACGCCCATGAGGACCGGTCGGGTGAGGTCGAGCGTGCGGTCGGCGAGGCGCAGGCTCGGGCGGAGGGGCCGGAGGTTCACCCCGGTACGTTCGCGCGTCGGGCGGCCGCGACCGTCAGCCCGGGCGGGGGGTCTGGTCCTCGCGGTAGCGGAGGGGGACCAGGTACCACGTGACCCCGGCGACGAGCACCAGCCCGGGGCCGATCCAGCGGGCCGGCGACCCCGAGAAGGCGGAGTCGCCCACGACGTAGACGGCGCACCCGATGGCCAGGGCGATGCAGGTGGCGCCGGCCAGGGCCAGCCGGTTGGCCATCCGGATCATCTCCTCCTTGGTCCCGTCGCGGAACCGGAGGCGGTGGTGGACCATCGGGGCGATCAGCAGCACCGAGGCCATGGCGGCCAGGGTGATGGCGGCGACATAGAGCGACCGCGACTCGCCCTGCACCTGCCCGAACTCGTCGGAGAACGGCGCCGTGAGCAGGAAGGCGAGGAGGACCTGGACGCCGGGGAGGGCGACCCGCAGCTCGCTCAGGAGCTGGTCGAGCTCGCGGTTGAGCCGCTGGTGCTCGGTCTCGCCACGGTGCGGGTCGCCCGGCTCGGGGTCCTGCGTCATCGGGTGCGTCCTCCTCGAACGGCACCGCCCTTCCCGGCGGTTTCGCCCCCACACCCCGGGGAGGGCGCGGCCATGGACACCCCTGGAGATGCAGCCGACCGCGCCGTCGACGACGTCGAGGACTTCCTCGAGCCCGACGACGACACCGCCGCCGGCCAGGACATGGCCAGCGACAACGACCCCACCGAGGACGAGGAGGGCTCCGGCCTGCCGCCCGAGGGCGACGACCCGATGGACGGCGCCGCCCCCTCGGGGTGACGTCCTCCACCGGGTGACCCCGGTTTCCGGGCGGCCGCCGCGGGGAGTCGCTGGAGCACGCCGACGACCTGGAGCAGACCGTGCCCCCACGTCCCCAGCCGACCCCCGAGACCATCGCCGCCGACGGCCCGCCGGCCGAGTCGGGCCCCCTCGGCCCCGTGCCCGAGGGCAACCGGCCCGGCCACCGCCCGGCGGTCGACCAGGACAAGCCCCGCCGGCCGCCGCCCACGCCGAAGGGGTCGGTGCCCCGCACGACCACCTGGGACTTCCGCTACGACTGGCCCGTCGCCGGCGCCTCGCTCCTGGCCGGGGCGCTGCCCCGGGCCACCGAGGTCGAGGTCGGCGAGACCCACCTCCGCATCCGCTACGGCATCTGGTCGCTCCGCACCGAGCTGACCAACGTGGCCGAGGTCAGCCTCACCGGGCCCTACTCGCCGGCCAAGGTCGGCGGCCCGCCCCGCCTCTCCCTGCGCGACCGGGGCATCACCTTCGCCACGACCACCGCCGGCGGGGTGTGCATCCGCTTCCACCGGCCGGTGCGCGCCGCCGACCCGCTCGGCCTCGTGCGCCACCCGGCCGCCACGGTCACCGTCGAGGACCCGCCGGCGCTGAAGAAGGAGCTCGAGGCGGCGGTCCGGAGGGCGTCGTGACCGTCACCGCCGTGGCCCTCAGCTGCACGCTGAAGGCGTCGCCGGCCGCGTCCAGCACCGACCTCCTCTGCCAGCAGATCCTCGACGCCCTGGCCGAGCATGACGTCGAGGGCACCCTGATCCGGGTGGTCGACCACGACGTCCGCCCCGGCGTCTCCTCCGACGAGGGCGACGGCGACGCCTGGCCCGCCATCCGCCAGGAGGTGCTCGACGCCGACATCCTCGTGCTCGGCACCCCGATCTGGATGGGCCAGCCGTCGAGCGTGTGCAAGCGCGTGCTCGAGCGGATGGACGCCTTCCTCGGCGAGACCGACGACGGCGGCCGGCTCATCTCGATGGACACCGTCGCCGTGGTGGCCACCGTCGGCAACGAGGACGGTGCCCACGCCGTGGCCGCCGCCACCTACCAGGCCCTGTCCGACGTCGGCTTCACCATCCCGCCCAACGGCCAAGCCTACTGGGTCGGCGAGGCGATGGGCTCGGTCGACTACAAGGACCTCGACGAGCCGCCCGAGAAGGTCGTCGAGACGATCACCGACGTGGCCCGGAACGCCGCCCACCTGGCCCGGCTGCTCCAGGCGAACCCGTACCCACCCAAGGAGGACGGATCGTGAGCCAGAACCGTGCCGAGGACCTCGACGACGACAAGCTCGGCGGTGACTACCCGCCCGAGGAGCCGTTGGGCGCCGACGAGTACGGCACCACCGCGGCCGAGGAGCGGT
Source organism: Iamia sp. (assembly GCA_035765045.1). Lineage (GTDB taxonomy): Bacteria > Actinomycetota > Acidimicrobiia > Acidimicrobiales > Iamiaceae > Iamia. The sequence goes on along the minus strand of DASTYI010000072.1, from coordinate 13,791 downwards.
GGGACGAGCCGCTGGAGGAGCGGCTGGCGCGCGAGGAGCCCGACGTGCTGCCGCCCGAGGACGACTCGCTCGAGCTGGTCCAACCCGACGAGGGCGCCCACACCGACGTCGAGCCGGCCGAGGTGGCGGCCGTGGCCCACGAGCGCCCCGAGGAGGCGGCCCCGCTCTCCGAGGAGGACATCGCCTCGGGCGACACCACCCTGCGCGACGTCGCCACCGAGCACGAGGGCCCGATCCCGGCCGAGGAGGCCGCCATCCACGCCATCCCCGAGGACGACCTGTAGGGGTACCGTCGGGCGATGCTCGACGTCGTCCCCGCCCTGCTCCCCGCTCTCCGGGCGCTGTACGAGGACCTCCACGCCCACCCCGAGCTCTCCTTCGAGGAGCACCGCACCACCGGCATCGTGGCCGAGCGGCTGCGGGCCCTCGGCTACGAGGTCACCACCGGGGTCGGGCACACCGGCGTCGTCGCCACCCTGGCCAACGGCCCCGGTCCCACCGTCCTGCTCCGGGCCGACGTCGACGCCCTGCCCGTCACCGAGGACACCGGGCTGCCCTACGCCAGCACCACCCCCGGCGTCGCCCACGCCTGCGGCCACGACATGCACGCCACCTGGCTGGTCGGCGCCGCCGAGGTGCTGGCCGCCCGGCGCGAGGCCTGGTCGGGCTCTCTGCTGCTGGTCGTGCAGCCGGCCGAGGAGCTCGGCGCCGGGGCCCGGGCCATGCTCGACGACGGGCTCTACGAGCGCTTCGGCCGCCCCGATGTCGTGCTCGGCCAGCACACCGCCCCGGCGCCCGCCGGCTGGGTCCTCCACCGGGCCGGGCCGATGATGGCCGCCAGCGACACCCTCGACGTCGTGCTCCACGGGCGGGGCGGCCACGGCTCGGCGCCGCACACCACGATCGACCCGGCGGTGCTGGCGGCGTCGACGGTGATGCGGCTCCAGACGGTCGTCTCCCGCGAGGTCGACCCGGCCGAGACGGCGGTGGTCACCGTGGGACGGCTCCACGTCGGCACCAAGGAGAACGTGATCGCCGACCACGCCGAGCTGGGCCTGAGCATCCGCACCTTCCAGCCCCACGTGCGGGCCCGGGTGCTCGACGCCATCGCCCGCATCGTCGAGGGCGAGTGCCAGGCCGCCGGGTGCACGCGCAAGCCCGACATCAGCGAGGGCTACTCGCTGCCCGTCGTCGACAACGACGCCGCCGCCACCGAGCGCATCGCCGCCGCCTTCGCCGCCCACTTCGGCCCCGACCGGTCGATCCCGGGCCCCACCGCCACCGGCAGCGAGGACTTCGGCTTCTTCGGCGAGCGGGCCGGGGTGCCGTCGGTCTTCTGGTTCGTCGGGGTGTCCGACCCCGAGATGGTGCGCCGGGCCTTCGCCGCCGGCCGCTTCGCCGAGGACGTGCCCTACAACCACTCGCCCCGGTTCGCCCCCGTCCAGGACCCGTCGATCGCCACCGGCGTCGAGGCCCTCGTCACCGCCGCCCTCTGCTGGCTGGAGCCGGCGGACCGCTAGCGCAGCTGCCAGGGGACGGGGGTCTGGCCGGTCTCGACGGTGGCCAGGCGGACCTTGGCCTCCTCCTCCAGCTCGGGTGACCGGTGGCGGTTGGCGACGCACCAGCACGCCGACCACAGCGCCCACACCTCCTCGAGCGCGCCGTCGCGGGCGGCGGCGGTGAGCGGGGCGCCGTAGGCCTCGTCGAAGACGGCGGCCTCGCCGGCGGGAGAGTCGTACCAGCGGAGGAAGGCGACGGTGGGGGCGGCGTCGTAGGCCGGTGGCCCCCAGCCGGCCAGCTCCAGGTCGACCAGGACGGGCCCGTGGGCGCCGATCACGACGTTGCCAGCGTGGAGGTCGCCGTGGAGGACGGCCCCGCCGTCGGCGACGGCCCGGTCGACGGCGGCCTGCCAGACCGGCTCCAGCCGAGTGACGGCCCGGCGGACCACGGCCAGCTCGTCGTCGCTGGTGGCCCCGACCGGGATGGCCACCTCCAGCTGGCCCAGGGCGGCCCCGAGCGGGTCGCAGGCGACCACGCCCCGCCGGTCGATCCCCCCGGTGGCGTGGTGGAGCCGGGCGGCCAGGGCGCCGAGGGTGGCGGCGTCGACCGGGGGGGCGGCGGGGTCGACCCCGGGGATCTCCCGCCAGGCGGTGACCCACCAGCCGTCGATCAGGGCCGGGCCGGCCAACCGCCGGGTGGCGGGGACGCCGGCGTCGGCGAGGAGCGAGGCCACGGCGGCCTCCTGGCGGGGCCCGGTGGTCCCCCCGGGCACGGCGAAGGTGCGGACCGCGGAGGCCGGGAACCGGACCACGTGGCGGGTGGCGGCCCGCACGACCTCGGCCCCGTCGGTGTCGAGCCCGAAGGTGGCCGCCAGGGCGTCGACGGTGGGGGGCGCGGCGGCCGGCGCGACCCGGGGACCGGTCGTCATCACGCCGCCCGGCGGGCCTCGACCCAGTCGGCCACGACGGCTCCGAGCACGGGGAGGCTGACCGTCGACGAGCCGAGGACGGCGTCGTGGAAGCCGGGCAGGTCGAAGCGCTCGCCAAGCTCGGCGGTGGCCCACGACCGCAACCGGAGGATCTCGCGCTGGCCCACCTTGTAGGCGAGGGCCTGGCCGGGGATGGCCAGGTAGCGGTCGACCTCGGTGGTGATCTCGTCGACGCCGACCGGCATGTGGGCGGCCATGTGGTCGATCGCCTGCTGGCGGGTCCAGCCCAGGGCGTGCATCCCGGTGTCGACCACCAGCCGGCAGGCCCGCCAGGCGTCGTTGACGAGCATGCCGAGCCGGTCGATGTCGTCGGTGTACAGCCCCATCTCGTCGGCCAGCCGCTCGGCGTAGAGGGCCCAGCCCTCGACGTAGGCGGTGTGGCCGGTGCCGAAGCGCTGGAAGGCGGGCAGGTCGTCGAGCTCCGAGGCGATCGCCAGCTGGAGGTGGTGGCCGGGGATGGCCTCGTGGTAGGCGGTCGAGGCGGTGTCGAAGCGGTTGCGCTCCCCGGCCTCGTGGGTGTTGACGAAGTAGGTGCCGGGGCGGCTGCCGTCGGCCGCCGGGGGGAAGTAGTAGGCGGCCGGGGCGTCGGCGGCGAGCATGGCGGGCACCGCCTTCACCTCGCAGGGGCTGACCGGCAGCCGGCCGAACCAGCCGGCCATCACCTCGCCGGCGGCGGCGACGCAGCGGCGGGCGTCGTCGAGGGGCTCGTCGGGGCGGGTCGGGTCGTAGCGGAGGCTGGCGTCGGTGCGGACCCGCTCGAAGACCTCGGGCAGGGTGCGGGCCCCGAACATCTCGGCCCCGAGGGCGACGACCTGCTCGTCGATCACGGCCAGCTCGTCGAGGCCGATCCGGTGGACCTCGGCGGGGTCGAGGTCGAGCCCGGTGTTCGACCGGATCAGGTGGCGGTAGAGGTCCTCGCCGTCGGCCAGGGCGCAGAGCCCGGCGTGGTCGTCGTCGCGGGCCTGGGGGAGCAGCTCCTCGCGCAGCACGGCGGCGTAGCGGGCGAAGGCGGGCCGGACGACCTCCTCGGCCGCGGCGCGCAGGTCGTCGCGCCAGGCGGCCTCGCCCTCCCAGCCCTCGGGACCGGCGTAGGCGGTGAACGGGTCGTCTTCGATCGGGGTGGCGAGGTAGCCGTCGACCTGGTTGAGGGCCCGCTCGACGACGATCCGGGGCGGGGTGCGCCCGGCGGCCAGCCCGGACCGGAAGCGGTCGAGGGCACCGTCGACCAGGGCGCCGACCTTGCGCTGCCGCTCGACCAGGTCGTGGGCGTTCTGCGGCTCGGGGGCGTTGATCTGCGGGGCGGCGGTGAGGAGGCCGGCGGCCAGCCCGTCCATCTGGTCGTAGCGCAGCTCGACGATCCGGTGGTCGATGTGGGCGATCGCCTCGTCGAGCGCCTCGGCCAGCAGGTCGCCGGTGACCCGGTCGGCCGGGCTCTCGGGCGCCACCTCGTCGACCCGGGCCCGCAGGGCCGCCCAGCGGGCCCGCTGCTCGGCCTCGGCGGCCACGCTGACGTCCTCGATCTCGGTGTCGAACCGCCGGTCGCCGAGGAAGGTGGCGTAGGTCGGGTTGGCCCGCAGCACCGCCTCCCAGTACTCGTCGGCCAGGGCACGGACGGGGGAGGACTCGGCCATGGGGGCAAGTCTGCCCCGGTTCAGGTGCCCCTGATGCCGCGCAGGCCGGCCCAGGCCAGGTTGGCCACCCGGTGGGCCAGGGCGTCGGGGTCGGGATCGGCGGTGGCGCTGGCCAGGGAGTGGCGGCTGGTCACCTCGGCGATGCCCACGATGCCCCGGGCCAGCAGCAGCCGGTCCTCGTCGGCCAGGCCGTCGACCTCGATCAGGGTGGCGACCGACTGGGCGAAGGTCTCCTCGACCCGCAGCACCGCCTCGGTCAGGTCCCGGTCGCGCCGGCTGTCGGCGGTGAAGAGCAGCCGGAAGGCGTCACGGTGCTCGGTGACGAAGCGGAAGTAGACCCGGAACCCGGCCTCGACCTGCTGGCGGGGCCCGGCGGCGTCGGCGGTGGCCTTGACCACGGCGCTCTCCAGCCGGTCGGCGACGTCGGCCACCAGCTCCAGGTACAGCGCCCGCTTCGACGTGAAGTGCTGGTACAGCACCGGCTTGGTGACGCCGGCGGCCTCGGCCACCTGGTCCATGCTCACGCCGGAGTACCCCCGCTCGGCGAACTCGCCCAGCGCCACGTCGAGCAGCTGGCGCCGCCGGGCGGCGGCGGGGAGGCGTGCGGCCATCCGGCGACGTTACCGGCCGGTAGCTCGGAGACACCCGGTCGGGCGACCCCCTGCCGTTCCCAACCTGTGTGGTCTCTGGCAAGATGGGGAGCAAGCCGCGGCAGGGCCCGAGTCCTAGGGTCACCCCCTCCCCCCGCCCCCGGGACTCGGGCCCGCCCGGACCCCCCTGCGAACTCGGCGGGAAAGGTGACACGTGGGTGTCGTCTCTCCCACCGAGTTCGGGGCGTAGGGTCCCGGGCGTGCCCGTGGTGAGTGAGATCCAGGAGCTGCTCGACCAGCTGGCGGCGGCGCCGCTCGACATCAGCCAGGTCGACCCGCCGACGATGCGGGCGCTGTACGCCGCCCTGCGGGCCGCCGACGGCGAGCCGCTCGCCCTCGACGGGCCGGTCACCGACGTGGCCATCCCCGGCCCCGGCGGCGACATCCCCGCCCGCATCTACCGGCCCACCGCCGAGGGCACCGCCCCGGTGCTGGTCTGGTACCACGGCGGCGGCTGGGTGATCGGCGACGTCGAGACGTCGGACCCGACGGCCCGCAAGCTGTGCGCCCGGGCCGGGGTCGTCGTCGTCTCGGTCGACTACCGGCTCGCCCCCGAGCACCCGTACCCGGCGGCCACCGAGGACGCCTGGGCCGCCCTGACGTGGGTGGCCGAGCACATCGGCGACCACGGCGGCGACCCGACCCGGCTGGCCGTCGGGGGCGACTCGGCCGGCGGCAACCTCGCCGCCCTCATGGCCGTCCGGGCCCGTGACGAGGGCGGCCCCGCCCTCCGCCACCAGCTGCTCGTCTACCCGGCCACCGACCTGACGATGGCCCACCCGTCGATCGAGGAGAACGGCGAGGGCTACTTCCTCACCGCCGCCACCATGCGCTGGTTCGCCGACCACTACCTCGGCCCCGACCGGGCCCACGGCGACCCGACCGGGCCCGCCATCTCGCCCCTCTTCGTCGAGGACCTGTCGGGGCTGCCACCGGCCCAGGTGCTCACCGCCGAGTTCGACCCGCTGCGCGACGAGGGCGACGCCTACGCCGCCCGGCTGGCCGAGGCCGGGGTGGCCGTCGACCACGTCCCGGGGCCGGGGCTGGTCCACGGCTTCTTCGCCATGGGCCAGGTGTCGCCCGACGCCGACCGGGCCGCGGCGGCCGCCGCCGACCGCCTGCGCGCCGCCCTGGCCTAGGGCCCGGCGGGCTACCAGTCGTCGTCGCGGTCGGCCCGGTCGGCGGCCTTGACGGCGTAGCCGAAGACGATGGCCGGGGCGAGGACGATGGAGCCGACGACGATGCAGGCCACGATCAGGGTCACCACCCAGTCCTCCAGCCCGACCACGAAGCCGATCAGGAAGGTCACCACCGCCACGGCGAAGGCCCCGTAGCCCACCTTCTGGCCCAGGTCGACCCACCGGGCGATCTGGGCCCGGCGGACCAGCACCGGGTCGCCGGCGGGGTCGGGGCGGGGTCCGCGGGCCATGGCCTCAGCCTGCCACCCGCCCGTTACCGTGGCCTGATCCGGGCCAGCCACCACTCCGACCACGACCGTGACGCCCTCGTCGCCCGCAAGCGGGACGGGGGCGTCACCGCGTCGCTGGTGCTGCCGGCCCGCGACGAGGAGGCGACCATCGGGCGGGTGCTGGAGGCCTACCTGCCGCTGCGTGAGGCCGGCCTCCTCGACGAGGTCGTCGTCGTCGACTCGCTCTCGACCGACGCCACCGCGGCGGTGGCCCGGGCCGCCGGCGCCACCGTGGTCGCCGTGGGCGACGTCCACCCCGCCATCCCCGCCGCCCGGGGCAAGGGCGAGGCGCTCTGGCGGGGGGTCCTGGCCAGCCGGGGCGACCTGGTCGTGTTCGCCGACGCCGACGTCCTCGACGCCGGCCCCCACTACGTCGTCGGGCTGCTCGGCCCGCTGCTCGCCGACCCGGCCGTCCAGCTGGTGAAGGGGTTCTACGAGCGGCCCATCGTCGCCGCCGACGGCACCGTCGAGGAGCACGGCGGCCGGGTCACCGAGCTGGTGGCCCGCCCCCTCCTCAGCCTGCTGCGCCCCGAGCTGGCCGGGCTGGTCCAGCCGCTGGCCGGCGAGTACGCGGCCCGCCGGTCGCTGCTCGAGGCCGTCGCCTTCCCGGTGGGCTACGGGGTCGAGATCGCCCTGCTGCTCGACACCTTCACCCGCCACGGCGCGGCCGCGCTGGCCCAGGTCGACCTGGGGCGACGCACCCACCGGCGCCAGTCGCAGCAGCAGCTCGGGGTCATGGCCGCCGAGGTGATGGCCGCCGCCCTCCGCCGGCTGGGGGTCGACCCGGTCGGCGCCGCCATGCACCAGTTCGCCCCCGAGGGCCACGCCCCCCTCGCCACCGACCTGCGCCTCGCCGAGCGCCCGCCGATCAGCAGCCTCTGAGCCGCTACCGCTCGACGAGGGTGGCGACCTCGGGACCGGCCTCCTCGACGGCGGCCCGCACTCGGTCCCAACCGGTGGGGTCGTCCTTGAGGTGGGCGTCGTAGAAGGCGAGGACGGCCTCGGTGACCACTGTGCCCCGGGCGTCGACCGGGCCGTCGTAGTAGCCGTCGTCGTGCTCGGCGCCGATCAGGGTGATGAAGCCGCCGGGGGCGTCGATCACCTCCTCCCAGTCGGAGCGGGCCTGCTCGACGCTCGTCAGGCTGTGGTCGTCCCCGCCGTGGACCATCAGGAGCGGCCGGTCGGTGGTCGACGGGTCCTGCTCGGTGCTCGACAGCGGGAACCAGATGCCGGCGAACTCGGTGACCACGTCGATGCGGGGGTCGGCGCAGCAGGCGTTGAACCCCACCCCCAGGGCGGTCATGGCCCCGAAGGACTGGCCCCCGACGCCGATGCGCTCGGGGTCGACGGCGTCGAGCTCGGCCACCGCGGTGTCGATCAGGAACGACACGTCGGCGGTCTGGTTCTCGACCTCGTCGTACTTGGTGCCCCCCGGCGTGCCCTCCGACGAGAGCGGGAAGTCGGGGGCGACGACGACGTACCCGGCCGAGGCCCAGGCGCGGAGCGTCGCCGCGTAGTGGTCGCCGGCCCGGCTGCTCCCGTGGCCGAAGACGATCAGCGGCCACGGCCCGGGCTCGTCCTCGGGGGCGTAGATCACGACGTCGAGGGTCCGCTCGGGGAGCTCGGGCTGGCCACCGTGGGCCGGGGTGGGCCGGGTGTCGTCGACCCAGGTGGCGCGGGTCTCGGCCACGGCGTAGGTGTCGAGCGGGGCCACGGCGTCGGTGGTGGTCGGGGCCTCGGCCGCCGTGGTCGTGGTGCCGTCGGTGGCCTCGGCGTCGTCGCCGTCGTCGGAGCAGCCGACCGCGGCCAGGGCCAGGGCGAGGACGAGCAGGAGCCGGCGCATCAGTGGTTCAGCCCGGCGTGGATGCCCTTGGTGGCCTTGTACATGGCGAGGAAGGCCTCGTAGAGGGGCTGGTAGACCTCGACCGTCGTGGGGTCGGGGGTGAACTCCTCCTCGACCTCGACCAGGCCGTCGAGGTCGTCGACGGTCATCTTGCCGAGCGCCACCCACGAGACCAGGGCGGCGCCCCGGGTGCCGGCGTGCTGGAAGTCCTCGACCCGGCGGATCGGGCGTTGGAGGACGTCGGCGTGGATCTGGCACCACAGGTCCGAGCGGGCGCCGCCGCCGATCACCACGATGGGCCCGAGCGGCGCCTTGGTGAACGACTCGACCGCCTCCATCAGCCAGCGGGAGTTGTAGGCCACGCCCTCGAGGATCGACCGCAGCATGTCGGCCCGGTCGTGGCTGAGCGAGAGGTTGGTCCAGCCGCCCCGGATCGTGTGGTCGTCGACCGGGGTGCGCTCGCCGTTGAGCCACGGCAGGTAGATCAGGCCGTTGCTGCCCACCGGGGCGCCCTCGGCCACGTCGTTGAGCTCCTCCAGCGTGTCGACCAGGTGGAGCTGGTCGCGGGCGTGGAGCAGGCAGGCTCCGGCGGCCTCGTGCTCGTTGGCCAGGAAGTACTTGCCGGGGAGGGCGGCCGGGAAGGCGGCCATGTTGTTGCGGACGTCGGTGCGCTTGCCGGGGAGGTGGAAGCTCAGCCACGACGACGTGCCGAGGTAGAGGTGGGGCTCGTAGTCCTTGACCGCCCCGCAGCCGACGCAGGCGGCGTGGACGTCGCCCATCGACGTGGTGACGGGGACCCCGGCGGGCACCCCCCAGTCGGCGGCGACGTCGGGTAGCAGCTCGCCCACCACCGAGGCCGACGGCACCAGCTGGGGCAGCTTGGCCTTGTCGACCCCGGTCCACTCCAACAGCTGGGGGTGGTAGGTGATGGCGTCGCGGTCGCGGTTGTCGGTCAGCCACAGCATCACGGCGCAGTCGTGGCTGCTGACCGCCCGGCCGGTGAGGCGGAGGTTGAGGTAGTCGCCCGGCTCCAGCAGCCGCTCGGCGGCGTCGTAGACCTCGGGGCGCTCCTCCTTGAGCCAGAGGATGTGGGCGATCGAGTCCTTGCCGCTCAGGCTGGGGGCGGCGCCGGTCAGCTGGACCCAGCGGGCCAGGCGGCGGGGGTCGTAGCCCATCACGTTGACCCGGCCGCTCACCACCTTCCCGATGGCCTCGGCGCCCCGGCTGTCCATCCAGATGATGGCGTTGCCGATCGGCTCGCCGGCGGCGTCGACCGGCACCGTCCCGCACCACTGCGAGGTGACCGAGACCCCGGCCAGCCGGGCCGCCTCCTCGGGGGCGGCGGCGACCAGGCGGTGGACGGCCCGGGTGATCGCCGCCCACCAGTCGGCCGGGTCCTGCTCGGCCCCGCCGTGGGGCTCGAGGATCACCCCGGTGGTCTCGACCTCGTGGGCCACGACCTTCCCCCGCTCGTCCACCAGGGCCACCTTGGGGCCGCCGGTGCCGAGGTCGATGGCGAGGATGTGGTCGGTCACGGCAGCGGCTCCAGGAGGGCGGTCGGGCGGCGGCAGACCCTATCGACCAGGAAAGTCGACCGACCGGTCAAGTTCCGAGTGCGCGGCGTCACACGCTGTGGAAGGATGCTGAACAGCAGTCCAACAAGGGTCGCCCCCGGCCCGGCATGAGGAGTGAGACGTGGACACACGAGCCGCCATCCTGTGGGAGCAGCACGCCGACTGGAGCGTCGAGGACATCACGCTCGACGACCCCAAGGCGGGTGAGGTCAAGGTCGAGCTGGCCGCCTCGGGCCTGTGCCACTCCGACGAGCACCTCGTCACCGGCGAGATGGTGCTCGACCCCGAGGTCGCCAAGATGATCGGCCTCAACCAGTTCCCGGTCATCGGCGGCCACGAGGGCGCCGGCACCGTCGTCGAGGTCGGCCCCGGCGTCACCTCGCTCGCCGTCGGCGACCACGTCGCCCTCGGCTTCATCCCCGCCTGCGGTCGCTGCCCCTCGTGCGCGCGGGGCTGGCAGCACCTCTGCGACCTCGGTGCCTTCCTGCTCGCCGGGCGCCAGGTGACCGACCTCACCGCCCGCCACCACGCCAAGGACGGCACCGACCTCGGCCTGATGTGCTGCCTCGGCACCTTCAGCCCCGTCACCGTCGTCAGCGAGGCCAGCTGCATCAAGCTCACCCCGGACATCCCGCTCGACAAGGCCGCCCTCGTCGGCTGCGGCGTCACCACGGGCTGGGGCGCAGCCGTCAACGCCGCCGACGTCCAGCCCGGCGAGACCGTCGTCGTCGTCGGCATCGGCGGCGTCGGGGCCAACGCCCTCCAGGGCGCCGCCTACGCCGGCGCCCGCCACGTCATCGCCGTCGACCCGGTGCCGTTCAAGCACGAGCAGGCCCCGATCTTCGGCGCCACCCACTGCGTGTCGAGCTTCGAGGAGGCCCAGGCCCTCGTCAGCGAGCTGACCTGGGGCGCCAACGCCGACAAGGTGATCATCACCACCGGCCGGGTCACCGGCGACATGATCGCCCCGGCCATGTCGCTGCTGGCCAAGGGCGGCCGCTGCGTCGTCGTCTCGGTCGCCGACATCAACGCCAGCGACGCCAAGCTCAACCTCTTCGACCTCACCCTCCAGCGCAAGGAGCTGGTGGGCTGCATCTTCGGCAACGCCAACCCCCGCCGCGACATCCCCCGCCTGCTCCGCCTCTACATGGAGGGCAAGCTCAAGCTCGACGAGCTGGTCACCACCGAGTACGACCTCGACGGCGTCAACCAGGGCTACCAGGACATGCGCGACGGCAAGAACATCCGCGGGGTCATCAAGTACTGAGGCTCTCCCGACTGACGTCGCCGGCGGTGCCCCCCGGGGCGGTTCTGGTCGTGCCCCTGGGGTCGACGGAGCAGCACGGGGGGCACCTGCCGCTGGGGACGGACACGCTGGTGGCGGTGGCGGTGGCCGAGCGGGTGGCGGCGGCGCGGGCGGATGTCGTGGTCGCGCCGGCGCTGCCGTACGGGTCGAGCGGGGAGCACGCCGGCTTCGCCGGGACGTTGTCGATCGGCCAGGAGGCGCTGGAGCTGGTGGTGGTCGAGCTGGTGCGCTCGGCCGACGGCTTCGCCGGCGTCGTCCTGGCGTCGGGCCACGGCGGCAACGCCGAGCCCCTGGCCCGGGCCGTGGCCCTGCTGCGGTCCGAGGGCCGGGCGGTGGCGGCCTGGTCGCCCCGCATCCCGGGGGGCGACGCCCACGCCGGCCGCACCGAGACCTCGCTGCTCCTCGCCCTCGACCCGGCCGGTGTCCGCCTCGACCGGGCCGAGCCCGGCGCCACCGCCCCGCTGTCCGAGCTGATGCCCGCCCTGCGGGAGGGGGGCGTCGCCGCCGTCGCCCCCAACGGCGTCCTCGGCGACCCCACCGGCGCCACCGCCGCCGAGGGCGAGGCCATCCTCGCCGCCCTCGTCACCGACCTCGATCGGGTGGTGGGTAGCGTCGCGGGATGAGCGAGGTGCCGGTCGCGATCGTCACGGGTGGGGCGCGGGGGATCGGGGCGGCGACGGCCCGGGCCCTGGCCGCCGACGGGTGGCGGCTGGTGCTGGTCGACCGGTGCGCCGACGACCCGGCCCTGCGCTACCCGCTGGCCACGCCGGCCGAGCTCGACGGGGTGGTCGCCGACTGCGGCGGGCCCGAGCGGGCCGTCGGGGTGGTGACCGACGTGCGCGACCAGGCCGGGCTCGACGGGGCCGTGGCCGAGGCCGTCGCCCGGTTCGGCCGGCTCGACGCCGCCGTCGCCGCCGCCGGCGCCATCACCGGCGGCGATCCGGGGTGGGAGACCGACGACGGCACCTGGGAGGCGATGATCGGCATCAACCTGGAAGGGGTGTGGCGGCTGGCCCGGGCCGCCGTCCCCGCCCTCCGGGCCTCGGCCCCGCCCCGGGAGGGCCGGTTCGTGGCCGTCGCCTCGGCCGGCGCCAGCGTCGGGCTCCCGCTGCTCACCGCCTACACCGCGGCCAAGGCCGGCGTGGTCGGCCTGGTGCGGAGCCTGGCCGCCGAGCTGGCGCCCGAGGGGATCACCGTCAACGCCGTCGCCCCCGGTTCGACGGACACGTCCATGCTGGCGGCCAGCGCCGAGGTCTACGGGCTGGCGTCGGTGGACGAGTTCGCCGTCCACCACCTCAGCCAGGGCCTGGTCACCGTCGACCAGGTGGCGGCGCTGGTGGCGTGGCTGTGCGGGCCGACGAGCGGGGCCGTCACCGGCGCCCTCCTCCCGGTCGACGCCGGCATGACCGCCCGGTGACCGCGGCCGCCGACCTGCCGGCCGGCCTGCGCATCACCCTCGACCCCGCCCTGCGCCGCATCGACGGCGGTCGGGTGCTCGTCGGCGGCTCCCCGCTGCGGCTGGTGCGGGTGACCGAGGCCGGCTCGGACCTCGTCGACCGGCTGGCCGCCGGCGACCCGGTGCCGACCACCGGCGGCGGCGCCCGCCTCGTCCGCCGGCTGCTCGACACCGGCATGGCCCACCCCCGCCCCGATGCCGTCGACCCGCCGTACGGTCCCGCCGATGTGGCCGTGGTGATCCCCGTGCGGGGCACGCCGGCCGAGGTCGGGCCGACCGTCGCCGCCCTCGGACCGACCGGAGAGCGGGTGATCGTCGACGACGGCTCGCCCGAGCCGTTGGCGGGCGGGGGCCGGCTGCGGGTGATCCGCCACGAGGTCTCGCTCGGCCCCGGGCGGGCCCGGGAGACGGGGTGGCGGGCCACCGAGGCCCCGGTCGTCGCCTTCGTCGACGCCGAGGTCGTGCCCGAGCCCGGCTGGCTCGACCGGCTCCTGCTGCACCTGGCCGACCCCCGGGTGGGGGCGGTGGCGCCCCGGGTCGTGCCCGTCGGCGGGGCGGGTGCCCGGGCCCGCTACGAGACCGACGCCTCGCCGCTCGACATGGGCCCGGCGCCGGCCCCGGCCCGGCCGGGGAGCGTGGTGCCCTACGTCCCGACGGCGGTGCTCGTCGTGCGTCGGGAGGCACTGGAGGCGGTCGGCGGGTTCGACCCGGGGCTGCGCTACGGCGAGGACGTCGACCTGGTCTGGCGGCTGGCCGCCGCCGGTTGGACGGTCCGCTACGACCCGGCGGTGACGGCGACCCACCCGGTCCGCCCCGACCCCCGGTCGTGGCTGGCCCAGCGGTGCGCCTACGGCTCGTCGGCCGGGCCGCTCGCCGCCCGCCACGGCGCCGCCGTCGCCCCGCTGCGGGTGTCGGGCTGGAGCGGGGCGGCGTGGGGCCTGGCCGCCCTCGGCCACCCGGTGCTCGGCGCCGCCGTGGCCGCCGGGTCGACGGCCGCCCTGGCCCGCAAGCTGTCGGGCCTCGAGCACCCGGGCGCGGAGGCGCTGCGCCTCGCCGGCCGGGGCCACCTCCTCGCCGGGCGCTCGGTGGCCCAGGCCGTGCGTCGGGCCTGGCTGCCGGCCGCCGTCGGTGTCGCCCTCGTCAGCCGGCGGGCCCGGCCGGCGGTGGCCGCCGCCGTGCTCGGGCCGGCGGTGGTCGACGCCGTCCGCCGGGGCCCGACCGCGGCCGCCCTGCACCTGGCCGACGACGCCGCCTACTGCGCCGGCGTGTGGGCCGGCTCGTGGCGGGCCCGGACCCTCGGCGCCCTCCTCCCCGCCGGCACCGGCCCCGTCGACCCACCCTCCTCCGTTCTGGCGCGGTCACGTCGCGCCGGCGC
>DASTYI010000071.1:0-15481 GCA_035765045.1 Iamia sp. | reverse complement strand
TTCCCTCTCGCTCACCGACGAGGGCACGATCTTGGGTAAGGGCAGCAAGCGCCCGGTCAGTTTCGTGTGCTCACCCATCGGCGGCTCCACCACAGCCTCACCGCTCCCGGCTCGACCATGGTCGACCCCCAGTAGTCCGTGGCCGTGCTCGGCCTGATCGACCGGGCCGACGACATGCACTCGATCCTCGACGTCGAGACCGACGCGACGATGGACTGGCTCGATGCCTGGTTCCAAGAGCGCGGCGGCCGCCGTGGCCGGGCTCAGGTGCGCACAGCGACCGGCGGGCTGGTCTACGCCCGGACCCGGCACGGGACCTCCCGGGCCGGTGATCCGTCGCCGCACGATCACGTGCTGGTGGCCAACGTGGTCGAGATGCTCGACGAACGCGGCGGGTACAAGGGCCTCGACTCCGCCGCCCTGCGAGACACCGTGGAGGCAGCGACGATGGTCGGTCGGCTCCACTCCGCCGCCCGGGCCGTCGCCCTCGGGTTCACCATCGAGCCGGACGACGGACCGTCGGGGAACCTCCGGCACTGGCGCATCACCGGTGTCCCGACCGAGGTGTGCGATCTGTTCTCCAAGCGATCCGACGAGATCGCCGCCTACCTCGCCGCGACCGGTCACGACGGCTACCGGGCCCGGGCCGTGGCCGCCCGGGAGTCCCGAGCAGCGAAGCGGGACACCGGCGTCGATGAGCTGATGCCGCAATGGCGAGCCGAGCTCGACTCCATCGGCTGGTCCGTCGACCGGCTCCTCGCCACGCTCGAGAACGCCCGCCAACCGGACCCGACGCTCCCGTTCCCGCTCACCGACGACGAGATCGACGCCCTGGCGGCCGAGGTGCTCGACAGCGGCGGCGACCTCATGGCCCGCCACAAGATCTTCACCCGCACCCGCCTCGTCGCCACCGTCGCCCCGAGGCTCTACGGCCGGGACCCGGCCGAGCTCGATCGCGTCGTCGACCACATCCTCGCCGGCCGGGCCGTGGTGCCGCTGCTGGGGACCGGAGCGTTCCACGAGCAGGCCTACGCCACCGTCGAGGTCCTGGCCACCGAGCAAGCCATCGCTGACACCGTCGAACGCCTGGCCATTGCGCCGGGGCCGGCTCTGCCGGACCGCGACGTCCTCCGGGCCGTCAATGCCAAGGAGAACGAGGTCGGTAGGATGCTCACCGACGGCCAGTACGACGCCGTAAGAGCGGTGTGCTCCTCGGGCCGGGCGGTCGACCTGGTCGTCGGTGTCGCCGGCTCCGGCAAGACCACCGCACTCGACGCCGCCACCACCGCCCTCGAAGACGCCGGCTACCGGGTCGTCGGGACCTCGACCAGCGGCCAAGCCGCCCGCACCCTCGGCACCGAGGCCCACATCGAGAGCCGCACCACCACCTCGCTCCTGTGGCGCCTCGACAACGACCTCATCGCCCTCGACGACCGCAGCGTCGTGATCGTCGACGAAGCCGCCATGACCGCCGACGCCCACCTCCTGCGTCTCCTCACCGAGGTCGAGAAGGCGCAAGCGAAGGTCATCCTCGTCGGTGACCCCCGTCAGCTCTCGGCCATCGGCCCCGGTGGCGCCGTCGCCTCACTGCTCGACCGACACCCCGAGATCCTCACCACCCTCGACCACAACGTCCGCCAAAGAGACCCCGCCGAACGCGCCGCCCTCGCCCAACTGCGCCACGGCGACGTTCACCAAGCTGTCGACTGGTACCTCGCCCGGGGTCGGACGGCGCTGTCGTCGAACCGGACCGAGGCCCTCGCCGGCATGGTCGAAGCGTGGGCCGCCGATGTCGATTCCGGACACGACACGGCACTGCTGGCCTGGCGCCGGGACGACGTCCGGGACCTCAACCGCCTCGCCCGGGACCTCCGCCGGGACCAAGGCCGGGTCGCCGGCCCCGAGATCGTGGCTCCCGGCGGACGCCGCTACGGCCCCGGCGATCAGGTCGTGATGCTCGCCCCGAACCCCGCTGAGCGCCTGGTGACGAGCGAGCGTCTCACCGTCACCGACGTCGACCTCCCCGGCGCCCGGCTCCGGGCCGTCACCACCGACGGCCGTCCGGTCGTGCTGGCCGGCGACGCCATCGACGCCGAGCACTTGGACCACGGCTACGCCCTCACCGTCCACCGAGCCCAGGGCGCCACCTACGACCGCGCCGCCGTCCTCGCCGCCGGCGGCGGCCGAGAACTCGCCTACGTCGCCCTCAGCCGAGCCCGCAGCGGCACCACCCTCCACACCGTCGCCGACGACCTCGACCAAGCCCGCCACGACCTCGGCATCGACTGGACCAACGATCAACACCAACGCTGGATCACCGACACGACCACTGCGACCGACAGCGGGTCGTCGTCCACGCCGGCAGCCACGCCGCAGACGGACCACCAACGACTCGCCGCCCTCTACGACGACCTCCACCACCTGCACGCCGGAACCGGCCGCTGGCACGACACCCCCGAGGGGAACGCAGCGCGCTGCCTCAACGAGGTGCGCCACCAACACGACGACGCCCGCCATCGAGCGGCCAGCCCGTCCGCACGACGCCGCGACCGACGCTCAGCGAAACGAGAGGCCGAGCGCCTGGCGCCCGTCCTCATCGCCGCCCAAGCCCGATGGGACACCGTGGGCGAACCTGCGGCTGTCGACATCCGTCGGTCGATCACCGATGCCGAAGATGCGCTCGACCGAGCCGAGTCCGCCCGCCTCCTCCGCCAGCTTGATGCCACCACCATCCGTCGAGCGGTCGACGCTGCTTCGATCGAGCCCGGCCCCTCACCTCTCGACCGTCCGCCGCCGGACAGAGAGGACCTCGGCCTTTGAACGCCGCCAACAGTCGGCGTGCCATCATCCGCGGCTGTGGGGGTGGAGGACTTCGCCTGTTAGGTGGACGACTACGGCAACCGTCTCAGGCCAGTGAGGGACTTGGCAAGAGAGACTGGGGGCAAGCGCAACTGGTCGTCCTAGCC
The DNA here is from genome assembly GCA_035765045.1 of Iamia sp. Taxonomy (GTDB): domain Bacteria; phylum Actinomycetota; class Acidimicrobiia; order Acidimicrobiales; family Iamiaceae; genus Iamia. Next base: position 12,515 of record DASTYI010000071.1, on the reverse strand, counting down.
GACGTTGCCAGGGCCTCTGGGAAAGTCTCACGAGCGCGGAGCGGTCTGAGCTGGTCGAGATGCTGGGAGAACCTTCGTCTGGAACCTCAGGACTCTGGTCGCAGCTCGGCGATTTCAAATTCGTAGGGCATTCCCTTAAGCCGGTCCACGTACTTCTGCGTCACGTGGTGGCAGGTCCTCACCACGACGTCACCGCTGCCCCCTTCTTCCGTAGGTATCCCGCTCGCCATGAGCGCGGGCACGACGATGCCGATCACCGAGGAATCCGCTGCGGCCAAGGGGTCGCCTTCGACGAGCCCGACGTGCCATCGGTCGAGACCTCCCCGAACGAAGGGCAGCTCCCGCTCTACGATGCGTCGAGGGCGGACCTCGACCAGCAGCTCCTGAACCATCGACGCGAAGCCGGGATCTTCGATGTAGCCGCTCAGATGGACGCCGGCCCGATGGTCTTCATTGACGATCGTGAGGACGGCCAGGAGCTCCTTCACCCGTCCCACAAGGGAGTCGAGCGGCACCGAGAACACATCGCTCAGGCGGCGGAGCGTTGGCAGCGTCGGCCCGAGCTGCTGCAGGTGGTACATGAGGACGGAGGTGGGGACGAGCAGGCGAATTGCTAGCGCGTCGCAGCAGTCCTCCACCTCAGGGCCAGCCGAGAACCGACCCGATGAAAGACGGTGCAGGAGGGCGTGGGACAGCTCGTGAGCGACGACGAGCCTCTCGATCCGAGGGCTGCTCGTCCGCACGGAGATCTCGAACAGGTTCGACCCCCTGATCGGACGACACCGCCCCGAGGACGGAAGGGTGGGGTCCCTAGACACCTCGCATCCCAGGGATCCCGCCAGGGCGAACACGTCGACCGGAAGCTCCGGGGCGGTGCCGACCAGATCTCGAGCAAGGGTGTCCATCCAATCGTCGAGGTCGTACGCCATCGTGGACTCCACAACGAACGCCTCGAGGCCGGTGGCGTTAGGCGATGACATCGGCCTCCTCGACGGCAAGATCATGGCGTGCGGCTTCGAGGACCGGCTCCCACACCATCCGGAGATCACTGCCTTGAAGTTCGCGATGCATAGCACCCGTCATGTCGGGTTGCATCTCCGGACGGCGCCGCCACGCCGCGGTCCGGACAGCCGGCGCCTCCATCTCAAGCAACTCCCGCTCCGCCGTTGTGATGGCACCGCCCTCGATCACGTTCCACCAGTCGAGCTCGGCCACGCCGTGACGCAGACCGAGCGAGACGAGCTTCGCCCGGGCGATGGCGAAGTCGTCCTCCCACGGGCGGCCCTCCCTGCGGGCCATACGCGCTCGGGTGAAGTGGGCCCTCGCGACGATCTCCCCGATCTCGTGGCCGGTGGGGCCGCCGGTCTCGATGACGCGCTCCAAGCCGGCCGTGGCCGAGGCGCGCATCTCTGCGTCCTCTGTGAGGGCGTGCTCGATCTCAAAGCGGAGGATCGCCAGATCCTGGGCCGGCTTGCTGTCAGGATCGACCAACCGGAGCGCAGCATCGTTCGCCAGCCGTCGAGCTACGTCGAGGTGGCCCCCCACCAACGCCGTCCGTGCCTGGAGCGACAGGCAGTCGCCGACCTGGGCCGTCATTGCGTGGATCTCGCGAAACATGGCCCGAGCCTCCGAGAGGGCCTTCGTCGACTGCGCCCGGCGCGCCTCCCGGTCCGCCGGGGTGGGGCATAGGTCCGAACGCTCGGACACGATCCGATGAAGGCGGCCCCAACACTTCAGCGTGAAGGCCTCCCCGCGACGACACCTTGCGTCCTGGTTGAGGTGCAGCGCACGGCGCAGCTCGGCCTCAGCGTCCTCGAGCCGCCCGGTGCGCTGGTGGACCCATGCCGTCCCACAGGTCATCGCCTGGGCTTCGAGTTCCAGAATGTGGGCGTCCCGGACCAACAAGGTCGATTGCGTGGCATCAATGGCCAGCCTGGCGAACCCCTGAATCAAACGGAAGTTGCCGAGATTCTTGATGGTCGACTCAAGATCCCGGAAGACGGACACGACGGTGCGGGGCGCCACAGACACCAACTCGCGACCGACCCGCAACAGCGAATCGAGAGCAAAGCTGAGGCGACTGTCCGATTCGGGGTCTCGGACCCAATGGAGCAACGAATCGTGAAGCACGACCAGGTCGCCGAGATCGGAACGGCTGATGCGAGCCAGCGGATCGACGTGGTCGGCGTGCCGCCAGGCATGGGACTCATTGGGCGCGTCGGGGTGACCCTCAACCCCAAAGGTGGCGTCGAACACCTTGCCGGGGATGCCCTCGGGCAGCACCCGGAGAATTCGCTCGGCGGCCCCGTCCTGCTGCCCGGCGACCGGAACTGGGTCGCCTTCAGGCGCAGCGGCTCCCTTGACCATCGACTTGGCGCTGGACAAAGGGGCGCCGACCGGCGATGCCGGTCTTGGATCGTCAGAATCGTCCGGGGCCACCATCCCCCTTCCTCGGATGGTTCATCGTTCCGCCGTTGAAGGCGAACACAAGGGACATGTTACCCGTCAGCGGTTCCCGCCGATGACGTAGCCTGTCAGCCATGATCGGGGATGGGGATTGGCTGCCGGAGGGCTGGGCGCTGGCCTGGGCGATCGTGGCCGGTGTCGTCGCCATCGACCTCCTATTGATCATCCTGGCGGTCCGCACGAAGCGCTCCTGGTGGAACGAGCGAGGTGGCGGTGGCTGGGCACCCCGCAAGCGGCAGGCCGTCGTCCTTCTTCTGGTCGTGTTGCTGGCGATAGGTCTCGGATTGCTGGCGGCCGGCACGGAACTCTCAAGCGCCCTCACAGCGGTCGCAGGTGCCCTCGGCGGCGCCGCTCTGACGCAGTGGAACCAGTCGACCATCGCAGCACGAGAGGCCGACGATCGTCGGGACGAGCGCGAGGACGCGAGCAAGCAGCGGGACCGCGACCGAACCGACGAAGCCGACCGGCGTAGGGAAGACCGCGAGGCGGCCGAGGCAATCCGTCTCGCAGAGCGTGCCGAGCGACGGGACGAGTGGGTTCGGGAGCGCCGGTTCGGCGCCTACGAGGTCATCCTGGAGCAGTCGATGCACCTGCGACAGCGCATCGAGGACTGGATGATCGCCGAGTCCGGCGAGCGCGTGCACCTTTATCAGGGGGTCATCGACCAGGCCGAATCCCTGCGCCGGACGCTGGCCCGGCTCCGCGTATACGCGTCACCGGCCGTCTGGGACATCGCCCAGCGTCTCAACACGGTGCCCAACCCGCCCGATGGCGCCGTGGGTTTCGAGCCCATCGCGCAGGTCTGGGATCCCTACCTGAGCGCACTTCACGACGAGCTCGCGGTCGCTATGGCCGAGGAGGCCCAAGCGTTGCTCCAGTAGCGCAACGCCGCCAAGCCCTTCCTCAACGACTGCAGACCGCGTTGATGGTGCTGGCGCCGTCCCACGAGGTCCCCCTCCGTGAGCCTGGACAGGAACCGCTTGGCCGGGGCGTCTGCGTAGCAACCCGGTAGCAACCTTTTGGGTCTGGAAGCAGGAGAGCCACCCGTGAGGGTGGCTCTGACCTGCGGATTCGGTGGTCGGGCTGGGGAGATTCGAACTCCCGACCTCTTGACCCCCAGTCAAGCGCGCTAACCAAGCTGCGCCACAGCCCGTGGGAGGGACCACCTTAGGCCCCGCACGGCCCGGAGCCGAAACGGTCAGAAGATCCAGCGGATGAGGGTGTCGATGCCCTGGAGCAGGCGCCAGCCGAGGTAGATCACGACGCAGGCGACGAGGAGGTAGAAGTGCCAGGGCGCCCGGCCGGGACGGTCGTCCTCGTCGGGCTCGTCGTCGATGCTGGCGATGAACCGGCCGCACTGCTGGCAGGTCCCGTCGGGGCCGAGGGTGCTCGGGTTGTAGAAGCGGTCACAGCCCTCGCACCACGGCATCGGGCGCAACCCTGCCCGAGGCGGCGCCGTCGGGGCCAGTCAGGAGGCGGGCGAGCGGCGGGTGCGGGGGCCGGCGTGGGCCACACCGCTGGGGACGGGGCGGCCGACCAGGTCCTCGACCAGGGCGGCGGTGCCCACGAGGCCTTCGACGTCGATGCCGGTCTCGACGCCGAGGTCGTCGAGCAGGGCGACCAGCTCCTCGGTGGCGAGGTTGCCGCCGGCGCCGTGGGCGAAGGGCGAACCGCCCAGCCCGCCGACGGCGGTGTCGAACCGGGCGACCCCCCGCTCCAGGGCGGTGTGGGCGTTGAGGAGGGCGGTGCCCCGGGTGTCGTGGAGGTGGAGGCCCACGGCGGGCGCCAAGGAGCCGCCGAGGGCGTCGAGCACGTCGTGGATGCGCCGGGGGGTGGCCATGCCGGTGGTGTCGGCCAGCGTGAAGGCGGCGCCGGCCTCGGCGACCCGCCCCACCACGTCGGCCACGTAGGCGGGCGAGATCTCCCCCTCGTAGGGCGAGCCGAAGGCGCACGAGACCACCACGTCGACCGGCCGCGCCCCCGCCGCCTCGACGATCGGGCCGACGAGGGTCAGCGACTCCTCGACCTCCATCCTCACGTTGCGGCGGTTGTAGGTGGGCGAGGCCGAGACGGTGAAGGTGAGCAGGTCGGCATCGGCCTCGACGGCCAGCTCGGCGCCCCGCACGTTGGGCACCAGGGCGGCGTAGGTGACCCCGGGCCGCCGCTCGATCCCCGCCATCACCTCGGCCGCCCCCGCCATCGCCGGCACCGCCTTGGGCGAGACGAAGGCCGCCGCCTCGATCACCGTCACCCCAGCGTCGACCAGGGCGTGGACGAGGTCGATCCGCGCCGCCACCGGCACCGGCTCCTCGGGCTGGAGCCCGTCACGGGGCCCGACCTCCCGGATCGACACGTGCGCCGGCAGCGGGCGGCGGGCGTCCATCAGACCGGGGGGACGCCGTGGCGCCGGTCGGAGAAGTGGCGGTCCTTGTGCTCGGCCCGCTCGAGCCGCCGGACCAGCTCGTCCCGCAGGGCCTCGGGCTCGACGACCGCATCGACGACCATCTCCGAGGCCAGCCGGAGGAGGTCGACGTCGGTCTCGTAGATCGCCCGCTGCTCGGCGACGAAGGCCTCCCGCTCGTCGGGGTCCTCGATCGCCGCGATCTTGTTGGCGAAGACGGCGTTGACGGCGGCCTCGGGCCCCATCACGGCGATCTTGGCCGTGGGCAGGGCGAGGGTGGCCTCGGGCTCGAAGGCGGGCCCCGACATGGCGTAGAGCCCGGCGCCGTAGGCCTTGCGGAGCACGACGCACACCTTGGGCACGGTGGCCTCGCTGATGGCGGTGACCATCTTGGCCCCGTGGCGGATGATCCCCTGCGCCTCGACCTGGGTGCCGATCATGAAGCCGGGCACGTCGGTGAGGAAGATCAGCGGGATGCCGAAGGCGTCGCAGCACCACACGAACCGGGCCGCCTTGTCGGCCGAGTCGACGAAGAGCACGCCGCCCTTGACCGCCGGGTTGTTGGCCACGATGCCGACGGGGCGGCCGTCGAGCAGGCCGAGCCCGACGACCAGCTCGGGGGCGAACAACGGCTTGAGCTCGAAGAAGCTCTCGGCGTCGAGCAGCCCGTCGATCACGGTGTGGACGTCGTAGCCGGCCTTGTCGTCGTCGGGGACCACGCCGGTCACGAGCGGCGCGGCCGGTGGGACCGGGGCGAAGCGGGGCAGGTCGCCCCTCCACGACGTCGGGAAGTAGGTGAACCAGGCCTTGGCCTGCTCGATGGCGTCCTCGTCGTCGACGGCCAGGTTGTCGCCGCAGCCCGAGACGGTGGCGTGCATGCGGGCCCCGCCGGTCTCGTCGAGCGTGGCCTTCTCGCCGATGACCATCTCGGCCATGCGGGGCGAGCCCAGGTACATCGAGGCGTTGCCCTCGACCATGATCACGATGTCGCAGAAGCTGGGGATGTAGGCGCCGCCGGCCGCGCTCGGGCCGAAGAGGCAGCAGATCTGCGGCACCCGACCCGACAGCTTGACCTGGTTGTAGAAGATGCGGCCCGCGCCCCGGCGGCCGGGGAAGAGCTGGACCTGGTCGGTGATGCGGGCGCCGGCCGAGTCGATCAGCCAGAAGATCGGGAGCTCCTGGCGCAGCGCCAGCTCGGTGGCCCGGATCATCTTCTCGACCGTGCGGGCGCCCCACGAGCCGGCCTTGACCGTCGGGTCGTTGGCCACGACGACGACGGTGCGGCCCTCGATCCGGCCGGTGCCGGTGACGACGCCGTCGGCGGGGAGGTCGGCGGCCGCGGTGTTGGCCAGCAGGGCGTCCTCGACGAACGAGCCCGGGTCGAGCAGCAGGTCGAGCCGGTCGCGGACGAAGAGCTTGCCCTGCTTCTCCAGCTTGTCCCCCACCTTGGCGACGTTGCCGGCGAGGGCCCGCTCGGCGGCGGCTGCCACCCGGTCGGCCGCGCTGGGCTCGTCGTGTCCGACCACGTCGCTCTGCTCCACGGCCCGAGACTACCGACGGCCCCCGTCAGCACCGGAGACGGCGGCCTCGACGGCGGCGGTGAGCGGGTCGCTCGGCGGCCGCTCGGCCCGCAGCCCGGCGACCACCCCGGCCTGGTCGGCCCCGGCCTTGTTCTGGCCGAGCTTGACCTTGGCCTCCAGCCGCTCGACCGCCAGCTCGACACCGACGATGGCCCGGGCCTGCCGGGCGACGAAGTCCTCGGGCGCATCGCTCACCGCCCACGGCCGCGATCGGCCGGCCTCGTGGCGCTCGGTGAGCCGGGTGACGAGGGCGACGAGCCAGTCGGGGTCGTCGATCGTGCGGAGCAGGCCGGTGGCCACGGCGGCGACGTAGTCCCACGTGGGCACGACCCGGCCGTGCTCGGCCTTGCTCGGGTACCACGACGGCGTGACGTAGCCCTGCGGGCCGACGACGGTGGCGACCGTCGGGGTCCCGTCGGCCACCGTGGCGTGCGGGTTGGCCCGGGCCAGGTGGCCCCGGAGCACGAGGCCACCGCCGGCGTCCTCCTCGACCAGCAGCGGGAGGACGGTGACCCGCTGGCCGTCGGCGCCGGTCGACACCAGCGTGGCGGCGTGGTCGACGAGCAGGTCGGACAGGACGGCCCGGGGGTCGTCGACCGCGAAGGCCGGCGGCGTGTACACCGCTACAGCCGGCGGATGGCCAGGATGGCGACGTCGTCGTCGAGCGGCTTGGTGGCGAAGTCCTTGGCCGCCTCGAGGAGCGTCTTGCACAGCACGTCGGGGGCGATCCCCGGGTCGCGGCGCAGCACGTTGCCGATCCGCTCCTCGCCGAACTGGTCCTCGCCGGCCCGGGCCTCGGCCAGCCCGTCGGTGTAGAGGAGCAGCAGGTCGCCGGTGGCCAGCGGGAGCTCGCGGCTGAGGAAGGTGCCGTTGGGGTCGAGCATCAGCAGCGGGCCGGTGTGGCGCAGGGGCCGGACCTCACGGTCGTGCCAGAGCCACGCCGTCGGGTGCCCGGCCGACGCCCAGCGGAGCGTCCCCGCCTCGGTGTCGAACACGACGACGCACAGCGAGATGAACTCCTCCAGCCGCTCGAGCGCCGACATCCGGTCGTTCAGCTCCTCGAGGGCCTGCGCCGGGTCGCGGTACTGGCGGAGGAAGACCCGCAGCAGGTACTTGGCCTGGAGGGCGGTGATCGAGGGCTCGATGCCGTGCCCGGTGACGTCGCCGATCACCGCCGCCGTGCGCCCCCGGCCCAGGTCGTAGACGTCGAAGAAGTCGCCGGCCATCAGCCCGGTGCCCGCCTTGTAGACCCGCCCGATCTCGAAGCCGGGGACGGTGGGGAGCACGTCGGGGGCCAGCCGGGCGGCCCAGCGCTGGGGGGCCAGCTGGTCCTGGGTGAGGACCTCCTCGGCCCGGCGCTCGATGTCGTAGCGGTCGTCGGCCAGGCGGGACTCGCGGACGAAGTCGCGGGCCGAGAGCACCGACACGACCACCGGCACCAGGATCAGGCCGAACATCAGCTCCACGCCGGCCGAGCGGGAGAGGGCCAGCGCCGCGCACGACCCGCTGAGGACGGCGTAGAGCGTGGTGGTGTGGACGTCCTTGCGGTACGCCGAGCGGGCCAGGACGGCGGCGTCGGAGGCGGCGCCCCGCTCGACCGACACCCGCCGGTGGACCTTGCCGAGGCGGCGGGCGGAGCGGAACCACACCAGGGCGGCGAGACCGCACGCGACGGCGGTGACGGCGAGGATGACGGAGGCCATGGTGAGGTGGGGCCGGCGGGCTCTCGCCGGACCGGCCGCACAAGGCTACCGGGCCGGTGTGACAGCCAGGGCTCGAACGTGTGACGACCCCCGTTCTGTCAATCCCCGTGGACCGTCACGGGTGCTGCGGGTTGACAGAACGGTCAGAGGTCAGAGCAGGACGTGGGGGTTGAGGATGCCGTCGGGGTCGAGGGCGGCCTTGGTGGCGGCCATGGCGGCGACGGCGGCGTCGCCCCGCTGGCGGGCCAGCCAGGCCCGCTTGGCCGTGCCGACCCCGTGCTCGGCGCTGATGCTCCCCCGGTGGGCGAGGACGAGGGCCAGCACGGCGTCGTCGACGGCGTGGTCGTCGGGGTCGACGTCGGAGACGTTGACGTGGAGGTTGCCGTCGCCCAGGTGGCCGAAGATCCACGTCCGGGCGCCGGGGGCCACCTCGGCCACCCGGGCCGGGACCTCCTCGGCGAAACCGGCCAGGGCCGGGGCCGGGAGCGAGACGTCGAGCTTGTGGACCGGCCCGAGGGTGGCGATCGCCTCGGTCAGCGCCTCGCGGTGGCGCCACAGCGCCGCCCGGCGGGGCCCGTCGGTGGCCACCACGGCGTCGACCACCCCGGCCAGCCCCTCGACGGCGGCGGCCAGGTCGTCGACCGGGTCCTCGTGGCCGGCCGCCTCGACCAGGACGGTGACCGGCGGGGGCGGAGCGATCGCCGGGGCCACGCCGAGGTGGGTCGCCACCAGCGTCGCCTCGGACGAGCGGTAGGCCTCGGCCGCCTCCAGCCCGGCGAGCGACCGGCGCAGGTCCCCCACCGCCACCACCGCCTCGGCCATGGTGGCGAAGGCGAGGGCGGCGAGGGCCCGCTCCGGGTGGTGGGGCACCAGGCGGAGCCGGGCCGCGGTGACCAGGCCGAGGGTGCCCTCGCTCCCGCACAGCAGGCCCGACAGGTCGTAGCCGGTGGCGTCCTTCTCCAGCCGGCCGAGGTCGTCGAGGCGGTCCCCGCTCCCCCACACCGCCTGGACGCCGAGGAGCTGGGCCCGGGTCGGGCCGTGGCGGACGACGTGGAGGCCGCCGGCGTTGGTGGCGATCGACCCGCCGACGGTGGCCGAGTCGCGCGCCGCCCAGTCGACCCCGTAGGCCCAGCCCGCGGCCCGGGCCGCGGCCTGGACGGCGGCGATCGTCGTCCCCGCCCCGGCGGTCAGCTGCCCGGCCGCCGGGTCGACGTCGGTGACCCCGGCCAGCCGGGCCGTGGCCACGACGACCTCGCCGGCCAGCGGGACCGACCCGCCGACCAGCCCGGTGTTGCCGCCCTGGGGCACCAGGGCCAGGCCCTCGGCCCGGGCCACGGCCACGACCGCCTCGACCTCGGCGACCGAGCCGGGCCGGACCACCGCCGGGGTGGCGCCCCGGAACCGGCCCGTCCAGTCGACGGCGTGGCCGGCGGTGACGGCCGGGTCGGTGAGGACGTGCTCGGGCCCGACGGCGTCGACCAGGCCCCGGAGGGCCGCCGGCGCCAGCGCCGCCGCCGTCACGGGGTGGTGAAGACCGGCGGCCGGCCCTCCATCTCGGCCATCACCGCCTCGACCTGGTTGGGGCTGCCCATCAGCTTGGCCATCCGGCGCGACTCGTCGATCAGCGACTCCTCCAGCGGGCGGGTGCCGGCCAGGTTGAGCAGCTCCTTGGCCCCCTGGATGGCCTCGGGGTTGCGCCCGGCGATCTCGGCGGCGAGGGCCCGGGCGCCCGCCACCGGGTCGTCGACCACGTGGGTGACCAGCCCCAGGGCGTGGGCCTCGGCGCCGCTGATCCGGCGAGCGGTGAAGACCAGCTCCTTGGCCACGTCGAGCCCGCACAGCCGGACGAGGGCCTGGGGGCCGGTCATGTCGGGCAGCAGGCCCCACCGGGCCTCCATCACCGAGAGGGTGGCATCCGCGGTGGCGAAGCGGATGTCGGCGCCGAGGGCGATCTGGAGCCCGCCGCCGAGCACGTGGCCGTGGAGGGCGGCGACGACCGGCTGCGGGAGCGACTGCCAGACGTGGGCCGCCTCCTGGGGCAGGTTCGACGGGCGCCCGGGCAGCCGGTCGGTGAGCGAGCGGCCGACCACGTCCGAGGGGCCAGCGCCGTCGCCCTCGCCACCCCCGGTGCCGGCCATCGCCGCGAAGGCCCCGAGGTCGAGCCCGGCGCAGAACGAGCGGCCCTCGCCCCGCAGCACGACGGCCCGGACCGAGCGGTCGGCCGCCACCTGGTCGCCGGCCGCCACCAGCGAGGTGAACATCCGGCTGTCGAGGGCGTTCATCTTCTCGGGCCGGGACAGGACCACCTCGGCCACGCCGTCGGCGACGGTGACGGTGACCCGATCGGGGTCCGGGGCGCGGTCGGTGGCGGGCGGGGTCGTCGCGGAGGTCACCGCCAGAGGGTAGGTCCGGGCCGTGGCCCCCGGCCGCAGCAGGACCGGGGCCCCCGCCGCCGAACCTCCAGCGGCTCGTCCCGCCCTGGTCCCGGACCTCACACCGGGGCCGCGCCGACCGACAGGTCCAGAGCCGATGTCCCGCCGCGCCCTCCTCCGCACCCGCCACCGCCCCGCCACCGGGACGGCGGGCCGCGCCCTGGCGGCCACGGTCGCGGCCGCCGCCCTGCTGGTCGGGGTCGACCCCGTCGGCGCCGCCCGGGCCGCCACCCCGCCCCGCCAGGCCGAGCCCGAGGACCCGGCGCCGCCGGTCGAGGGGGGCACCGACGAGGGGGCCGACCGGCCCCTCGGCGAGCTCCCCGAGCTCAGCGCCGCCCTGGCCGACGTCGAGCTGACCAGCGACGGCTACGACCAGGTCGTCGCCCGCCGCGACGAGGTCGCCGACCAGCGGGCCGCGGCCGAGCGCCGGGAGGCCGAGGAGTCGGCCACCATCGTCGCCGCCACCGCCCGCGAGGCCGAGCTCAGCGAGCAGATCGAGGCCGCCCGGGCCCGGGCCGAGCGGTGGGAGGGCGTCGCCGACCGCATCGACGACGCCGTCCGTGCCGTCGCCGTCGGGTCCTACATGCGGGGCTCCAGCGCCGACATCGACCCGCTGTTCTCGCTCGACCCCGACGCCCACGATCGCGCCGCCACCGCATCGGTCACCTCCGAGTCGATGGCCCGCCGCCAGGTCCGCGAGCTGGAGCGGGCCCGCAGCGAGTCCCGCCGGGCCCGCAGCGAGGAGACCCTGTCGATCGCCATGCGCGACGGCGTCCGCGACGCCCTCGCCGCCGCCCGCATCGCCCGCGACGAGGCCCGGGCCGACAAGGAGCGGCTGGCGATCGAGCTGCTCGAGGCCACCGCCGCCATCGAGGACGAGCGCCGGCTGGCCACCGTGGTCGGCGCCGGCTTCCCGCTGGTCGTCCTCGACGCCTACTGGAAGGCGGCCGAGGCGATGCAGCTGCTGGCGCCGGGCTGCGGGATCCAGTGGTGGGCGCTGGCCGGCATCGGCAAGATCGAGTCACGCCACGGCACCTACGGCGGGTCCGAGGTCCGGGCCGACGGCAGCCTGACCAAGCCGATCATCGGCATCCCGCTCACCGGGGCCGGGGGCACCGCCTTCATCGGCGACTCCGACGGGGGCCTGATCGACGGCGACCCGACGGTCGACCGGGCCGCCGGTCCGATGCAGTTCATCCCCCAGACGTGGGCCGCCTACGGCGTCGACGGCGACCGCAACGGCCGGATCGAGATCCAGAACATCTACGACGCGGCGGCCGGCGCGGCCCGCTACCTGTGCGTCGCCGCCGGGTCGATGGCCGACGTCGGCGGGCTCCAGCGGGGTTACTTCGCCTACAACCACTCGGCCGCCTACGTGGCCTCGGTCCTGTCCCAGGCCGTCCACTACGGCACGGCGGTGCCGATCGCCGGTGTCCCGGCCCCGCCGGCCGCACCGCCACCCCCGCCCCCACCCGCGGCCACCGAGGCCCCCGCCGCCACGACCACCACCACGACCGCTCCCCCCGGCTGACCGCCTCAAGGTGCCTGGCACCTTGAGGCGGTCAGTCCTCGTCGGGGACGGCGGGGACGCCGCTGGGGTCGGTGGGCGGGTCGAGCTGGGCGGCCAGGGTGACCAGCTCGGGCGGGACCTCGCCGAGGTCGCGCAGCACCGAGAGCTCGGCGGTGTCGGGGTCGACCAGGCCGTCGAGGACGTCGAGGTCGTGCTCGGCCTGCTCGGCGTCGCGGTCGCGGCCGAGGTCGCGGAAGGCGGCGCGGGCCCGGCGCAGGGCCAGGCGGGCCTCGTCGGAGCGGCCGACGGCGTGGAGGGCGACGCCGAGGTTCAGGTCGCAGCTGGCCTCGTCGCCGGTGCGGCCCAGGCTGGTGAAGATGCCCCGGGCCCCGAGGAAGCGCTCGATGGCGTCGTCGGCCCGGC
>DASTYI010000070.1:0-15831 GCA_035765045.1 Iamia sp. | reverse complement strand
GGCCGGCGCACGACGTCGACCCCGTCGAGGGGGCCGTCGCCCTCGTCGGCCAGCACGACGGCGGTGACCTCGACGCCGTGGCGGGCCCGGGCCCAGCGGGCCAGGTCGAGCAGGCTCGTGGCCCCGTCCCCCGACGAGTCGAGGACGAGCAGGAGCCGGCGGATCACGCCCTCATGGTCGCGCGCCGCCCGGGGCCGGCCCGGCCCCGGCGGCGGTGCGGAGGTGGGCGACGAGGTCGGCCCGGCTGGTGCCGGCGTTGAGCCCGCTGGTCGAGGGCATGACGTAGACCGGGCTGGGGCCGAGCCGGCGGTCCTGCCAGCCCGGGCGGGCGGCGCGGTCGGCGCCCTTGCGCCAGCCGTCGAGCCCGACGAGGACGACGGCCTCGGGCGCCAGCAGGGCGCACAGCCGGTCGAGCCGCTCGACCCCGGCCCGGTACTCGGCCGTCGTCAGCTCGGCGGCCCGGGGCGTGGCCCGCTTGACCAGGTCGGTCATGCCGATCCGCCCGTCGGCGAGCAGCCGCCACGGGTCGCGGTCGGCCCCGTCGGGCAGCAGCCCGGCCTCGGCCAGCGCCGGCCAGAACCGGTTGCCCGGCCCGGCGTAGCCGACCCCGGCGTCGGCGGCGTGGAGGCTGGGGTTGAGCCCGCTGACCAGCAGCCGCATCCCGGGCCCGACCGTGTCGGCCAGCGTGCGGCCCCGGGTGGCGGTGACGTCGAGGTGGGGCCACTCGGGCTCGGCGCCCCGACCCGACGTGGTGGCGACGACGTCGACGAACCCGGCCCCGGTGACCAGCTCGGCCAGGTGCTCGGCGGTCCAGCAGGTGAAGCGCCGCCCGGGCAGGTCGTCCTGCTCCTCGCTGACGGCCACGCCTTCGCCGGCGAAGACCCGGAGGTGGAGCGGGGCCCCGACGGCCAGGGCCCGGTGGAGGTCGGCCAGCACCAGGGGGAGGTGGACGGCGGCGACGTGCTGGAGCGACTTGCTGGCCCACGCCCCGCCCAGCGACCGGGGCCGGAACGGGAGGGCGCCGCCGGTGGCCCGGACCAGGGGGACGTCGGGGTGGGCGGCCCGGGCCTCGGCCAGCATCCCGCCCGACGGGTCGAGCCCGACGACGGCGGGGCCGAGCAGGCCGGTGTCACGCCCGGTGCCGCACCCGAGGTCGAGCGCCGGCCGGTCGGGCTGGCGGGCGGCGGCGAAGGCGGCGGCCCGGTCGACCGCCCGGGGCGTGGCGCGCCCGGCGTAGGTGGCGGCGCCCCGGTCGTAGGCCGCCAGCGTCCCGGCGTCGAGCACCCCACCCCCACCCCCCGCGTTCTGGTGTCGCCAGCCGGGGCCGGCGCTGGTGCTGGTGACACCGGTTCGGGGGGTCGTGGGGGTCATCGGTCCTTGAAGAGGTCGAGCTGGACGTCGCGGGCGGCGCGGTCGGCCAGCGGCTCCCAGGTGCGGGCGCCCCGGGGCCCGGCGGCGGGGACCTCGAGCCGCTCGATCGCCAGGGCCCGGGCCGCCCCCTTGGCGTCGCGCACGCCGATCGAGCCGTCGCGCTCGCGGCGCTCGACGGTGGCCTCCTGCCACCGCGCCGTCGGCCGGGGGCGGAACCGCACCACGTCGCCGGGGTGGAGCCCGACGTCGAGCAGCCCGGCCTCCTGGGGCTCGGCCACCCTCACCCCCCTCCGAGCGCTCCGAGGACCTTGGCCTGGAGGCGGCGCATGCCGGCCAGCCAGCGGTCCGGGTCGGTGGCCCGGCGCTCGTAGTAGCCGGCGACCTCGGGGTGGGGGAGGACGAGGAAGCGTCCCTCGTCCATGGCCACGGCGACCGCCTCGGCCACCTCGGCCGGCTCGATCACGCCCTGGAGGGCGACCGTCTCGACCGCCGAGCTGCCCCGGCCGCCCCGGATCATGTCGGTGTTGACGCCCTGCGGGCACAGGCAGTGGACCCGGAGGCCCTGGTCGCCGTAGGTGATGGACAGCCACTCGGCGAAGGCGACGGCGGCGTGCTTGGTGACCGAGTAGCCGGCGTCGCCGATCTGGGCCAGCAGCCCGGCGGCCGAGGCGGTGGTGAGGAAGGTGCCGCCGCCCCGCTCGACCATGGCGGGGACCACGATGCGGGCGGCGACGACGTGGGCCATCACGTTGACGTGCCAGATGCGGTCCCACGTGGCGTCGTCGGCCATCAGACCCTCGCCGGTGCCGATGCCGGCGTTGGCGGCGAACAGCCCGACCGGCCCGAAGGCGTCGGTGGCCCGGGCCACGACCTCCTCGACCTGGTCGGCGGCGCTCACGTCGGCCCCCAGGCCGAGCACCCGGTCGCCGTGGGTGGCGGCCAGCCGCTCGGCCGCCTCGGCCGCCCCGTCGCCGTCGAGGTCGACCACGGCGACGCCCCCGGCCCCGTCGGCGAGGAACCGGTCGGCCAGGGCGTAGCCGATCCCCCCGCGGGCTCCGGTGATGATGCAGGTCGTCCCGTCCAGGCGCATCCCCGGACCCTACGCCCGCCCTGTGACAGTGGCCGATCGTGAACGGCCGTTAGGTAGCATGTGCGGGTGCCCGTCGATCGCCGGGCGGCGATCCTGGCCGCCGCCGCCGAGCTGTTCGCGGCGCAGGGCTTCGCCGGCACCTCGGTGGACGAGATCGGCGCCGCCGTGGGCCTGACCGGCCCGGCCCTCTACCGCCACTTCCCGGGCAAGGACGCCCTGCTGGCCGAGGTGGTGATGGACACCGTCGCCGCCTTCGCCGTCGACGACGCCGGCGGGCTCGAGCAGGTGGTGGCCGCCACCGTCGCCGTCGCCCTCGATGACCCCGCCCGGCTGGCCACCTACGTCCGCGAGCGCCACCGCCTGGTCGGGTCGGCGCGCCAGGCGCTGGCCCGCGCCGAGCGCACGCTGTACCGGCCGTGGCGGACGGTGATCCGGTTGGCCAACCCGGACCTGGCCGACGGCGACGTGGCCTCGCGCCAGCTGGCGGCGCTGACGGCGATGAGCGAGGTCGCCTCCCGTCCGCCGGCGCTGGCCCGGCCCCGCCTCGACCGCCTGCTGGTCGGGGCCATGACGGCGGTCCTGGCCGTCCCCCCGCTGGCGCCCCCGCCGACCCCGGCGCCGCCGCCGGGTGGGTGGTCGCTGCCGCCGGGGCGGCGGGACGAGATCCGCGCCGCCGCCCTCCGGCTGTTCCGCCAGCGGGGCTACCACGGGGTCGGGATGGACGAGATCGGCCGGGCCGCGGGGGTGCGCGGACCCACGATCTACGCCCACTACGAGGCCAAGGCGGCCATCCTGCTCGACGTCTGCGAGCGGGCCGAGGCCCGGTTCGAGGCGGCCACCCACGCCGCCGTGGCCGGGGCGACCTCGGCCGCCGACGCCCTCGACCGGCTGGCGGCCGCCACCCTCGGCGTCGTCGGCGCCGACCGCGACCTGGCCGTGGTGGCCGGTCGGGAGGAGGCGGCCCTGCCCACCGCCGACCGCCGGCGCCTCGCCCGGCGCCGGGACGAGGTCACCGCCACCTGGGCCGCCGTCGTCGGCGCCGTCCAGCCCGACCGGCCCGAGGCCGAGGTCCGGGCGGTGGTCGACGGCGCCCGGCCCCTCGTCGTCCAGCTGGCGCACGGCCTGCCCGTCGTCGCCGCCGGGGTGCCGTTGGTCCGCGCCTGGTGCCTCGGTTAACGACCGTTTGAGCAGCGCTGTGACCTGCGGTACGGTCCGCGCCGTGAAGCACGTGGTCAGGAAGGTCGCCGCCCTCGGTGTGGCCCTCGCCCTGGTGGCGAGCGGCTGCTCGGACGACGACGGGGGGAGCGAGGCGGCCGACGAGGAGCGGTCGACGACGACCGAGGCCCCGACGGCCGACGACCCGGGCGACGAGCCGGCCGACGACCCCTCCGACGACCCCGGCGAGGCGGAGGCGCCGGCGGTCGAGGAGTTCACCGGCTCGGTCGACGACTTCTACGTCGTCCCCGACCCGCTCCCGGCCGGCGAGCCCGGCACCCTGATCCGGACCATGCCGGTCGACGCCCCCGACGGCCAGGTCGGCCTGCGGGTGATGTACCGGTCGACCGACGCCGAGGGCGACGCGCGGGCCGCCACCGGGCTGATCTACCACCCCGACGGCGAGGCGCCGGCCGACGGCTGGCCGATCCTGGCCTGGGCCCACGGCACCTCGGGGCTGGCCGCGTCGTGCGCCCCGAGCCGGGGCCCGGCCGTCCCGCCCGCCTTCGGCGTCGAGGGCGTGCTGGTGCAGCCCGACTACATCGGCCTCGGCCCCGAGGGCGAGATCCACCCGTACCTCTCGGCCGCGGCCGAGGGCCACGCCGTGATCGACCTGGTCGCCGCGGCCCGGTCGGTGCCCGAGGCCGGCGCCGGCGACCGCTGGGTCGTGACCGGCGTGTCGCAGGGCGGGCACGCCGCCCTGGTGACGGGGGAGCAGGCGGCCGAGCGGCTGCCCGACGCCGAGCTGCTGGGCACGGTGGCCATCGCCCCCGGGGCCGAGCTCGGCACCGACTTCGGCGACGCCCTCCAGATCCGGATCATCACGACGATGGTGCTGGTCGGCGTGGCCGCCGAGGATCCGTCGGTCGACCTGGCCGACTACCTCAGCCCGCCGGCGGTCGAGGCGGCGGCGTCGATCGAGGAGGGCTGCGTCGGCGACATCCTCAACACCATGCCGGCGGTGGCCGGGGCGCCCGACTACTGGGTGACCGACCCCCGCACGTCGCCGGTGGGCGAGGCCTGGCTCGAGGCGAACGACCCGGGCCAGGTGGTGGCGGACGCCCCGCTGCTCGTCGTCCAGGGCGGGCAGGACATCCTGGTCGTCCCGGCCCGGACCGACGCCCTGATCGAGCGGCTGTGCGGCATCGGCCAGGTGGTCGAGCTGCTCGAGGTGCCCGAGGGCGACCACGACACCGTCACCGGCCTGGCCGAGGACGACATCACCGCCTGGGTGGCCGCCCGCTTCGCCGGCGAGGACCCGACCACCACCTGCCCCTAGGCCCCACCCCACCCACGAACCGGTGTCATGAGGGCTAGCCGCCGGTGCCCGGGGTGACACCGGTTCGGTGTCAGGCGTCGATGGCGGCGCGCATGGTGTCGTCGACGACCTGGCGGCGGTCGGGGCCCCAGGGCAGCGGCATGAGGACGGGGTGGTCGACACCGGCGTCGGCGTAGGCCCGCACGGTGTCGCGCACCAGGTCGGCGTCGCCGACGACGTCGATGGCGTCGACCATCTCCTCGCTGACGGCGGCCAGGGCGCCCTCCCGGTCGCCGGCGGCGTGGCGGGCCCGGACCTCCTCGACCGAGGCGCCGAAGCCGGCCCGGGTGAAGCTCTCGGCGTAGGAGTCGACGACGGCGTAGGAGAAGAGGTCCTTGCGCCCGTTGGCCAGGGCGGCGTCGCGGTCGGCGACCCCGGCGTGGACGTAGGCGTAGACGGTGCACGAGCCCGGCTCCCGCCCGGCGGCGGCCTCGCCGGCCCGCACCTGCTCGACCGACCAGGCCACGTGCGACGCCGGCAGGTAGTTGAGCAGGACCCCGTCGGCCACCTCGCCGGCCAGCGCCAGCATCTTCGGGCCGAGGGCGCCGAGCACGACCTTCGGCCTCCGGGCCCCCTCGGCGAACCGGACCCCGAGGCGGAACCCCTTCACCCCGTAGTGGTCGCCGGCGAAGGTGACCTTCTCGCCCGACAGGCACTCCTGCACCAGGGCCACGTACTCGCGGACCTGGGCGAGGGGGCGGTCGCCGTAGGGGGCGCCGTGCCAGCGGGAGGTGACGACGGGGGAGGAGATGCCCACGCCGAGCAGCACCTCGCGGTCCGGGTCGAGGGCCGAGAGGGTGGCGGCCGACATGGCGGCCAGCGGGGGCGTGCGCAGCTGGAGGGCGAGGACGCCGGTGCCGAGGTCGACCCCGGGCGCGGCGGCCCCGGCCGCCGCCAGGAGGGAGAAGGCGTCGGGGCCGGTGGTCTCCGCCGTCCAGAACGAGCGGTAGCCGAGCGCGGCGGCGCGGCCCGCCGTCTCCACCGCGTACTGCGGCCCGAGCCCCATGAGGCTGGCGTAGGTGAACCCGACGGTCGAAGCGGCCATGGCCGGCGACCGTAGGTCGTAGCGTGCGCCGATGGCTGCACCGCTGGCGCCGGGCTACCGGGAGGACGTCCTGTGGCACGACGCCGCCCCGCTCGACGCCACCGGCGACGGGCCCCCGCCGGCCGGGGCCGACGTGGTCGTGGTCGGGGCCGGGTACTGCGGGCTGATGGCGGCGGCCGAGCTGGCCCGGCGGGGCCGGTCGGTGGCCGTGCTCGACCGGGGCCCGCTCGGCGTCGGGGCCAGCACCCGCAACGGCGGGATGGTCCTGCCCGAGCTCAAGGCCGGGCCCGGCGGGCTGGAGCGCGCCCACGGTGACCTCGGACGGCGGATGTTCGCCGCCGTCGACGAGGCCTTCGACCTGGTCGAGGCGTTGACGACGGGGCCCGACGGCATCGCCTGCGACTACGCCCGGACCGGCCGGCTGGAGCTGGCCTCGGGGGCGACGAGCGCGGCGGCCCTGCGCGCCGCCGCCGACGAGCTGGAGGCCGTCGGCCACGGCGCCCGCTACGTCACCGGCGACGACCTCGCCGCCGAGATCGGCTCGACCGCCTACCCCGCCGGTCTGGTGGTCGAGCGCAGCGGTGGCCTCCACCCGGCCCGCTTCCACGCCGGCCTCGTCGCCCGGGCCCGGGCCGCCGGGGCCACCCTCCACCCCGGGTGCCGGGTCACGGCGGTGGGCGCCGACGGGGTCGAGACGGCGACCGGGGCGGTGCGCGGCGGGGACGTCCTCGTCGCCGTCAACGGCCACCCCGACGGGGCCGTGCCCGACCTGCGCCGGCGCATCCTCCCGATGGGCTCGTTCGTCGTCGCCACCGAGCCGCTGGCGCCCGAGGTCCGCGACGCCGTGCTCCCCACCGGGCGGATGGCCTACGACACCCGCAACCTGCTCTCGTACTGGCGGCTCGACGCCGACGGCCGCATGGTCTTCGGCGGGCGTCGCAGCCTCGGCCCGACCACCGTGGCCGAGGCCCGCGAGGTGCTCCGGGCCCGGATGGTCCACGTCCACCCGCAGCTGGCCGACGCCCGGATCGAGCGGGCCTGGGGCGGCGACGTCGCCATCACCCGCGACCGCCTGCCCCACTGCGGCCGGATGGACGGGGCGTGGTACGCCGCCGGCTGCAACGGCTCGGGCGTCGCCCTCAACGCCTGGCTGGGCCTGCGGATGGCGGCCGCCATCGACGGCGAGGAGCTCCCGCCCTTCGCCGAGCTGGCGCACC
The DNA here is from genome assembly GCA_035765045.1 of Iamia sp. Classification (GTDB taxonomy): domain Bacteria; phylum Actinomycetota; class Acidimicrobiia; order Acidimicrobiales; family Iamiaceae; genus Iamia. The sequence goes on along the minus strand of DASTYI010000070.1, from coordinate 8,575 downwards.
CCCGGGTGCCCCCGGTCCGGCGGGCCTGGCTCCCGGTCGTGTCGACCGCCCTCCGGGCCCAGGACCACCTCGACCGCCTCCGCCCGGTCACCCCCTGACCCGCTTCTGATCCGCTTCTGAGGCGTGGGGGTGTCGTCGGCGCGCTCGCTGCGCCTCAGAACGGGTGCGCCTCAGAACGGGGGGTGCGCCTCAGAACGGGGGGGGCGGTGGTCAGGCCGGGCTGAGCGTCGCCGCCACCACGGCGCCGAGCTCCCAGCAGGCGTCGCGGTCGGCGGGGGAGGGGGCGCCCCGGACCTCGACCACCTCGGCCACCCGCTCCCAGCGCAGGCCGCCGGTGATCTGGTCGAGCGCCCGGCGGGCGCCGGCGACGTCGTCGTTGCCGTGGAGGTACGCCCCGAAGGGGCGCCCGACCGTGTCCTCCAGGCAGGGGTAGTAGACGACGTCGAAGAAGTGCTTGAGCGCCCCGGCCAGGTAGCCGAGGTTGGCCGGCCCGCCGACGACGTAGCCGTCGGCGGCGAGGACGTCGCTGGCGGTGGCGGCCAGGGCGGCCCGCACCACGACCTCCACCCCCTCGATCTGCGGGTCTCCCGCCCCCTCCCGCACCGCCTCCAGCAGGGTGTGGAGGTGGGGCGAGGGGGTGTGGTGGACGACGAGGAGGCGGGTCACGCCCCCATCTTCCCCCCGGCCGGCCTACGCCCGGCGGACGAAGTAGATGATCATCACGACCAGCAGGATGATGACGAGCAGACCGACGAGGCTGACTTCCACGGGTACGACCTTCCGGTGCGGCGGTGGGGACGCCCACCGCTGCCCACGTCGCCCGGGCCGGAAACGACCTCCCTCACACCGATGGGTGGCACCATCGCAGCCATGGCCGTGCTGCGCGTCGGGTGTGCGATGTGGGCCCACGCCGCCTGGCGGGGCACCTTCCTCCCCGCCGACCTCCGGCGCGAGGAGCAGCTCACCGCCTACGGGTCGTGGTGCACGGCGGTCGAGGGCAACACCACCGCCTACGGCCTCCCGTCGCCGGCGACGGTGGCGGGGTGGGCCGAGGCGGCACCGGCCGACCTCCGCTTCCTGTTCAAGCTGCCCCAGGACCTGACCCATCGGCGCCGGCTGCGGCCCGACGACGGCGAGGTCGCCGCCATCGTCGACCTGCTGGCGCCGCTGGGCGCCCGGGCCGAGCAGCTCTGGATCCAGCTCCCCGCCGCCTTCGGGCCCGACGACCTCGACGTCCTGGCCGGCTTCCTCGCCCGGGCCCCGCGCCCGCCCCGCTGGGTGGTCGAGGTCCGCCACCCCGGGTTCTTCGAGCGGGGCCCGGCGGCCCGCGGCCTGGCCCGGCTGCTGCGGGCCCACGACGCCGAGTGGGCCACCTTCGACACCACCACGATGTTCGCCGCCCCGCCGACGAGCGAGGCCGAGCGCGACGCCTGGGCCAAGAAGCCCCGGCTGCCCCGCCGCGAGGTCGCCCTCGGCGACCGGCCGGTCGTGCGCTACCTCGGGCGTGACGACGTCGACGCCACGATCGCCGGATGGCAGCCGTGGGTGCCGGTGGTCGCCCGCTGGCTGGAGGAGGGGCGGAGCCCGACCGTCTTCGTCCACACGCCCGACAACGACGTCGCCCTGGGCCTGGCCCGGCGCTTCCACGACGAGGTCCGGGCCGTGGCCACGGTGCCCGTCGACCCGCTGCCCGAGCCGATGGCGGTCCCCCCGACCACCCTGTTCTGAGCGGGCGCCGACCGCCGTCGTGACGCGACGACGACCGCCGCCCCTCGACGGGGGGCAGGCGGTCGTCAGCGAACGGTGCTGGCGGTGGCTACTTGCCGGCGGCGCGACGCTGCCAGCGAGTGCGCTTCAGCATCTTCTTGTGCTTCTTCTTGCGCATGCGCTTGCGGCGCTTCTTGATCAGGCTTCCCATGAGGGTGTCGAACCTAGCGGGGGCTGCCGCCGATCCACCAACCGGGACCCGTGTCAACCTGGGGGCTGGGGCCGGCGTTGGAGGGAGGTGACCGTGGACCGCTTCGGCGACGCCTTCGACGACCTCTCCGCCGTGGCCCACCGGGTGGCGTACCGCCTGCTCGGTGACCGCTCGGAGGCCGAGGAGGTCACCCAGGAGGCCCTCGTGCGGGTCTACCTGCGCTGGCGCCGGGTGGGCCCGTACGCCGAGGCCTGGACGGCCCGGGTCGCCGCCAACCTGGCGCTCGACCACCACCGGCGCCGGTCCCGCCAGCGGCGCCACGCCGAGACGGTGGCCCCGACGACGGCGACCGACGTCGCCGACCCGGCCGCCGGTCTGGTCTCGCGCCTGGAGCTGGCCGAGGGCCTGCGCCGGCTGCCCCGGCGCCAGCGCGAGGTCGTCACCCTCCGGTACCTGGCCGACGTGTCGGAGGCCGAGACGGCCCGGCTCCTCGGCTGCAGCCCGGGCACGGTCAAGCAGCACGCCCACCGGGGCCTGGCCGCCCTGCGGCTCGACCTCACCCCACCCGACGACGCCCTGCCCGTCACCGCCCCCCAGGAGGAGACCGATGTTCGAGCACCTCGATGACCCCCACCCCTACGCCCCGGCCCCCGGCCTGAGGGCGGCCGTCCACGGCCAGGTCCGGCGCCGACGCCGGCGCCGGGTCGCCGTCGCCAGCGGGGTGGCCACCGTCGCCGCCCTCGGCGTCGGCTCGGTCGCCGCCGTCCGGGGCCGGTTGGAGCCGCAGAAGATCGACGTCGGCGGCCTGGCCGAGGAGGCGGGCGGTCCCGACACCCCGTCGACCGCACCGGGCGACCCGGTCACGATCCTGGTCGTTGGGCTCGACGGGACCGAGGGCGTCCCCCAGTCCGGCGGCCGCGACCCGGACCGGTACTACCCCGACTCGATGGCCCTGGTCCGCCTCGACCCGGAGGCCGGCGAGGTCCGGCTCCTCACCCTCCCCCGCGACCTGCGGGTCGAGGTCGACGGGGTCGAGATGCGGCTCAACCAGACGCTCCCCACCGGGGGGCCGACCCGTCTCATCCAGGCCCTCGACCAGACGTTGGGGACCCCGGTCGACCACTACGTCCAGATCGACTACCGGGGCGCCCAGGAGCTGGTCGACGTCCTCGGCGGCACCCGGATCGCCGTCGACCGGCCCGTCCGCGACCGCTGGAGCGGGCTGGCGCTGGAACCCGGCTGCCGGATGCTCGACGGCGCCACCACCGTGACCCTGGCCCGGTCCCGCTTCATCGAGGTCCAGCAGGACGACGGCTCGTGGGCGCGGGACACTCGCTCGACCCTGGGTCGCGACCTGCGGGGCGCGGTCGCCGCCGCCGCCCTCCTCCAGGCCGCCGGCCGGATCGGGGTCGCCGACCTGCCCGACGTGGTCCGCACGGGGCTCGGCTGGGTCACCGTCGACGACGGCCTCGACCGCGACGACCTCGTCCGCTGGGCCCGCGATGGGCGCGACGACCGGGTCGTCACGTTCAACCTCCCCACCGTCGATCAGGTCGCCGAGGACGGCAACATGTACCTCCGCCTCGCCGCCGACGGCGTCGATCCGGTGATCGACGCCTTCACCGACGGGGGCTCGGACCCGATCGCCCCGGTCGACCACACCGGTGCCCCGGTGGCCGAGGCCACCGGGCTGCGGCCCTGCTAGCCGGCCTATCCTGGGCCGCCCTTCCGGGGTAGTTCAGCTGGTAGAACACCGGACTTTGAATCCGGCCGTCGCAGGTTCGAGCCCTGCCCCCGGAGCCGCAGGAGGCGACCGTGTTCGGATCGGCGCTCGGGCGCGCGAGACTCCGAGACATGGCCGAGCGACCGCTGTCCGCCGTCGTCCTCGCCGCCGGGGAGGGCACGCGGATGCGCTCCGAGCGGCCCAAGCCCCTGCACCTGCTGTGCGGCAAGGCGATGGTCCGCTACGTGCTGGGGTCGCTGGCCGACTGCGACGTCGACCGGGTCGTGGTCGTCGTCGGCCACGGCGCCGAGCGGGTCACCAAGAAGCTCCAGGCCGAGGAGCCCGACCTGGTCCTCGACTTCGTCGAGCAGCACCGCCAGCTCGGCACCGGTGACGCCGTCGCCGTCGGGCTCACCGCCTTCCCCGACGACGACGACGTCGCCGACGACGAGGGCCCCGACGTCCTCGTCCTCCCCGGCGACACGCCCCTGCTCCGGTCCTCGACGATCCGCGAGCTGGTCGACCACCACCGCCGGTCGGGGGCGGCGTGCACCGTCCTCACCGCCCACCTGGCCGACCCCACCGGCTACGGCCGGGTCGAGCGGGGCAAGGACGGTCGGGTCGCCCGCATCGTCGAGCACCGCGACGCCGACGAGGAGCAGCGGCTGATCAGCGAGATCAACACGTCGATCTACTGCTTCCGCCGCAGCGTCCTGGCCCCCGCCCTCCGCCGGGTCCAGCCCGCCAACGCCCAGGGCGAGTACTACCTGACCGACGTGGTCGAGGTGCTCAACAAGGCGGGCTACGGCGTCACCGCCATCGCCGCCGACGACCCCGACGAGACCCACGGCGTCAACGACCGGGCCCAGCTGGCCGCGGCCGAGGCCGAGCTCCGCCGGCGCACCAACCTCGACTGGCTCAAGCGGGGCGTCACCATGGTCGACCCGGACCGCACCTACGTCGACACCACCGTCGACCTGGCCACCGACGTCACCCTCTTCCCCGGCACGATCCTCCAGGGCAGCACCGTGGTGGGCCGGGGGGCCGAGATCGGCCCCGACACCCGCCTGGTCGACTGCGTCGTCGGCGCCCGCAGCACCGTCGAGCAGACGACGGGGCGCGACGCCGAGATCGGCGCCGACGCCCACGTCGGGCCCTACGCCCACATCGCCCCCGGCGAGTCCGTCCCCGACGGCACCCAGACCGGGCCGTTCTACGCCCTGCCCCACCCCTGATCCGTCGAGCCCGAGCGGAGCCCTCATGGAGACCGTCACCACCAAGCGCCTGCACCTCTACAGCGGCTCCTCGCACCCGGAGCTGGCCGAGGAGATCGCGGCCCACCTCGGCATCCGCCTCGGCAACCCGAACCTCCGGCGCTTCGCCAACGGCGAGATGCACTGCCGCTTCGGCGAGTCGATCCGCGGCGCCGACGTCTTCATCATCCAGACCCACTCGGGCGAGGCCGGCCAGTCGGTCAACGACTCGCTGATGGAGCAGCTGATCATGCTCGACGCCGCCAAGCGGGCGTCGGCCAAGCGGATCACCGCCGTCTGCCCCTTCTACGGCTACGCCCGCCAGGACCGGAAGGCCGAGGGCCGCGAGCCGATCACCGCCAAGCTGGTGGCCGACGTGCTCACCGCCGCGGGCGCCGAGCGGGTGATCTCGATCGACCTCCACACCGGCCAGATCCAGGGCTTCTTCAACTTCCCCGTCGACCACCTGACGGCGATGCCGATCCAGCTCGACTACCTGCGGGCCAACTTCGACACCGAGGACCTGGTGATCGTCTCGCCCGACTCGGGGGGCGTGAAGGCGGCCAAGCGGTTCGCCAACGAGATCGGGGCCGACCTGGCCTTCGTCAACAAGTCGCGGCCCAAGGGCACGATGAACGAGGTCGTGGCCGACACCGTGATCGGCGAGGTCGACGGCAAGGCCTGCGTCCTGCTCGACGACATGATCGACAGCGCCGGGACCATCTGCGCGGCGGCCGACCTGCTGCGCCAGAACGGCGCCACCGACGTGTGGGCCATGGCCACCCACGGGGTGCTCTCGGGCCCGGCGATCGACCGGATCAAGAACAGCTCGCTCAGCAAGGTCGTCATCACCAACACGCTGCCGCTGCCGCCCGAGAAGCAGATCGACACGATCGAGGTGCTGTCGGTGGCCCCGATCGTCGGCCAGGCCATCGAGTCGGTGTTCGACGACGCCTCGGTCAGCGAGATCTTCGGCGGCCGCAACCAGAGCTGATCGGGGGCCGGGCGCGAGCCCGACCCCCGACGAGCATCAGCCGTGGACGTCGCGCTTGGCGACCTTGCCCTCGGGGGTCGCGGTCAGCGACTCGGGGCTGGGCTGGGTCTGGGCCAGGCGGTAGCCCTCGGCCGACGACAGGACGCTGGTCCACATCTGGAACGTGCGCCACTGGCCGGCACCGAGGAGCCACTGCTGCCAGTAGCCGAACTCGTTCGGGCCCGGGGGCCGGTGGAGGCCGGCGAAGTACACGCCGTAGATCCAGCCGACGGTGGCCTCGCGCGAGCGCTCCAGCGCCCGGGTGACCGTGCGCCGGGTCGCCTGCGTCGACTCCTCGCCCAGGACCGCCGACCAGTGGGCGAGGCCGCCCTGGTCGATGCCCCGGTCGAGGATGAACCCGTAGACGTGGTCGAGCCAGGCCTCGTCCGTGTCCGAGGCCCGGTCCGGCCGGCCGAAGATGTCATAGTACTCGTCGGAGGCGAGGATGTCGGCGATGATCACGGCGTCGGACTGGTACCGGCGGATGTGGGCCACGCCGGCGGTCAGCTCGGCGCTCGTCGGCTCCCGGTCGAGCAGGCCGAGGTAGAGCTGGCGCACGTTGTTGTGCACCAGGTTCTCGGTCGACAGGTCGACGTACTTGGCGAAGGCGCCCCGGCCGTACCCCGCGGCCAGGCGGCCGGTCCAGTAGGCCGTGTCCGCCGCCGAGGGGCACCGGAACAGGATGTTCAGGTAGATGTACCGGACGAAGCGGGCGTCGCCCTCCTCGGCCGGGCACGCCGGCGGCGGCGGGTCCAGGGTCGTGACCGTCTGCTGGGCCGGGCGGTCCTGGGCGCCGGTGGGCCCGGTCAGCGGGCCGATCGCCAGCGCCAGGCTGAGCGCCAGGCCGAGGGCGGTGACGGCGCCGGCTCGCCGCCGGGTCGGGGTGTCGTGCATGGGTTCTCCATCTGTCGTGGGGAGCTCCCGACCTCGGGTGGGGTGACGCGGCGAAGCGAGGACCCTCGGGTCCTCGCTGTCGGCGTCATCCCCCGCCTCGCGCACCCGGGGAGGTCGCTCCCCGGTGGCATCTCGGTTGTCACCGGGCAGTGAACACCCGCGGCCGCCGGCCGGTCCATCTCCCGGAGGGGGGACCGGACCCCGGGCTTGGGGCGTCGTCGCCGGCACCGGTAGCGTTGTCCGCTCGACAACCGCATGCGCTCCGGCGCGATCTCTGACGTAGGAGTCCCGATGGCCGAGATCACCCTCACCGCCACCACCGGCCGCACCACCGGCACCCGTTCCTCCCGCCGCCTGCGGGCCGAGGGCAAGGTCCCCGCCGTGGTCTACGGCCTGGGCCGCGAGCCCGTCGCCGTCACCGTCGACTGGCGGGAGCTGCGCCAGTGCCTGATCACCGACGCCGGCATCAACGCCCTGATCGACCTCACCATCGAGGGCGAGGGCGATGCCCAGCTGGCGATCGTCAAGGACATGCAGCGGCACCCGATCCGCCAGACGGTGGACCACGTCGACTTCCTGCTGATCCGCCGCGACCAGGAGATCACCGTCGACGTGCCCCTCGTGGCCGAGGGCGAGCCCACCGGCCTGGAGGCCGAGGGCGGCATGCTCGAGACCCTGCTGACCACCCTCTCGGTCAACGCCAAGCCGGGCAGCATCCCCGACCAGCTGACCTACGACGTCTCGTCGCTGGCCGTCGGTGACACGATCACCGTCGCCGACCTGACCCTCCCCGCCGGCGTCACCACCGACGTCGACCCCGAGGAGGCCATCGCCAGCGCCCAGGTCTCGCGGGCCGCCATCGAGGCCGAGGCCATCGAGGCCGCCGACGCCGAGGTCGCCGCCGAGCAGGCCGAGGAGTCGGCCGACGAGGCCGGCGAGGCCGCGGCCGCGGAGGGCGGCGACGCCCCGGCCGAGGGCGACGAGGGCTGAGGCTGAGCCTCCGCCGCATCCTCCGCCGGCGTCCGCTCCGGGCCGACCCGCCCGCCGTCATGGCCGACCTCCTCGTCGTCGGGCTGGGCAACCCCGGCCTCGAGTACGCCCACACCCGCCACAACTGCGGGGCCGACACGATCGCCCTGCTGGCCGAGCGCCACGGCGGGCGGCTGCGCGACGGGATGCGCCACGAGCGGGCCATGACCGACACGGTGCGCATCGGCTCGGCCGTGGTGGCCCTCGGCGTCCCGCAGACGTACTACAACGAGTCGGGCCTGACCGTGGCCGCCCTGGCCCGCCGGCACGACGTCGAGGACCTCGCCCGCATCGTCATCGTCCACGACGAGCTCGACCTCCCGCCGGGGCGGATCAAGCTCAAGCAGGGCGGCGGCCTCGCCGGCAACAACGGCCTCAAGTCGATCAAGGGCCACCTCCACGGCGACGGCTTCACCCGGGTGCGGATCGGCGTGGGCAAGCCCCCCGGCTCGATGAAGGGCGCCGACCACGTGCTGCGCCGCCCGGGCAAGGCCGAGCGGGTCGAGCTCGACATCGCCATCGCCGAGGCCGCCGACGCCGTCGAGCTGATCGCCGCCAGCGGCGTCGAGCGGGCCATGGAGCGCTACAACCGCAACCCCGCCTGAGCCGCGACGCCCCCCCACAAGAACCGGTTCTTGTGGGGGAGAGGTCGCGTGGGCGCGACCGGACCGCGCCAGAAGTCGGGCTCGATCGTTCTGGCGCGGTGAGGTCGCGTGGGCGCGACC
>DASTYI010000069.1:0-18037 GCA_035765045.1 Iamia sp. | reverse complement strand
GACGCCTGCTTCACCTGAGCCCGGGCGGCCGGGGATCCGTCGGGTGCGGGGCGGCGCGCCCTAGGCTCCGAACCCATGTTCGTCCTCGGCATCGACCCCGGGCTGTCGCGCTGCGGCTACGCCTGCGTCGAGGCCGGGGTGCGGGGCGCCCGGGGCGGCGCCGGCGGGGGAGCCCGGGCCCGGGCCATCGGGGTGATCCGCACCGACCCGGCCGACCCGCTGCCGGCCCGGCTGGCCGAGCTCCACGCCGAGCTGTGCGCCCTGCTGGCCGAGGTCCGCCCCGCCGTGGTCGCCGTCGAGCAGGTCTTCTTCCAGGTCAACGTGCGCTCGGCCATGGCCGTCGGCCAGGCCAGCGGGCTGGCCATGGCCGCCGCCCACGCCGCCGGGGCCGAGGTCGTCCAGTACACCCCCACCCAGGTCAAGCAGGCCGTGGCCGGCGACGGCCGGGCCGACAAGGAGCAGGTCGGGCGGATGGTCCAGGCCCTCCTCGGCCTGGCCCGTGTCCCTGAGCCGGCCGACGCCGCCGACGCCGCCGCCCTCGCCCTCTGCCACCTGGCCCACTCACCCCTCCGCCGCGCCGCCGTCGCGGCCCGACGTTGAAGGACGTGCGCTGATGCCCGGGATGATCGGATCGCTGCGGGGGACGCTGCTGGAGCGCACCCCCGACGGGGAGCTGCTGGTCGAGGTGGGCGGGGTCGGCTACCGGGTCCAGGCCGGCCCGGCCACCGCCGCCCTGCTCGGCGACATCGGGGCCGAGGTCCGGGTGTGGACCCACCACCACGTCCGCGAGGACGCCCAGGTGCTCTACGGCTTCGCCACCCGCGACGAGCGGGTCACCTTCGAGGCGCTGATCGCGGCCCACGGCGTCGGCCCCGCCCTCGCCCTGGCCATCCTCTCGGTCCACGAGCCGCTGGCCCTGCGCCGGGTCCTGGCCGACGACGACGTCTCGGCGCTCTGCCTCGTCCCCGGCGTGGGCAAGAAGACGGCGGCCCGGCTGCTGGTCGAGCTGAAGAGCCGGCTGGAGCTCCCGGCCGGCGACGTCGCCGCCGCCGTGGCCGCCGCCGGCCCGGCGGCCGGGGCGCCCTCGACCGGCTCGGTGCGCAGCGACGTCCGTGACGCCCTCGCCGCCCTCGGCTACACACCCGAGGAGATCGCCGAGGCCACCCGCGACCTCCCGGCCGGCGACGACGTGTCGGCCCTGGTCAGCGAGGCCCTCCGTCGCATGGTGGCCCGCCGATGAGGGTCCGCTGATGCCCCGCGACGAGATCGACCTGGGCCACGCCCCCGACGGCGACGAGCCCGTCCTGGCCCCGGTCCCGCTCGACGGCGAGGACGCCGCCGAGGCCGGGCTCCGGCCCCGCCGGCTCGACGACTTCGTCGGCCAGGCCGAGCTCAAGGAGCACCTCCACATCATCCTCGAGGCCGCCCGCCGCCGCGGTCAGGCCGCCGACCACCTCCTCTTCGCCGGCCCGCCAGGACTTGGGAAGACCACCCTCGCGGGGATCGTGGCCGCGGAGGTGGACGTGGCGTTGCACGTGACGTCGGGGCCGGCGCTGGAGCGGGCGGGGGACCTGGCCGCCATCCTCAGCCAGCTGGCCGACGGCGACGTGCTCTTCATCGACGAGATCCACCGGCTGTCGCGGGCCGTCGAGGAGGTGCTGTACCCGGCGATGGAGGACTTCGTGGTCGACATCGTCCTGGGCAAGGGGCCGGCGGCCCGCACGATCCGGATCGACGTCCCCCGCTTCACCCTGGTCGGCGCCACCACCCGGACCGGGCTGATCACCGGGCCGCTGCGCGACCGCTTCGGCCTGGTCGCCAGGCTCGACTACTACGAGCCGGCCGACCTGGAGGCGATCGTGCTCCGGGCCGCCGGCATCCTCGACGTCCCCATCGACGACGAGGGCGCCCACGAGATCGCCGGCCGGGCCCGGGGCACGCCCCGCATCGCCAACCGGCTGCTCCGGCGGGTGCGGGACTTCGCCGACGTCCGGGGCACGGGCACGATCGACCTCGACACGGCCAAGGCCGGCCTGGCCACCTTCGGGGTCGACGAGCGGGGCCTCGACAAGGTCGACCGGGCCCTGCTGGAGGCGCTGTGCGGGCGCTTCGGCGGCGGTCCCGTCGGCCTCTCCACCCTCGCCATCAGCGTCTCGGAGCCGACCGAGACCGTCGAGGACGTCCACGAGCCCTTCCTCATCCGCGAGGGGATGCTGATGCGGACCCCCCGGGGCCGGGTCGCCACCGCCGCGGCCTGGGCCCACGTCGGCCGGATCGCCCCCCGGGGCGCCCCCGGCGGCGACGACACCCCACCCCCCGGCCTCTTCGGGTAGCCCCGCCGAGACGGGGCGGCCCTAGACGACCGGGCCGACGAAGAAGGTGTGGATCTTGGCCGTGACCATCACCTCGCCGTGACCGGTCTGGTCGAAGTGGGTGTTGGCGTCGGCCTGGGCCTGGTCGACCGCCGGGCCGGCGTCGGCGAAGTGCTCGGGGCCCCACCAGCCGCCCCACGACAGGAAGCCGCCGAGGGCGGGGTCGTGGTCGTTGCGCTCGCAGGCGGCCCGGAAGGCCTCGACCTGGACGGGCTGGGGAGGCGGGTCGGGCACCACCTCCCCGGGGAGGCCCTCCTCCTTCAGCTGCTCGTGCGGGGCGAAGACCACCATGGCGGCATCGAAGGCCAGCATCGGCTTCTCGGGGGCCGACCGCCGCCCGTCCTCGTAGGTCATGTCCTGACTCCCTCCAGTCGGTGCCGGGAACGGTAGACCAGCGGGTGGAGCCCTGCCGCCGGCGTGTCCGGGCCGGGATCGGTGGAAGGATGAGCCGGTGGACATCGACTTCAACAGCTCGCCCGGGCCCAGCCTCGGGATCGAGGTCGAGCTCGAGGTCGTCGACCGCAGCACCGGGGAGCTGGCCAGCGCGGCGACGGCGATGCTGGAGGAGATCGGGGCCGGCCACCCCGACGGCGAGCACCCGAAGGCCAAGCACGAGCTGTTCGAGTGCACGGTCGAGATCATCACCGGGGTCTGCACCACCGTGGCCGAGGCCCGGGCCGACCTCCAGGGCACCCTCGACGAGGTGGCGGCCGCGGCCGACCGCCGGGGCCTGGCCCTGATGTGCTCGGGCACCCACCCGTTCTCGTCGTGGCACGACCAGGACGTCAGCCCCAACCCCCGCTACGCCCGGCTGATCCAGGAGATGCAGTGGATGGCCCGGCGGCTCCAGATCTTCGGGGTCCACGTCCACGTCGGGATCAAGAGCCCCGAGAAGGCGATCGCCATCGCCAACGCCCTGGCCGGCTACATCCCCCACTTCCTGGCCCTGAGCGCGTCGAGCCCGTTCTGGGAGGGCCACGACACGGGGCTGGCGTCGTCGCGCAGCAAGGTGTTCGAGGGCCTGCCCACCGCCGGGCTCCCGGCCCCGATCGAGAGCTGGGACGACTTCGAGCAGTTCATGGAGACGCTGGTCAGCTCGCAGGCCATCTCGACGGTGCGCGAGGTGTGGTGGGACATCCGCCCCCACCCGGACTTCGGCACCGTCGAGCTGCGCATGTGCGACGGGATCCCGACCCTGGCCGAGGTGGGCGCCGTCGCCGCCCTGGCCCAGTGCCTGGTGAGCCATCTCGACACGCTGATCGACCGCGGCTTCACCCTGCCCCGCCACAAGGACTGGGTCCTGCGCCAGAACAAGTGGCGGGCCGGTCGCCACGGCCTCGACGCCGACGTGATCGTCGACGAGAAGGGCACCCAGCAGCCGGTGCGGACCGCCATCCGCGACCTGCTGGCCGAGATGGCGCCGGTCGCCACCCGGCTCGACTGCGAGGCCGAGCTGGCCCGGGTCGAGGGCATCCTCACCGACGGCGGCAGCTACCAGCGCCAGCGGGCGGTGGTGCCCGAGGGGGCGAACGGCGCCGCCGCCCTGCGCCCCGTGGTCGACCTGCTGGTCGGCGAGCTGGCGTCGGACCAGCCCGGCGTGCTCCTCTCGTCGCCGTGAACGACGCCGTCGCACGAGAGGTCGCCGCGGTCGAGGCCGACCTGATCGCCCTGCGCCGCGACCTCCACGCCCACCCGGAGCCGTCGTGGGAGGAGGTCCGCACCACCCAGGTGCTGCGCGACCTGCTGACCGCCCGGGGCATCGCCAGCGAGCCGGGGGAGGGGACGACGGGGCTGATCGCCGAGGTCGGCGCCGAGGGCCCCCTCGTCGCCCTCCGGGCCGACATCGACGCCCTGCGGATGGACGACGCCAAGGACGTGCCCTACCGCTCGACCGTCCCCGGGGTCTGCCACGCCTGCGGCCACGACGTCCACACCGCCGCCGGCGTGGGCGCCACCCTGGCCCTGGCCGAGGTGCTGCAGCACCGCCCGGGCCGGGTCCGCATCGTGTTCCAGCCGGCCGAGGAGTCGATCCCGTCGGGGGCCCGCCCGCTGGCCGAGGCCGGCCGGGTCGACGGCGCCCGGGCCATCTTCGCCCTCCACTGCGACCCGCACCTGGAGGCCGGCCAGGTCGGGCTGTCACCGGGGCCGATCACCAGCGCCACCGACATGGTCGTGATCCACCTGGCCGGGCCCGGGGGCCACACCGCCCGGCCCCATCGCACCGCCGACCTGGTCAACATCGCCGGGCGCCTGGCCGTCGACCTCCCCGCCGCCCTCGACCGGCTGACCGACCCCCGCGACGGGGTCAACCTCACCTTCGGGGCCATCGCCGCCGGCGACGCCGCCAACGTGGTGCCGGCCCACGCCGAGCTGCGGGGCTCGCTCCGGGCCACCGGGCGCGACGGCTGGGAGGAGGCGGCGAAGCTGCTGCCCGGGCTGATCGCCGGGATCGCCGAGCCCCGCGGCGCCACCTGGGAGCTCGACCACCGGATCGGCAGCCCGCCGGTCGACAACGACCCGTGGGCCACCGCCCTGCTGGGCCGGGCGGCCGAGGCCGTGGTCGGCGCCGACGGCGTCCTCCCCACCCGCCAGAGCGGCGGGGGCGAGGACTTCTCCTGGTTCCTCGACCGGGTGCCGGGGGCCTTCCTCCGCCTCGGGGTCAGCCCGCCGGGCCGGCCCGGGGCCGACATCCACGCCGCCGCCTTCGACGTCGACGAGCGGGCCATCGCCCTCGGGGCCCGGGTCCTCGCCGGCGCCGCCCTCGAAGCCCTCGATGCCCCCGACCGCTAGCCCCACCGCCGCTTCTGGCGATCCCCGTGTCCCGCCACGGTCCATGGGGGTTGACAGAACGGGGGTGACGCCGGTCGAGGCGTTCGCCTACGACCTCCCGCCCGACCGCATCGCCCAAGTGCCGGTCGAGCCGCGCGACGCGGCCCGGATGCTGGTCGACCGGGGACCGCTGGCCCCACCCGACCACCGGGGCGTGCGCGACCTGCCCGCCCTGCTCGAGCCGGGCGACGTGCTGGTGGTCAACGACACCCGGGTGCTGCCGGCCCGCATCGCCGCCACCAAGCCCACCGGGGGCGCCGTCGAGGTCATGCTGCTGGAGCGGGAGCCGACGGGGACGTGGCGGGCGCTGGTCCGTCCCAGCCGCCGGGTCGCCCCCGGCACCCCGCTCACCGCCGGGCCCCTCGGCCTGACCGTGGGCGAGGACCTGGGCGACGGGGTGCGCCGGGTCGCCCTCGACGACGAGGCCGTGCTCGACACGGTCGGGCAGGTGCCGCTCCCGCCCTACATCCACGCCGCCCTCGACGACCCCGAGCGCTACCAGACCGTCTACGCCCGCACGCCGGGCTCGGTGGCGGCGCCGACCGCCGGGCTCCACCTGACCGACCGGGTGCTCGACGGCTGCCGGGAGCGGGGTGTCCGGATCGAGCGGGTCGAGCTCCGGGTCGGGCTCGGCACCTTCCGGCCCATCGCCACCGACCACGTCGAGGACCACGTCATGCACGAGGAGGCCTACCGGGTCGCCCCCGAGGTCCTCGCCGCCTGCCGGGCGGCCCGGGCCCACGGCCGGCGGGTCGTCGCCGTGGGCACGACCTCCCTCCGCACCCTGGAGGCGGTCGAGGTCACCGGCGTGCTCGAGGGCCGCACCGACATCTACCTCCACGGCGACACCCGGCCGACGCTGGTCGACACGCTGCTCACCAACTTCCACGTCCCCCGCTCGTCGCTGCTGGTGCTGGTCGACGCCTTCGTCGGGCCCCGCTGGCGCCGGCTCTACGACGCCGCCCTGGCCGACGGCTACCGGTTCCTCTCCTTCGGCGACTGCTGCCTGCTCGACGGGCGCCCGGGGCGGGCCCGGTGAGGACCAGCGTCGAGGTCGAGGCCCGCGACGGCGACGCTCGGGCCGGCCGGGTGGTGACGGCGCGGGGGAGCTTCCCGTGCCCGGCGTTCATGCCCGTGGGCACCCGGGGCTCGGTGCGGGCCCTCGGGGCCGACGACCTCGACGCCCTGGCCCCGCCGGTCGTGCTGGCCAACACGTACCACCTGATGCTGCGCCCGGGCGCCGACGTCGTCCGGGAGCTGGGCGGGCTGGCCCGCTTCACCGGGTGGGACGGCCACAGCCTCACCGACTCGGGCGGCTTCCAGGTCTTCAGCCTCGCGCCCAAGGTCGACGAGGAGGGGGCGCTGTTCCGGTCGACCTACGACGGCAGCAGCCACCACCTGTCGCCCGAGCGGGCGGTGGCGATCCAGGCCGACATCGGCGCCGACATCCAGATGGTGCTCGACGTGTGCACCGCCCTGCCGGCCACCGACGGCGTGGTCCGGGCCGCCGCCGAGCGCACCGCCCGCTGGGCCGAGCGGGGCCGGGCCGCCTTCCTCGCCGGCGCCGAGGAGCGCGCCGACCGGGGTCTGGTCCAGGCCCAGTTCGGCATCGTCCAGGGCGGCGTCGACCCGGTGCTGCGGGCCGACAGCGCCCGCTGGACCACCGAGGTCGGCTTCGACGGCTACGCCGTCGGCGGGCTGTCGGTGGGGGAGACCCGCGACGAGATGATCCCGGCCCTGGCCGCCGCCCTGGCTGGCCTGCCCGCCGACCAGCCCCGCTACCTGATGGGCGTGGGCGACCCGGCCAGCCTGGTCGAGGCCATCGCCCTGGGGGTCGACATGTTCGACTGCGTCCTCCCGACCCGGCTGGCCCGTCACGGCACGCTGCTGACCGACGAGGGCCGCGTCAACGTCAAGCGGGTGGCCAACGCCCGCGACCCCCGCCCGGTCGACGAGACCTGCCCGTGCCCGACCTGCGCTCGGTACTCGCGGGGCTACCTGCGGCACCTGATCCAGGTGGGGGAGCTGTCGGCGTTCCGCCTCCTGACCATCCACAACGTGGCCTGGCTCCTGCGCTTCGTCGACCGGACGGCGGCGGCGATCCGGGCCGGGCGGCTGGCCGCCTGGCGGGCCGAGGTCCTCGCCGTCTGGGGGTGAACCGGACGAAGTGCGCGACCGCGCACCGGTCGCAAGGGACCCGCGCACTATGGTCCCCCGGGCTGTTTTCCTGGACCTGATCGGACCCTGCGTGTCACCTCTGCCGCTGACATCGGACACCACCGGGCTCTGCGGGCCCGCGCCTGTCGGGGACCCCCGGTGAGCGACGACGATCCCGTCGAGGAGACGGCCCCCAAGCCCAAGAGCGGCCCGCCGCCCCGCCCCGGCAAGGCCGCCAAGCGGGACCGCACCGCGCCCCCGCCGCGCCCCAAGGCGGCCAAGGGGTCGCGCAAGGCCCGGCGGCGCCGGATCGGGGGCGTCGAGGGGGCGGTGATCGTCACCGCCCTCCTGCTGATCGCCCGGATCGTCACCCTGGCGATCGACGACGCCAAGGCGTCGACCTGGGCTTGGATCCTCCTGGCCCTGGCCGCCGGCGCCTTCGTCTGGAGCCTGATCGCCCTGGCCGACAAGCGGGGCCGGCTGACCCAGTACCGCAACCGCGGCCTCGGCGCCCTGGCCCTGATCCTGGCCCTGGCCGCCTTCTCGATCACCACGGTGGTCGCCAACGACGCCTCGCCCCAGCTCGGCCTCGACCTCCAGGGCGGCTTCTCGGTGGTGCTGTCGGCCGAGGGCAACCCGCCCAGCGACAGCATCGACCAGGCCATGGAGATCATCCGGAACCGGATCGACGGCCTGGGCGTGGCCGAGCCCGAGGTGACCCGCCAGGGCGACAACGTCGTGGTCGACCTCCCCGGCATCGAGGACCGCGAGCGGGCCCAGGAGATCCTGGGCGAGACGGCCCGGCTCGAGTTCCGGCCCGTCCTCCAGCCCCAGCTGCCCTACGACGCCGAGGCCGCCGCCGCCGGCGAGGACCCGTGCGCCGGGGCCGCCACCCCGCCGGCCGACGACACGACCACCACCGCCCCGGCCGACGGCTCGACCACCACCGCCCCGGCCGACGGGGCGACCACCACGGCCCCGGCCGACGGCTCGACCACCACGGCGTCGACCGAGCCGGCCACGAGCGAGGAGGAAGGGGCGGCCCGCCCGGCCCCGACCCCGGCGGCGACGCCGGTCGACGGCGAGTACGCCGCCGCCCCGCTGGCCCGCCAGGAGGACACGACCACCACCGCCGCCGAGGGCGAGACGACCACGACGGCGGCCGGAGGCGAGACCACCACGACGGCAGCTGAGGGCGAGACCACGACGACGGTGGCCGAGGGCGACACGACGACCACCGCCCCGGCGGCCGACCCGGCGGCCGAGGCCGCCAACACGATCATCATCCCGTTCCGGGCCGACCCCGACGAGGAGCCGATCTCGTGCACCCAGGTCGGCCCGACCGGCTTCGAGGGCGGCGACCTCAGCAAGTCGCAGGCCGAGCTGGGCGGCCAGACCGGCAGCCAGTGGGTCGTCAGCATCGCCATCAAGGGCGGCTCGCGGAGCAAGGCCAACGAGCTGATCAACAGCTGCGCCTCGCCCGGCGCGGCCTGCCCGACGGGCCAGATGGCCATCGTCCTCGACAACGAGGTCATCTCGGCGCCGCAGGTCAACGGGCCCAACCTGGCCGACCAGGACTTCCAGATCGAGGGCCAGTTCTCCGAGGGCGACGCCAAGGACCTGGCCCTGAAGCTGCGCTACGGCGCCCTGCCGGTCGAGTTCGTCCGCAGCGCCGAACGCCAGGTCTCGCCCACCCTCGGCGAGGACTCGCTCCAGGCCGGCCTGCTCGCCGGCGTCATCGGCCTGGTCGCCGTGGCCCTCTACCTGATCGTCTACTACCGGGCCCTCGGCGTGGTCGTCGTCCTCGGCCTCGGCGTGTGGAGCGCCCTGATGTACGGGACGATCTGCTGGCTCTCCACCACCCGGGGGCTGACGCTGTCGCTCTCGGGCGTGGTCGGCATCGTCGTCTCGTTGGGCACGACGGTGGACTCCTACGTGGTCCACTTCGAACGGCTCAAGGACGAGGTCCGCCTGGGCAAGAGCGTCCGGGCCTCGACCGAGAAGGGCTTCCAGAAGGCCTTCAAGACGATCCTGACCGCCGACCTGGCCTCGCTGATGGGCGCCGCCCTGCTCTGGTACCTCACCGTCGGCGCCGTCCGGGGCTTCGCCTTCTTCCTCGGCCTCTCGGTGGTGCTCGACCTCCTCGTCGCCTACTGCTTCGACCGGCCGATGGTGGCCCTGCTGGCCCGCAGCCGGTTCTTCACCGAGCACCCGATCTTCGGCGTCGCCCGCGGCCTCGGCCGCAGCGGTGACGGGAGCGCCACGCCCCGACCGACCGAGGCCGCAGGAGTGGGCTCATGACCGACACGACCGAGACCAGCACCGCCCCGGCCCCCGCGCCCGGCCGGGCCGGGCCCAAGCGGAGCCTGTGGCGCAAGCTGTACCACGGCGAGACCGACTACACCTTCGTCCCCCGCTGGCGGCTGTGGTTCGGCGTCTCGGCCGCCTACATCGTGATCGGGCTGCTCGCCTTCGGCATCCAGGGCGGGCTCAACCTCGGCATCGACTTCACCGGCGGCAACCAGTGGGAGGTCCCCCGCGGGGACGCCACCGTCGCCGAGGTCGAGGACGCCGTCGCCGGGCTGGGCTTCGACGAGGTCGAGGTCCAGGAGGTGGGTGACGACCTCCGGGTCCAGACCGAGACCGTCGAGGGCAGCGACGACGAGCGCCAGGAGCGCGGCGCCGAGGTCGTCGACACGCTGGTCGAGCTGACCGGGGCCGAGCAGAACGAGGTCGCCGTCAACGAGGTCGGCCCGTCGTGGGGCGAGGAGATCTCCCGCAAGGCCATCCAGGCCCTCGTGGTGTTCCTGATCGCCATCGTGATCTACATCACCATCCGGTTCGAGTTCCGGATGGCGATCGCCACGTTGGGCGCCCTGCTCCACGACATCTTCGTGGTGATCGGCACCTACGCCATCCTCCAGCTGCCGGTGACGCCGGCGACGGTCGTGGCCATCCTGACGATCCTCGGCTTCTCGATCTACGACGGCATCGTCGTGTTCGACCGCGTCGACGAGAACACCCGCCTGCTGACGGCCAACGCCAAGATGACCTACAGCGGCATGGTCGACCGGTCGCTCAACGAGGTCCTGATGCGGTCGCTGAACACGCAGATCACCGCCATCATCCCGATCATGTCGGTGCTGCTGGTCGGCTCGCTGGCCCTCGGCGCCTCGACGCTCCAGGAGTTCGGCCTGGCCCTGTTCATCGGCCAGCTGTCGGGTGCCTACTCGTCGATCTTCATCGCCTCGCCCCTGCTCGCCCTGCTCAAGGAGCGCGAGCCCCGCTACCGGGCGCTGCGCGAGCGGCTGGCCGGGCGGGCCGCCACCGCCGCCCCGGCGAGCACGGCGACGGCGAACGCCACCGACGGCGGCGTGGCCCTGGACAAGGCGCCGGCGGCCGCCGCCCCGGCCCGCCCGGCCGGCACCCCGCCCCCGCGACCCCGCAAGAAGGGCAAGCGGCGGTGACGGCCGGGCCGGGCCCGCTGTCCGACCCCGCCGACCTCGCCCGCCACATCCGCGACATCCCCGACTTCCCCGAACCGGGC
The DNA here is from genome assembly GCA_035765045.1 of Iamia sp. GTDB lineage: Bacteria > Actinomycetota > Acidimicrobiia > Acidimicrobiales > Iamiaceae > Iamia. The sequence continues at coordinate 7,132 of DASTYI010000069.1, read as the reverse complement.
GTGCTGTTCCGCGACATCACCCCGCTGCTCGGCGACGCCGGGGCCCTGGCCCGGGCGGTCGAGGCCCTGGCCGCGGCGGTCCGGCGCGACGTCGGCGCCGTCGACCGGGTGCTCGGGATGGAGGCCCGGGGCTTCCTCCTCGGCCCGCCGGTGGCCCTCGCCCTCGGGGTCGGCTTCGCCCCGGTGCGCAAGCCGGGGAAGCTGCCCTGGCAGGTCGAGTCCGACACCTACGCCCTCGAGTACGGCACCGACACCCTGGAGGTCCACCGGGACGCGGTGCGCTCGGGGGAGCGGGTGCTCGTGCTCGACGACGTGATCGCCACCGGGGGCACGGCGGCCGCCACGGCCCGGCTGGTCGACCGGCTCGGGGCCCGGGTGGCCGGCTTCGCCTTCCTGGTCGAGCTGGCCTTCCTCGACGGCCGGTCGACCCTCGGCGACCTCCCCGTCACCTCCCTGGTGACCTACTGACGGTCAGACGGTCCACCAGTCGGAGCGGAGGCCGAGGGCGGAGCGGACCTGGTCGCCGGTCTGGGTGAGGTCGCCCCCGGTGAAGCGGAGCGTGACCCGGGTGATCCGGCCGCCCTGCTCGCCCAGCCCGTTGCGGACGAAGCCGGTGAAGCCCAGGAAGCGGCCCCGGCCGGGGTAGGACGCCTCGACCTTCTCGGCGGTGAGGGTGGTCGTCCACGTGTGGTAGGCGTTGCCGCTGTAGGCGTCGCCGGCGTCGACCACGGCGGGGAAGGTGCCGCCCGCGGTCCAGCCACCGCTCGACGACCCGAACTCGGTGCGGGCCACGGCCCCGTTGCCCATCCGCCGGACCTGGCCGGCGGTGGCGGCGACGGCGGCGTCGGTGCGGGCGTCCTCGACGCCGAAGCCCTCGTAGACCTGGCAGGTGGCGGTGTCGCAGGTGGTGGCCCAGGTGCCCCAGCGGGTGTCGCCGGCGGCCAGGTAGGAGCGGGCGGCCACGGCCTGGGCCCGCACCGCGGCGGCGCCCCTCCCACCGCCGAGGCCGGCCCAGTAGGGCGAGACCTCGCGGGGGACGATGCCCCGGAGGAGGGCCTCGGTCGGGACCTCGTTGACGGTGGCGTTGCCGGCGGTGCCGCCGGTGCGGACGTTGCGCAGCGCGCCCCGGTAGGAGCGGCCGGTCCGGCAGTCGCGCAGCATGCGCGCCGCGTCCTCGTCCTGGGCGACGGTCGAGGCGACGCCGACGTCGGCGGCGGTGGTGTCGCCCAGCAGGGTCCAGGTCGGCGTGCAGGTGGTGCCGGCCGAGGCGTAGACCCGGAAGGTCGAGGCGCTGAGGCGGCGGACGCTGACCGCGCCCCACTCGCCGGCCCACCCGTCGACCCGCAGCCGCCCGGCGGCCTGGGTGACGGTGAGGTCGCCGCCCCCGCTGCCCAGGATGTACACCCGCTGGAGGGTGTCGGGCACGGTGCCGGCGGTGGTGCCGCCGTAGTAGTGGGCGAGGATCTGCTCGGTGCCCCAGCCGTGGTCGACGGCGTAGCCGAGCGCCCCCCACTGGCTCATGCCCCGGCCGTGGCCCCAGCCCCGGCCCTGGACGGTGTAGGTCCCCGGCGGGGTGGTCGTCGTGGTGGTGGGGGTCGTCGTCGTGGTCGGCGGGGCCGTGGTGGGCGGGGTCGTGGTCGTCGTCGATCCCGGGTCGGTGCAGCCCTGCTGGGCCCGGGTGGCGAACTCGGGGCTGGCGGCCAGGTCGATGGCGAGGCGGACGTCGTTGACCGAGCGGAGGCGGTCGACCCAGTAGGCCAGGCCGGCGGTGTCGGGGTCACGGCCGAGCACCGCCTGGTGGAGCGTGGTCACCCGGTCGGTGCGGGACTCGGGGGAGTAGACCATGTCGGCGGCCAGCGAGCCGTTCGAGCGGACCTGGGCCTGGTCGAGCCACCACGCCAGCTCGTTGTTGCCCGGCACCCGGTGGAGCAGCCGCTGGTAGAGGGCGCGGATCACGCCCTCGTCGGTCCCGCCCGCCTTCTGGGCGAACTCGGGGGCGCCGTAGATGAGGCTGGCGATGCGGGTGACCATCACGCCCCGGCGCAGCTCGGCGGTCCAGTAGGCGAGGCCGGCGGGGTCGGGGTTGCGGTCGAGGGCCTGGCGGTAGAGCTTGGTGACCTCGACCGAGAGCCACTCCTCACTGGTGGCCAGGGTCTGGGGCAGCTGCCAGCGGGGGGTGCCGGCGGCCAGGTCGGCGGTCCAGCGGTCGAGCTCGGCGGGGGTCGGCGGGCGGCCGAGGAAGACCTCGTGGGCCCGGACGACGACGCAGTGGTCGCCGGGGGCGGCGGCGGCCGGGGTCCGGGTGGCGGCGGTGACGGCCGTGGTGGCCAGGGCGGCGAGGGCCAGCAGCACGGCGACCAGGGCCCGGGGGCGACGGGTGTCCGCATGCTCGATCACCCCATCACTTTCGGTCGTCTGCATCCCACTGTGAGCGGTCGGGGCCGGTCGGGGCGGTGACACGGCATGATGGGGGGCGTGCCGACCGTCGACCGGGTGCTGCCGTGGAGGCGCTCGGCCGCGCCCCGCGACGAGGTCCTCGGCCCGCTGCTCGACGACTACCGGGCCCGGCACCCGAAGGGCTCGACCACCCTGATCGTCAAGGCCTACGACACGGCCAAGGCGGCCCACGAGGGCCAGCGCCGCAAGTCGGGCGAGGCCTACGTCACCCACCCGCTGGCGGTGGCCCGGATCGTCGCCGGGCTCGGCCTCGACGACGTCACCATCTCCGCCGCCCTGCTCCACGACGCCGTCGAGGACACGGCGATGACGCTGGCCGACGTCGAGCAGGAGTTCGGCGCCCAGGTCCGCCACCTGGTCGACGGCGTCACCAAGATCGAGCGGCTCCAGTTCGACTCCAAGGAGGCCCAGCAGGCCGCCACCGTCCGCAAGGTGCTGGTGGCCATGTCGCGCGACCTGCGGGTGATCATCATCAAGCTGGCCGACCGGCTCCACAACATGCGGACCCTGGCGGCGATGCCCGACTGGAAGCAGCAGCGGATCGCCCAGGAGACCCTCGAGGTCTACGCCCCGCTGGCCCACCGCCTCGGCATGCAGGACCTCCGCCAGCAGCTCGAGGACCTCGCCTTCGCCACCCAGAAGCCCAAGCACTACGCCGAGATCGACCACATGGTCACCATGCGGGCGCCCGAGCGCGACCTCTACCTCACCCAGGTGCTGGAGGAGGTCCGGGGCCGCATCAAGGAGCTGCGGATCGACGCCGACGTCACCGGCCGGCCGAAGCACTACTGGAGCATCTACGAGAAGATGGTCGTCAAGGGCCGGGCCTTCGACGACATCTTCGACCTCGTCGGCATCCGGGTCCTCGTCGACCAGGTGAAGGACTGCTACGCCGCCCTGGGCTCGATCCACGCCACGTGGACGCCGGTCCAGGGCCGGTTCAAGGACTACATCGCCCACCCCAAGTTCAACCTCTACCAGTCGCTCCACACCACGGTGGTGGGGCCGCAGGGCAAGCCGCTCGAGGTCCAGATCCGCACCCGCGAGATGCACAGCCGGGCCGAGGTCGGCGTGGCCGCCCACTGGAGCTACAAGGAGCCGGGCTCCGAGGGCGACCAGATGCTGTGGCTCAACCGCATCGTCGAGTGGCAGTCCGAGATCTCCGACCCCGAGCGCTTCCTCGACCAGCTCAAGGTCGACCTCGACCAGGACGAGGTCTACGTCTTCACCCCCAAGGGCCGGATCATCACCCTGGCCCACGGGTCGACCCCGATCGACTTCGCCTACGCCGTCCACACCGAGGTCGGCCACACCTGCGCCGGGGCCAAGGTCAACGGCCGGCTGGTGCCGCTCGACCACACGCTGACCTCGGGCGACACCTGCGAGATCGTCACCTCGCGCACCCAGGGCGCCGGGCCCAAGCGGGACTGGCTCCAGATCGTCAAGACCCCCAAGGCGGCCCACAAGATCCGCCAGTGGTACTCGCGGGAGCGGCGGGAGGACGCCATCGAGACCGGCCGGGAGGCCCTCGACCGGCAGCTGCGGCGCGAGGGCCTGCCCATCCGCGACGCCACCCACCTCCTCGGCGAGATCGCCGCCGAGCTCAACTACGTCGACCTCGACTCGCTCCACGCCGCCATCGGCGAGCACCACGTCTCGGCCGAGTCGGTCGCCAGCCGCACCGCCCGCCGGCTGCGGGGCGGCGACCCCGAGCACGAGGAGCAGCTGGCCACCACCACCCGGGCGCCCCGGGCCCGCCGCCTCCGGTCGACGATCGGCGTCCACGTCGAGGGGCTCGACGACGTCATGGTCCGGCTGGCCAAGTGCTGCACGCCGGTGCCGGGCGACGAGATCATGGGCTTCGTCACGAGGGGGCGCGGGGTCTCGGTCCACCGCACCGACTGCGCCAACGCCGTCTCGCTGGCCCAGGGCCAGGGCGGCCGGCTGATCGAGGTCGAGTGGGACGGCGTCGGGTCGGGCTCGTTCACCGCCGCGGTCGAGATCAAGGCCCTCGACCGGCCCCGCCTGCTGGGCGACACCTCGTCGGCCTTCGCCGACCTCGACATCAACATCCTCGCCTGCGAGTCCCGCTCGGACCTCAACCGCGACACCACGATGCGCTTCGAGGTCGAGCTGGGCGACCCGTCCCACCTCGACTCCGTCCTCCGCTCGATCCGCGGCCTCGACGGCGTCTACGAGGCCTACCGCGTCATGCCCGGCAGGGTGTAGGACGTCGACGCGCGGGTAGGCGCGGGGGCATGACCGATCTCAGTGGCAAGAAGATCGCCTTCGTCGTGGCCAACGAGGGGGTGGAGCAAGTCGAGCTGACCGAGCCGTGGAAGGCGGTGGAGGAGGCCGGCGCCACGCCGGTGCTGATCGCCCCCGAGGGCGACGACGTCCAGGCCTTCGACCACCTCGACAAGGCCGACACCTTCCCCGTCGACGTCACCACCGCCGAGGCCGACCCGTCGGAGTACGCCGCCGTCGTCCTCCCCGGCGGCGTCGCCAACCCCGACCACCTCCGCCAGGACGAGGGCGCCCGCCGGATCGTCAGGGCGGCGGCCGACGCCGGCACCCCGCTGGCCGTGATCTGCCACGGGCCGTGGACGCTGATCGACGCCGGCGTGGCCTCGGGCCGCACCCTCACCAGCTGGCCCAGCCTCCAGACCGACCTCCGCAACGCCGGCGCCACCTGGGTCGACGAGGAGGTCGTGGTCGACGACAGCGGCCCCGGCCCCCTGATCACCAGCCGCAACCCCGACGACCTCCCCGCCTTCACCAAGGCCCTCGTCGACGCCCTGAGCGGCTAGCACGACGGCGTACGAACGGTGCCTGGCACCGTTCGTACGCCGCTAGCGTCGCCGCCCGATGGGGACGGCGATCGAGGTGCGGGGGCTGCGCAAGGCCTACGGCGCCCACGAGGCGGTGCGGGGCGTCGACCTGACGGTCGAGGCCGGCGAGGTCCTCGCCCTCCTCGGGCCCAACGGGGCCGGCAAGACGACGACGGTCGAGATCCTGGAGGGCCTGCGCGACCGGACCGGCGGCGAGGTGCGGGTCCTCGGCCAGGACCCGGCCACCGCCGACCGGGGCTGGCGGGCCCGCATCGGCGTCGTCCTCCAGGAGACCGGGGTCGAGCCGTACCTGACGGTCGGCGAGGTCGTCGACCTCCACCGGGGCTGGTACCCGGCGCCCCGGCCCACCGCCGAGGTCCTCGACCTGGTCGGGCTGACCGGCTCGCGTGGCGTCCGGGCCCACACCCTGTCGGGCGGCCAGCGGCGCCGGCTCGACGTGGCCATCGCCCTGGCCGGCGGGCCCGAGGTGCTGTTCCTCGACGAGCCGACCACCGGCTTCGACCCCGCCGCCCGGCGTGACGCCTGGGCCATGGTCCGGGGCCTCCAGGCCGCCGGCACCACCGTCCTGCTCACCACCCACGACATGGACGAGGCCGTCCACCTGGCCGACCGGGCCGCCGTGCTGGTGGCCGGGCGGATCGTGGCCTCGGGCCCGCCGTCGGCCCTCGGGGGCGACACCCGCACCCGCATCGCCTGCCGGCTGCCCCCGGGGGCGGCGGGGCTGCCGCCCGAGCTGGCCGCCGGGATCGTCGCCTCGGGTGACGACGGCGAGCTGGTCCTCCGGACCGACGACCCCACGGCGACACTCCACGCCCTCACCGGCTGGGCCCTCGCCGCCGGGGTGGTGCTGGCCGACCTGGTCGTCCGCCCGCCGTCGCTCGAGGAGGTCTACCTCGACCTGATCCGGGACGGTGCGGGGTGAGGCTGCTCGCCCGCCAGGTCGCCTTCGAGAACCGGGTGTTCTGGCGCAACCCGGCCTCGGCCTTCTTCACCGTGGCCCTGCCGCTGGTGATGCTGGTCGTGCTGACCGCCGTCTTCGACGCCGCCGCCACCCTGCCGGTCGACTTCGACGTGTCGACCTCGGGCTACTACGTGATCGCCACGATCACCTTCGCCGTCCACTCGACGTGCTTCACCAACGTGGCCATGAGCATCACCGTCTCCCGCGACGCCGGGATGCTCAAGCGGGTGCGGGTGACGCCCCTGCCGGTGGCGACCTACGTGCTGGCCAAGGTCGTCCACTCGGTGCTGGTGATGGCCGGGCTGGTGGTGGCCGTGGTGGCGCTGGGGGCGATCGCCTACGACGTCGCCGTGCCGACGTCCACGCTGCTGCCCCTGGCGGTGACGGTGGTGCTCGGCGCGGCCACGCTGGCCGCCCTGGGCACGGCGGTGACGGCGATCATCCCCAACGCCGACGCCGCCCCGGCGGTGATGAACGCCGTGGCCCTCCCGGTGCTGTTCCTGTCGGGCACCTTCGTGCCGACCGACGGCGCCCCCGGCTGGCTGCGGGCGGTGGCTTCGGTGTTCCCGATCCGCCACCTGATCGACGCCCTCTTCGCCGGCTACGGCCTCGACCCCGGCGCCCCCGACGGCTGGCTCCCCGGCGCGCTGGCCGTCGTCGCCGCCTGGGGCCTCCTCGGCGGCCTCGTCGCCGTCCGCCGCTTCCGCTTCACGAGCACCCCCTAGCTGTGACGACCGGGGACGTTGTCCCTGGCGGGATGGGTTGGGGTGATCCGCTGGTGAGGTGAGCCCTCCGGGTGAGGCTGTGGGTCTCTGACAACTCACCCCACACCCGGGAGGGCTCGTGGCTCACGCTAGAAGGC
>DASTYI010000068.1:0-11146 GCA_035765045.1 Iamia sp. | reverse complement strand
GCCGTCGCCCGTCGCCCGCCGCCGCCCGTCGCTCCGCCCCCCCCGCCCCCCGGCACCGCCGCCCTCGTCCGCTGACCGCCGACCACGCCGCTCGTCGTCGTCGCCGCCCGCCGCTGGGCCCCCGCCCCCTGCCGCCGCCTGTCGCCGCCGCCCCCCGCCAACCCGCCGCCTGCCGTCACCGCCCGGGTCGGCCGTCGGCTCCGCTCGCCCGTCGATGGGCCGACGCAGGCCGCCGATGCTCGCTGCGCTCGCCGGTTCGGGGGGTCATCATGGGTCTCGTTCGGGTCGGCTGGCCTTCGGTGCGGGTCCTGGCGCCGATTGGAGGGCATGGGCCCGTCGGTGGGAGCATGACGCCGTGACGACCCTTCCCACGGTCACCGCCGACGAGACCACGCTGTCGGCGCCCGCCCCCGAGACCGCCCCGGCCGTCGCCCCGGAGCGCAGCCGCGCCGACGTCTTCATGCGCCGGCTGCTGCGGGTCGACGACGCCCAGCCCCGCCTCCGCGAGGAGGAGCTGCGCAGCGCCTTCAGCCGCTCGATCCTGGTCTCGGCCACCCGCTGCATCATCACGTACCTGCTCATCCCGTTCCTCGGCCCGGTCCTGGGCCTGGCGGCGGGCGTGGGCCCGGTGATCGGCATCCCGATCGGGCTGCTGGCCATCGTGTTCAACGTCAAGAGCATGCGGCGCTTCTGGCGGGCCGACCACCGCTTCCGCTGGCACTACACCGCCGTCGGGGGCACCGTCATCGGCATGCTCGTGGTCCTGATCGCCCTGGACCTCGCCGAGCTCATCTCGTAGGTCGCCGTGGCCGCACCCGCCGAGGCGCCCCTGGTCGCCGGGCGGAGCCGCGCCGCCAGGGCGGTGTGGGTGGCGGTCGGCTGCGTGTCCGTGGGTCTGGGCACGATCGGCATCGTCGTGCCCGGCCTGCCCACGACCGGGTTCTTCGTCCTGGCTGCCTGGGCCTTCTCGAAGTCGAGCCCCCGGCTGGAGCGCTGGGTGCTCGACCGCCCCGGCGTCGGCCCCCTGGTCCGGGACTACCGGGACGGGCTGGGGATGCCCCGTCGGGCCAAGGTGGCCGCCATCACCATGCTGGTGGTGTCGTGCGGGCTGAGCGCCGGGCTCGGGGTCGACCGCCTCGTCGTCCGGTTGGCGATCCTCGCCGCTGGTGCCGTCGGCATCGCCTGGATCCTCTGGCGCGTCCCTACCCGGGAGACCGTCGTCGCCCGCCGCGCCGCCGCGGCGTAGCGCCTCCCTCCCCAGCCACCCCCCGCCGCCCCCAACCGGGTTCCTGTGCCCCCACGTCGCGCTTCCGCGACCCCCCACCCACAAGAACCCCCCGGCGCGACCCCCACCCCACAAGAACCCGTTCCTGTGGGCCCTGGGTCGCGCTTCCGCGACCCAGGGCGCACAAGAAGGCGTTCTTGTGGGCAGGGGTCGCGTTTGCGGGGCGGGCGGGGTGGGGGGTGGGGTGGGCCATTGCTCGGGCCTTTCGGGCTTCGGGGAGACGGGGGGGCGGTCGTAGAGTGGACGCCATGTCCGAGAGCCCTGCCAGCCCGTCGACGCCTGCCGAGACCGGCACCTTCCGGGTGAAGCGGGGCCTGGCCGAGATGCTCCGGGGCGGCGTCATCATGGACGTCGTCGACCCCGACCAGGCCAAGATCGCCGAGGACGCCGGCGCCGTGGCCGTGATGGCGCTGGAGCGGGTGCCCTCCGACATCCGCCGCGACGGCGGGGTGGCCCGGATGAGCGACCCCGAGATGATCGAGGGCATCAAGGCCGCCGTCACCATCCCGGTGATGGCCAAGGCTCGCATCGGCCACTTCGTCGAGGCCCAGATCCTCGAGGCCCTGGGCGTCGACTTCGTCGACGAGTCCGAGGTCCTGACCCCGGCCGACGAGACCCACCACATCGACAAGTGGGCCTTCACCGTCCCCTTCGTCTGCGGCGCCACCAACCTGGGCGAGGCCCTGCGGCGCATCTCCGAGGGCGCCTGCATGATCCGCTCGAAGGGCGAGGCCGGCACCGGCAACGTGGTCGAGGCCGTTCGCCACCTGCGCACGATCCTGGGCGACATCCGCAAGCTGACCCAGGCCGACCCGGCCGAGCAGTTCGAGTGGGCCAAGCAGCTCCAGGCCCCGCTCCCGCTCGTCCAGGAGATCGCCGCCACCGGCCAGCTCCCGGTCCCGCTGTTCTGCGCCGGCGGCCTGGCCACCCCGGCCGATGCCGCCCTGGTGATGCAGCTCGGCGCCGAGGCCACCTTCGTCGGCTCGGGCATCTTCAAGTCCGACGACCCGGCCCGGCGGGCCAAGGCCATCGTCGAGGCCACCACGCACTTCCGCGACCCGGCGATCCTGGCCAAGGTGTCCCGCGGCCTGGGCGGGGCCATGCCCGGCCTGGAGATCGGTGGCCTCGAGACCACCTTCGCCCAGCGGGGTTGGTGAGCACGGCCGGCGGGCCCGGGGCCGGCCGCAAGGTCGGCGTCCTCGCCCTCCAGGGGGCGGTGCGGCCCCACGTCGCCATCCTGGCCTCGCTCGGGGCCACGCCGGTCGAGGTCCGCACCCCGGCGCAGCTGGCGGACGTCGATGCCCTGGTCCTCCCAGGTGGGGAGTCGACCACCATGTCCAAGCTGCTCGACACCAGCGGGCTGCGGGAGCCGCTGGCGCAGCGGCTGGCCAACGGGATGCCCGCCCTCGGCACCTGCGCCGGGATGATCCTCCTGGCCCGCGAGGTGCTCGACGGCCGGCCCGACCAGCGCAGCCTCGGCGTCGTCGACATCGTCGTGCGCCGCAACGCCTTCGGCCGCCAGGTCGACTCCTTCGAGGCCGACCTCGCCGTCGCCGGCGACGACGTCCCGCTGCACGCCGCCTTCATCCGGGCGCCCGTCATCGAGCAGGCTGGTCCCGAGGTGGACGTGCTGGCCTCGATCGGCGATCGTCCCGTCCTGGCCCGCCAGGGATCGGTGATCGTGGCATCGTTCCACCCGGAGCTCACCGACGAGAGGCGGCTCCACACCCTGATGCTCGAGGAGATCTGATGTCCGGCCATTCCAAGTGGGCCACGATCAAGCACAAGAAGGGCGCCGCCGATGTCCGTCGGGGCAAGCTCTTCGCCAAGCTGATCCGGCAGGTCGAGCTGGCGGCGCGGGAGGGCGGCGGCGACGTCGACTCGAACCCGACGCTGCGGACGATGTACCAGAAGGCCCGGGACGCCTCGGTGCCGCTCGACACGATCGACCGGGCCGTCAAGCGGGGCACCGGCGAGCTCGAGGGCGTCTCCTACGAGCAGATCACCTACGAGGGCTACGGGCCCCACGGGGTGGCGATGCTGGTCGACATCCTCACCGACAACCGCAACCGCACCGGCCCCGAGATCCGCACCATGTTCTCCCGGGCCGGGGGCTCGATGGCCGAGCCCGGCGCCGTGGCCTGGCAGTTCGAGCGCAAGGGCACGATCGTGGTCGACCGGTCCGCCGACGAGGACGAGCTGATGCTGGCCGCCCTCGACGCCGGCGCCGAGGACCTGGCCGACGAGGGCGAGGCCTGGCGGGTCACCACCCCGCCGGGCGAGCTCCACGCCGTGCGCACCGCCCTGGAGGAGGCCGGCTTCGCCGTGTCGGAGTCGGACCTGATCATGCAGGCGGCCAACCTGGTGCCGCTGGAGGACGCCGGCGCCGCCCGCTCGGTCCTCGGCCTCGTCGACTCTCTCGAGGACCACGACGACGTCCAGGCCGTCTACGCCAACTTCGACATCGCCGACGAGGTCTTCGCGGCCCTGGAGGTCGGGTGACGGACGCGGCGCCGCCGCTGGTCGCCGGGCTCCGGGTGGGCGACGTCGCCCCGGAGTTCACCCTGCCCGGCATCGACCGGGGCCTCGAGGGCACCTGGACGCTGTCGGAGCTGCGGGGCCAGCCGGTCGTGCTCGTCTTCTACCCGGGTGACGGCACGCCGGTCTGCACCCAGCAGCTGGTCACCTACACCGACGAGATCGCGGCCTTCGCCGACGTCGGGGCCCAGGTGCTGGCCATGAGCCCGCAGTCGGTCGAGAGCCACCGGGCCTTCGCCGCCGAGAACGGGGGCTTCGCCTTCCCGCTGCTGGCCGACGAGGACAAGGCCGTCGGCCTCCGCTACGGCATCGTCGGCCCGCTCGGGTTCTACCGGCGGTCGGTGTTCGTGATCGCCCCCGACGGCACCGTCGGGTGGATCCACCGGGCCGTCGCCGGCCTGGCCTTCCAGCCCAGCGAGGAGATCGTGGCCGCCGTGGCCGCCATGGCCTAGCGGGTCACCCGGGCGTAGTACTCGGGGCTGCCGACGAGCTGGGCGTAGAGGGTGACGTCGCGGACGCCGGCGCGGAGGCGCCCGACCCAGTAGGCCCGGCCGGCGGGCTCGACCGACCGCTCCAGCACGGTGCGGTACAGCTCGTCGACGAGGCGGCCCTGGCCCTCGGCGCTGTCGAGGATGCCGCGGGCGACCGTGCCCCGGCGGGACCCGGCGGCGAGCCGGCCGGTCCAGTAGCTGCGCTCCCCGGCGCCGGGGGCCCGACCGAGGCCCCGCTGGTAGAGGAGGTCGACGAAGCCGCCGGCGGTCGAGCCCCCGGCGGCCCACATCTCGGCCGAGGCGGCCAGGACGACGCGCACGTCGGTGAGGTCCCAGCCCCCGGCGATGGTGCCGGCGCACCAGCCGAGGGCGGCGGGCTCGGCCGAGCGGTCGAGGATCGACCGGTAGGCCTGGGCGCACAGCCGGCGCCGGGGCTCGGGCAGGGCCAGGAGGGTCAGGGCGAAGCGGCCCCGGCTCAGGCCGCCCTGGAGGCGGCCGACCCAGTAGTCGAGCCCGGCCGGCTCGGCCGACCGGCCCAGCACCAGCCGGTAGACGGCGTCGACGTAGGCGGCGTCGCCGTCGAGGGTGGCCTCGGCCTCGACGCACGCCCCGGTGTGGGCGGCGTCGCAGCCCCACTGCGACCAGGGCGCGGCGCCGTCGGTGGCGGTGCCGGCGGCGGTGGTCCACACGAACAGGACGCCGTCGCGGCGGGGCTGGGCGACCTCGAGCGAGCCGTCGCCGTCCCAGTCGCCGACCGCCGGGGTGCCGACGGTCCAGCCCCCGGTGACCTTGGGCCAGCCGTCGGGGGCGGCGCCCGTGTGGTCGTAGGCGCTGACGGTGTTGACGCCGTTGCCGGCGATGCTCTCGGGCCTCCCGTCGCCGTCGAGGTCGGCCACCGCCGGGGCCACGAAGAAGGCCATGTCGGGGGTGGCCTGGGGCGAGCCGGCGAACGGCAGGCGGCTCCGCCCCGACCACAGCGAGAGCTGGTCGTCGTTGGGGAGCTGGAGGTCGGGGGCGAGCAGGTCGATCAGCCGGCTCAGGCCGGCGGTGGGGGCGGTGACGTCGGCCGCGCCGTCGCCGTCGAGGTCGGCCACCGCGGGCCCGCCGAAGGCGGCGAGGGAGGCGGCCAGGTCGTCGCTGGTGCGGTCGGCCCCGAACGAGCCGGTGGCGCCGAGGCCGGCCGACCAGTACAGCGGCAGGTCGCCGCCGTTGGCGCCGGTGCCGTAGACGCTGTCGCCCTCGGCGTCGAGGACGTAGACCGGACCGGCGGCCGACGACACGACGACCTCGGGCCCCGGCGACGGGTGGAGGTCGCTCACCGCCGCCGGCATCGACACGCCGCCGCCGATCGTCGGGAGGAGGCCGGTGGCGGCCATGGCCAGCTCGGCCGGCCAGCCCGGCAGGTAGGCCTGGGCGTGGGGGTGCACGGCCGAGGTGGGGGAGGCGTCGGCCGCGGCCCCGTCGGGCGAGATGGCGTAGACCCGGCTGTTGCCGGCGCTGCCCGCCGCCGACAGCAGGAGCTGGACGACCTCGCCGTCGCCCAGGTTGGGCGTCTCGACGTACTGCTCCTGGCCGCCGATGACGATCTCGGGCCGGCCGTCGCCGTCGAGGTCGGCCAGCGCCGGGGTGGCGGTGAGCTCGCCGCCCTCGCCGACGCCGGAGCCGCTGGCGAAGGTCACCCGGTGCGACGTGGGGTCGACGGCGCTGACCTTGGCCGGGTCGACGACCAGCACCGGGAAGCCGTCGACGGCGGTGCCGTCGTGGTGCCAGGCGTAGACGTGGCGGTCCATGGCCGCGGCGACGATCTCCAGGTCGCCGTCGCCGTCGAGGTCGCCGAGGGCGGGGGCGGCGAGGAAGCCGGGCTTGGTCCGGTTGCGGCTGTCCTGGCGGGCCCGGTCGTCGCGCGAGAAGGCGGGGTCGACCGCCATCTCGGCCGTCCGCACCCCCTCGTCCCAGACGGTGATGCGGCCGTCGGTGTCGGCCACGACGACGTCGAGGTCGTCGTCGCCGTCGAGGTCGCCCAGGGCCGGGCCGCCGAGGGTGACGGCGCTGTGGAGGGCGTCGATCCCGTCCTCGGCGGCGGTGGGTGAGCCGGTCGGCCACCACGGGGCCTCGTCGGTGCGGAGCGGGAAGCCGGCGGCCTCGTCGCCGTCGGCGGCCCAGGCGTGGACCTCGCCGGCGTCGGTGCCGACGACCAGCTCGGTCGTCCCGTCGCCGTCGACGTCGGTGAAGCTCGGGCTGGGCGCCCCGACGTCGTCGACCCGGGCCGGGTAGCCGTCGACCAGGTCGGGGTCGTCGTGCACCACGACCTGCTTCTGCATCTCGCCCACGAGGCCGTCACCGTCGCCGCCGTGGGCGGTGACCGTGACCCGCAGCCGCACGGCGAAGCGCTCGGGGTCGGGGCGGCCGTCGGGACCGACGGGGGCGCCGGTGCCGCCGCCGGGCAGGGCCGCGGCCACCTGGGCCAGGTCGAGCGTGGCCAGCGTGCCCGAGCGGGCGGCGGTGAGGCCCGTCTCGGTGGCGATGGTCGTCCACGTGTCGGTGCCGGGGTGGGCCGGGCCCTGCTGCCCGGGCGCCCACTCGACCCGGTAGTCGTAGGAGTCGGCCCGCTCGGCGGCGACGGTGCCGGTGACGGCGACGGTGCCCGAGGTGGGCAGGACGTCGAACCACCGCGGCCCGTCGATCATGGCCTCGGGCGGCACCGCCCCGGCTCGATCAGGCGGAGCAGCTCGTAGGCGTTGATCCGGCCGTAGCCGTGGATGGCGTCCCAGCCCGGGCGGGTCGGGTAGCGGACGGTGTCGATCAGCGGGTTGCCGCTCGGCGTGCCGAAGCTGTTGGCCGGGTCGACCGCGTTGGGCGTGGCGAAGTCGATGTCGTCGGCGCTGGCCCGCACCAGCTGCATCACCTCGTTGGCGCTGAGGACGTCACCGGCGTGGCGGCCGTCGAGCCCGGCGAGCGAGGGGTGGGGGTCGAGCCCGACGGCGCGGGCGTGGCTCTCGGCCAGCCCGACCATCCCGGCCGACAGCCCGGTGGCCTCCGACGAGCAGGCGCTCGACGGGACCGAGACGAAGGTGCGGCCGCCGAAGTTGGTGCAGCCGTTGAGGGCCAGGTAGCCCTCGACCGGCGCCGGGCCGAGCAGGTCGACGGCCTTCTCGGTCACCGAGTTCACCGTCATCGTGCGCTCCAGCGACGACGACAGGTTGGGGTGGCTGCTGGCCTCGTCGGCCATCGACGCCACCACCACGACGCCCCGGGCGTAGGCGGCGTCGATCGCCTGCTGCGCCTGCCGGGGGTTGGTGACGGCGCCGAGGGCCTCCTGGACGACATCGGCCCCCTCGTCGAGGGCGTAGAGCACCCCGGCCGCGAAGCGCCCGCCGTCGGCGATGAAGGAGTCGCTGACGCGCACCGGGAGGTGCATGCACTGCGGGCAGGTGCCCACGTTGCCGGTGCCGTTGGCCGCCGCCGTCGAGTCGAGGGCCTCGCCGGTGCCGTGGCCGTAGTCGACCGTGTCGAAGGGGTCGTTGTCGCCGTAGAGGAAGTCCCAGCCCGAGATGTTGTCGACGTAGCCGTCGCCGTCGTCGTCGACCCCGTCGCTGACCGCCGGGTCGAGGATCAGGTCCTGCGGGTCGGCCACGCCGTTGCCGTTGCGGTCGGTGATCGGCCCGAAGTCGAGGATGGTGACGACGCCGTCGCCGTCGCAGTCGCCGTCGGGCTCGGTGCCGATGCAGGGAGGCGGGGCCTCGCCGATGTTGATGTGGGTCTTGGCGGCCAGGTCGGCCATCGCCCCGGCGTCGCGCCACTTGATCCCCGAGTCGAGCACGGCGATCAGCACCTCGGGGGAGCCCGTGCTCAGGCCCCAGGCCAGGTCGACGGCGGCGCCCTTCTGGCCGCAGTGGTTCTGGGGCGAGTCGTGGAGGGCCGGGTTCGTGTCGCGCCGCGACGTCAGCCTGTAGTCGTCGCGGTCGTACTCGCCGGGCAGCGAGGCCGGCTCGTCGTCGGGCCCGTAGCGCCAGTCGGCGCAGTCGAGCGGGGCGGGGGCCGGCGGGGCCGCCTCGACCGGCGCCGGGACGACCAGCAGCGTGGTGACGGCCACGAGGGCGGCCGCGACGCGACGGAACAGCTGTGACACGTGGATCCCCCTGTGGGCGCCGACCTCTCGGTGCCCTGCGTCACAGACGGTAGTGGGCCGGGGCCCCGGGGTTCAGATCCCGTCGGCGACGCCCAGCAGGCGGCTGCGCTGGACGGTCCGCATGCCCCGGGCCAGCGAGAACAGGGCGACGATCCAGGCGATCCCGCCCATGAAGGCGCCGAGGGTGGCGGCGCCGAAGAGCGAGCCCGTCGCCTGGCCGTAGGCGATGCCGATCAGCGGCAGCGTCACCAGGCCCGAGGCCTGCTGGGCGGCGGCGGTCGAGCGGACCCGGGCCGACAGGCGCAGCACGATCGACAGCGTGATCAGCAGGAACGGCGGCAGGACCCAGAGGACCATCACCCACCACTGGCCGGTCGGGAAGAACCAGCCGCCGACCTCGGGGCCGACCAGCAGGTTGACGATCAGCGAGTAGGCGCCGAAGCCGACGAAGGTCGTCAGGTAGCCGGGGATGACGCTGGCGATCACCTTGCCCAGGTAGATCTCCCGGGCGGCGGCGGGGGAGTGGGCCAGGAACTCGCCGGTGCCCCGCTCGCGCTCACCGACCAGGCTGGCGGCGCCGACCGCGGTCGAGATGGTGAGGGGGACGACGATGGCGACGGGCGCCAGCAGGAAGACGGCCAGGGCGTAGGACGTCTGCCCCGCCGGCGACGAGTCGGGGATGGCCCGCTGGGTCGACTGGGGCAGGACGTCGATCGCCTTCGACACCTTCTCGACGACCTGGACGTCGCCGATCTGGGTGATCGTCAGGAACAGCACCGCCGGGATGACGACGAAGAAGAGGCTGCCGAGGATCACCATCGGGAACCAGAAGTCCTTCGCCTGCGCCAGCTGCCTCAGCTCGGTGCGGACGACGATGCGGACGCGCTTCCAGTCCATCAGACCGATGCCTCCTGGTCGGGCTGGCGCGCCGGGACGGGGGCGGCAGCGAGAGCGTCAGGCGGCGGCGCCACAGGGGCAAGGCCGCCGCCTTCGGGCGCGTCCCCGGTCGCGATGTGCGGCCGGCGGACGGCGAAGTAGAGCTCCTCGAGGGAGCGCTCGTGGGGGGCCACCTTGGTCAGGCGGGCACCCCGGGTGGTCAGGGCCAGGACGATCTCCGGCACCCGGCCCAGGTGGTCGAGGGCGAGGTCGACCTCGCCGGGGTGGCCGGGCACGGGCGACACGGCCCGGATGCCGGGGAGCGTGCCCAGCTCGGCCAGCACCGAGGGCTCCTCGACGCCGAGGCGGACCGTGTCGTCGGGCCAGTAGCGACGGATCAGCTCGTCGGGAGCGCCCGAGGCGATGTCCGATCCGCCCTCCATCACCACGACCTGCTCGGCCAGGCCCTCGGCCTCCAGCAGCAGGTGGGTGCACATGACCACCGTCGTCCCGTCGGCGGCCATGTCCTTGATCAGCTGGAGTACGGCCTGGCTCGACTCGGGGTCGAGGCCCGACGTGGGCTCGTCGAACAGCAGCAGGTCGGGCCGGTGCAGGACCGAGCGGGCCAGGGCCAGCCGGGTCTTCATGCCGGTCGAGAAGGCGCCGACCTGGGCCTCCAGGCTGCCCTGGATGCCGAAGCGGGTGGCCGCCTCGAGCACCCGCTCGCGGGTCTCGGCGTCCCACCCCAGGCCGTAGAGCTCGGCCGCGTAGCGCAGGTTGTCGAACCCCGAGAGCCGGTCGTACAGCGCCGGCTTGGCCGACACCACGCCGCAGCGGCGGCGGACCTCCTCGCCCTGGCGCGGGTCGTCGGGATCGAGGCCGAAGACCCGGACGTGACCCGAGTTCACGCCGAGGGCCCCGGTGATCACCCGGATGGCGGTGGTCTTGCCGGCGCCGTTGGGGCCGAGGAGGACGGTGATCGTCCCCGGGTCGACGCGCAGGCTCAGGTCGCTGAGGGCCTCGACCCGGGCGAAGCGCCGGTGGACGCCCTCGAGCAGGACGACGGGCTCGACGCCACCGGGCGAGGACGGGGAGGTCGGGTCGTGCGCAGCCATCCCGCCCCTCATCGGTCGGCGCGCCCGCGTTCGTGAGCCGGACGACCCATCACGTCGGCTCCGCGCCGGCCGATGGCCCCCCATGAGGGCGTGGACGGTGGTGCTGGCGACCGCTCTGGCGCTGGCCGGCGTCGGCTGCGGGGACCCCCTGGGGGACTCGCTCGAGGCCGACCGGCCGAGCCTGGAGGGTCCCCCGCTGGAGGCCGACCACGACGGGGAGCTGGTGCGCTCCGAGACGACCGTGGCCATCGACCCGACGGTGCCCCCGGCCGACCCGGCGGCGACCTCGACCTCGCTCACGACCGTGCCGGCGACGACGACCACGACCGACCCGGGGGCGGCGGCCAAGGAGGCGTGGGTGGCGCAGGTCATGGCCATCTGCGCCGAGGAGTACGACGGCCTGGCCACCGCCGAGGTGCCCGAGGACCCCGAGGCGCTCCGGGCCCAGGTCGAGGCCGTCGTGAGCGCCTACACGACCTGGGCCGACCGGGTGGAGGCGCTCCCGCTCCCCGACCGCCGGACCGAGGCCAACCTGGTCGAGGGGCTGCGGCGGCTGCGGCGCTCGGTCGACCTCCTCGGCCCGGCCGCCGGGCTGGCCGCGTCGGGTGACGTGGCCGGGGCCCGCCAGGCCTGGTGGTCGTGGGCCCATGCCATCTCGGGGGCGTCGACCGCCCTCGCCGCCGCCGGGGTCCCCGACGCCTGCTTCACCTGA
>DASTYI010000067.1:0-87413 GCA_035765045.1 Iamia sp. | reverse complement strand
CCGGGGCCGGTGAGGACGGGGTGGCCATGATCGTCGGCACCTACGAGCGGGCCGGCGAGGTCAGCCGGCGGCTGCTCGACGCCCTCCCCACCCTCGCCGTCGTCCGCGCCGGGGCCGCCACCCGCCCGCTGGTCGACCTGCTCGCCGGGGAGATCGTCCGCGACGAGCCGGGCCAGGAGGCGGTGCTCGACCGGCTGCTCGACCTCCTCCTCGTCACCACCGTGCGGGCCTGGTTCGCCGGGCCCGAGGCCGACGCCCCCGCCTGGTACCGGGCCCACGACGACCCGGTCGTCGGCCACGCCCTCCGGCTCCTCCACCAGGACCCGGCCGCCCCGTGGACCGTGGCCACGCTGGCCCGCGAGGTCGGCGTCTCGCGGGCCACCCTCGCCCGCCGCTTCGCCGACGAGGTCGGCGAGACCCCGATGGCCTACCTGACCGAGTGGCGCCTCGCCCTCGCCGCCGACCTGCTCCGCGAGCCCGGCGCCACCGTGGCCGGCGTGGCCCACCAGGTCGGCTACGGCACCGGCTTCGCCCTCAGCGCCGCCTTCTCCCGGGTGCGGGGCATCAGCCCATCCGAGCACCGCGCCCTCGCCCCCACCGAGAAGCGCCTGGGCACCCTGGCCGGGGCTCCGTGACCGCCACCGACCCGGACCGGCGCTGCGCCCGTCTCCGCATCGAGGGCCGGCCCAGGCGTAGCGTCACCCCATGACCGGAGCCCCCACCATCGAGCCCGCCCCGGACCTGGGCGACCTGACGGCGCTGTACCTGTCGTGCACGCTCAAGCGCTCGCCCGAGCGGTCCCACACCGAGGGCCTGGCCGCCCGCTCGATCGAGATCATGCGCGGCGCCGGGGTCGCCGTCGAGCTGATCCGGGTGATCGACCACGAGGTGCCGCCCGGCGTCTACCCCGACATGACCGAGCACGGCTGGGAGCGCGACGACTGGCCCGACATCCAGGCCAAGGTCATGGCCGCCGACATCCTCGTCCTGTGCACGCCGATCTGGCTGGGCGACAAGTCGTCGGTGTGCACCAAGGTCGTCGAGCGGCTCTACGCCAGCAGCTCGGACCTCAACGCCAAGGGCCAGTGGGCCTACTACGGCCGGGTCGGCGGCTGCCTCGTCACCGGCAACGAGGACGGCATCAAGCACGTCGGCATGAACGTCCTCTACTCGCTCCAGCACATCGGCTACACCATCCCGCCGCAGGCCGACGCCGGGTGGATCGGCGAGGCCGGCCCGGGGCCGTCGTACCTCGACGAGGGCTCGGGCGGGCCCGAGAACGACTTCACCAACCGGAACACCACGTTCATGACGTGGAACCTGCTGCACCTGGCCCGCATGTTGAGGGACGCCGGCGGGCTCCCCGCCCACGGCAACCAGCGGACGGCGTGGGACGAGGGCGAGCGGTCCGGCTTCGGCCCGGAGCACGAGAACCCCGAGCACCGCTGAGGTCAGGTGCCGGTCAGCTCGGCGACGAGGGGGGCGAAGTCGTGGGCCTTGTCGCCGGGGATCACGTGGTACGAGTACCCCCAGCGCTCGCGGCGCTCGTGGAGGCGATCGGCCACGGCGCCGGCCGGGCCCACCAGGGCCAGCGGCGAGGCGGCCAGGGCGGCGGCGTCGACACCGAAGAGCGAGGCGATGGCGTCGACCACCTCGGTGTCCTCGGTGATCTCGGCGGCGGCCAGCCAGGCGTTGATCTCGATGTCGGAGAAGCGGTCGCCGGCGCCCTCCTGCACCCACGCCACCTTCTCGTCGATCCGCTCGGCCTGGGCGTCGGCGGCGGCGTCGGCGTCGATCTCGCCCGAGTGGATCGAGGCGTTGACGCCGACGATGTCGGCCGTCCGCCCGGCCCACCGCAGCAGCCGGGGCGCGCCACCGCCCACGAGGATCGGCGGGCCGCCGGGGCGGTGCGGGGCGGGCGTGCCGTCGAGGTCGGTGACGGTGTAGTGCTCGCCGGCGAAGGAGAACGGCCCCTCGGACCACAGCCCCCTCAGCACCGCCGTGTGCTCCTGGAGGCGGCCGACCCGCACCCCCGGCCGGTCCATGGGGATGCCCGAGGTGTCGTAGTCACGCCGCTTCCACCCGGCCCCCAGGCCGACCTCCAACCGGCCCCCGGCGATCACGTCGATCGTCGCCAGCTCGCGGGCCAGCGGGACCGGGTGGCGGAAGTCGCAGTCGAGCACCAGGACGCCGACGTTGACCGTGGTGGTCACCGCGGCGAAGGCGGCCATCGCCGCGATCGGCCCCGGACCCTCGTCGAAGTGGTCGGGGACGAACACCGTCGAGTAGCCGAGCTGCTCGACCTCCTGGGCCGACTCGAGCCAGGTCATCCCCGGGAACGGCTGGTGGAGCTCGGTGGCGAAGCGGAGGCGACGAGGGTGCGGCATGGCCGGCAGTCTGCACGAACCGCCTCGGGGTGGGTCGCCGGCCACCGGTAGGCTGCCTCGTCCCCTGACCGGAGCGAAGACGTGGCCCGCCACCTGATCACCAGCGCCCTCCCGTACGTGAACGGGGTCAAGCACCTCGGCAACCTCGTCGGGTCCCTGCTGCCGGCCGACGTCTACGCCCGCTTCCTGCGCCAGCAGGGCCACGAGGTCGTCGCCATCTGCGCCACCGACGAGCACGGCACGCCGGCCGAGCTGGCCGCCGAGGCCGCCGGGCTCCCCGTCGAGGAGTACTGCCGCCAGCAGTGGGCGGTGCAGGGCGAGCTGGGCGAGCGGTTCGGCCTGTCGTGGGACCACTGGGGGCGCAGCTCGTCGCCCCACAACCACGAGCTGACCCAGCTGATCGCCCGCCAGCTGGAGGAGCACGGCTTCATCGAGGAGCGCGAGACCGAGCAGGTCTACTCGCCCACCGACGGCCGCTTCCTCCCCGACCGCTACGTCGTCGGCACCTGCCCGCACTGCGGCTACCCCCGGGCCCGGGGCGACCAGTGCGAGAACTGCACCCGGCTGCTCGACCCCACCGACCTGATCGAGCCCCGCTCGGCCATCAGCGGCGCCACCGACCTCGAGGTCCGCGCCACCAAGCACCTCTACCTGCTCCAGTCGAAGATGGCCGACCGGCTGCGGGCCTGGATCGACGAGCGGGTCGACTGGCCGCTGCTCACCCGGTCGATCGCCTACAAGTGGCTCGACGAGGGGCTGGAGGACCGCTCGATCACCCGGGACATCTCCTGGGGCGTCCCGGTCGACCGGCCCGGCTTCGAGGGCAAGGTCTTCTACGTCTGGTTCGACGCCCCGATCGCCTACATCGCCGCCACCAAGGAGTGGGCCGAGGACGTCGCCGGGCTCGGGGCCGAGGGCTGGGAGCGCTGGTGGAAGGCCGACCAGGCCGGCGACGTGACCTACACGCAGTTCATGGCCAAGGACAACGTCCCGTTCCACGCCGTGATGTTCCCGGCCACGCTGCTCGGCGCCGAGGGCGGCTGGAAGCTGGTCGACTTCATCAAGTCGTTCAACTGGCTGACCTTCTACGGCGGCAAGTTCTCGACCACCGACCAGCGGGGCGTCTTCATGGACGCGGCGCTGGAGATCCTCCCGTCGGACCCGTGGCGCTACCACCTGATCGCCAACGCCCCGGAGTCGAGCGACGCCACCTTCACGTGGGAGTCGCTGGTCCAGTCGGTCAACAAGGACCTGGCCGGCAGCTACGGCAACCTCGTCAACCGGGTGCTCGGCTTCACGGCCAAGAACGCCGGGGCCGTGGTGCCGGTGGTCGAGGGCTCGTCGCCCGCCCGGGACGACTTCGTCGCCCTGGTCGCCGATCTCGTCGCCACCTACACCGAGCACCTCGAGGCCAAGGAGCTGCGCAAGGCCATGACGGTGCTGCGCGACCTCTGGGCCGCCGGCAACGTCTTCTGGAACGCCGAGGAGCCGTGGAAGCTCAAGGACGACCCCGAGGCCCGGGCCGTCGTCATCTCCACCGCCCTGCACCACCTCCGGCTGCTCGCCGTGCTCGGCGCCCCGGTGCTGCCCGACACCTCGGCCGCCCTGCTGCGGGCCTTCGGCATCGTCGAGCTGCCGGCCTGGCCCACCGACGTCGCCGCCGAGATGGCCGCCCTCACCCCCGGCTCCCCCATCGAGGTCCCCCCCGTCCTCTTCGCCAAGATCGAGGACGAGCAGGTGGCCGCCTGGTCCGCCCGCTTCGGCTCCGGCGAGGAGTAGCCCGCGGGTCAGGACGATGCTCGGCTACAGCGCCGCCGTGTCGACCTCGGCGGCCGGGGTCCAGGGCTGGACCCAGGGGCCGAGGTCGACCTGCTCGCGGGCGGCCATCAGGCCGTACCAGGTGGCCCCGTCGACGTGCTCGCGGACGACGTCGGCGTGGCCGGCGTGGCGGGCCAGCTCCTCGACCAGGTGGAGCAGGACGAACCGCAGCGACCAGGCGGTCACGTCCTTGGGGAACCACGGCGCGTCGGGCACCGGGACCGGGTGGTCGAGCGGGAGGCCGGCGACGATCGCCTCGGTCTCGGCCCCGGCGGCCGCCATGTCGGCGAGCAGGGCGGCGAGGGTCTCGTCGGGGCCCATCACGAAGTCGTCCTGGTAGGTCCCGCCGGCCTCGGGCCGGGTGCGCTGGAGGACGGCGTCCATCCACGACCGCTCCATCGCCGTCACGTGCTTGACCAGCCCGCCGACGCTGAGGGCGCTGGCGCTGGGGGTGGCCCGGGCCTGCTCGTCGGTGAGGCCGTGGGCGGCGGTGGCGAGCAGGTCGCGCTGCTGGGCCACGAAGGCCAGGAGCAGGGTGGTCTCGTCGTCGTGGGGGCGGGGCAGGCCGGGCATCGTGGAACCTCCAGGTGGGTGGAGCCCCATCGTGCGCCCCCAAACCGGCCATCTCATGGCCACTTCTGAGAACCGCCGCCGAGAAAGGTGCATGATGGCTGCACGTTCCGCACGGAGGGAGCCCCCCATGGCCGACGAGGAGCCGCAGCTCCCGGTGAAGCTGGGACCGGTGTCGAACGGCGAGTTCGTCCCCGTCCCGCACTCGCCCACCGTGGCCGAGGCCATCCGCCGCACCCACGCCCTGGCCGACGTCAACGCCCGCCGGCTCGGCATCTCCCGCCGCCGCTTCCTCACCGGCGCCACCGGGGCGGCCGCCACCTTCTTCGTGCTCGCCGCCTGCTCCAAGGAGGAGGCCAGGAGCCGGGGCGAGGAGCCCGGCGGCACCTACGACGTCTCCGAGGAGGCCACCGTCGACACCGACGCGGCGCTGGAGGAGCTCGGCGGCGGCGAGTTCATCTTCGACGTCCAGTCGCACTACGTGAACCAGGACCTGTCCCAGCCCGGGGGCGAGTGGACCTCGGCCTTCCCCCACGCCGCCTGCCCCGAGGGCGCCGAGGACGGCGACCCCCGCACCTGCTTCACCGTCGACGCCTACTTCCGCGAGATGTTCGTCCGCTCGGACACGACGATGGCGATCCTCTCGGCCCTGCCGGCCCAGGCCCTCGCCGGGCTCCAGTCGGCCGACATGGTCCACGCCATCGACGTCGCCACCCGGCTCGGCTGCGACGGCCGGGTCCTGATGCACGGCGGCGCCTACCCCCACCACGGCGAGCTCGAGGCCAACCTGCTGGCGATGACCGACATCCGGGACCGCTACGACATCGCGGCCTGGAAGATCTACACGATGACCCCGACCGACCAGCACTTCTACTTCGACGACCACGACCCGGATCGTCCGCAGATCGGCCAGCGCTTCATCGACCACGTGCGCGAGATCGGGCCGCCGATCATCTGCACCCACAAGGGCATCAGCTCGATCGTCGGCACCACCCCCGAGCTGGCCGACCCGAGTGACATCGGGCCCGCCGCGGCCCGCAACCCCGACATCTCCTTCGTCGTGTACCACTCGGGCTTCGAGCCCGGGCAGGGCGGCGTCGGCCCCTACGACCCCGACGACCCGGACCCGCAGGGCGTCGACCGGCTGATCCGCACGCTGGAGGAGAACGACCTCGGGCCGAGCAGCAACGTCTACGCCGAGCTGGGTGGGACCTGGTGGTTCCTGATGCGCGACACCACCGCCGCCGCCCACGTCCTCGGCAAGCTGCTCACCCACGTCGGCCCCGACCGGGTGGTGTGGGGCACCGACTCGATCTGGTTCGGCACCCCGCAGGACCAGATCCAGGCGCTGCGCACCTTCCAGATCTCCCCCGAGCTCCAGGAGCGCCACGGCTACCCGGAGCTGACCGACGAGATCAAGGCCGACATCTTCGGGCTGACCTCGGCCCGGCTCTACGGGATCGAGGTGCCCGAGAGCACCTGCGCCGTCAGCGCCGCCGACATCGAGCAGATCCGGGCCAACCTGCCCCCGGCCCGCACCTACGGCCCCACCACCTCGGCCGAGGCCCTCCGCCTGATCACCGAGCACCAGAGGGGCTACCACCTCTGACCGCCTCAAGGTGCCAGGCACCTTGAGGCGATGCTGGCAACGGGCGTTACCAGGTGCTAGCCATCTGCGACGTGGGTCACAGCACCATCGCCATCGCCGACACGCCCGACCTCCTCACCCCCGCCTGGCTGACCGCCGCCCTGGCCGAGCACCTCGCCGGCGGGGAGGTCACCGCGGTCGAGGCCACACCGGTCGGCACCGGCCAGATGTGCGACAGCCTCCGGCTGACCCTCACCTGCGAGGGCGCCCCGGCCACCATGCCGGCCACGATCGTGGCCAAGCTCCCGGCCGCCGACCCGACCAGCCGGGCCACCGCCCTCTCGCTGCGCAGCTACGAGAAGGAGGTCCGCTTCTACCAGCAGCTGGCCCCGGCGCTGCCCATCTGCACGCCCACGGTCTTCCACGCCGCCATCGACCCGGCGACCGCCGCCTTCGTCCTCCTCCTCGAGGACATGGCCCCGGCCCGGGCCGGCGACCAGCTGGCCGGCTGCCCGCCCGAGGTGGTCGCCTCGGCCCTCGACGAGCTGGTCCACCTCCACGCCCCCCGCTGGGGCGACCCGACGCTGGCCGAGATGGAGTGGCTCCACGGCGACCTCGACGCCAACCGGATGTTCCTCGGGATGCTGCTCCCCGGGGTGTGGGCCGGGTTCACCGAGCGCTACGCCGACGACCTGGCCGACCACGTGCGCCCGGTGGGCGAGGCGCTCTTCGGCGACCTGGAGGCCTACCTCACCCCCGGCGACGCCCCGCTCACGATCACCCACGGCGACTACCGGCTCGACAACCTGCTGCTCGACCCCGACGACGGCCACGTCCGCGGCGTGGTCGACTGGCAGACCGTGGCCGTCGGCCCCGCCCTCAACGACGTCGCCTACGTGATGGGCGCCGGGTTGCTCCCCGAGGACCGCCGGCCGGTCGAGGAGACGCTGGTGCGGCGCTACCACGACGGGCTGGTCGCCGCCGGCATCGAGGGCTACGGCTGGGACGCCTGCTGGCAGGACCACCGACGGGGCACCTTCGCCGGGCTGGTGATGGCGGTGGCGGCGTCGATGCTGGTCGAGCGCACCGAGCGGGGCGACCAGATGTTCATGGCCATGGCCAGCCGCCACGCCCAGCACGCCCTCGACCTCGACGCCGTCGCCCTGCTGCGCTAGCGATCCGACGATGAAGGCGCTCACCTACCAGGGCCCCGAGCAGGTCGCCCTCTCCGACGTCGCCGACGCCGCCCTCCCCGGCGACGAGGGCGCCGTGGTGCGGATCACCGCCTCGGGCATCTGCGGGTCGGACCTGCACATCTACCACGGCCACGGCTTCAGCGAGACCACGGGGTACTCGCTGGGGCACGAGGCGGTCGGCATCGTCGAGGAGGTCGGCGCCGCGGTGCGGACCGTCCGGCCCGGTGACCGGGTGCTCGTGGCCGCCTCGGCGGCGTGCGGGCGCTGCACGCCGTGCGCCCACGGCCACATCACCCTGTGCGAGACCGGCCAGGCCGGGTGCTGGGGGCTGGGCCACGCCCACGCCGGCACCCAGGCCGAGGCGCTCTCGGTCCCGGCCGCCGACCGGAACCTGTTCCCCCTGCCCGAGGCGCTGAGCGACGCCGCCGGGGTCGTCCTCACCGACAACCTCCCCACCGCCTGGTACGGCGCCCGCCGGGGCCGGGTCGGGCCGGGCGACACCGTGGCCGTCGTCGGCCTCGGCCCCGTCGGGCTGCTGTCGGTGCTGTCGGCCCAGGTGATGGGGGCGGCCCGCGTGCTGGCCATCGACCTGGTGCCCGAGCGCCGGGCCGCGGCGGCCGCCCTCGGCGCCGAGCCGGTCGAGGGCGACGACGTGCGGGCCGCGGTAGCCGAGGCGACCGCGGGCCGGGGGGTCGACGTCGCCCTCGAGGCGGTCGGGGCCGACGCCACGCTGACCCTGGCCCTCGACCTGGCCGGGCGGGCCGGCCGGGTGTCGATCGTCGGGGTCAACCAGAGCATGGACCTCTCGGTGCGGATGGCGCTGGCCCAGCTCAAGGGCCTGGAGATCCACATCGGGCTGTGCAGCGTCCAGCACGAGCTGCCGACCCTGCTGAAGCTGGCGGCGGCGGGCCGGATCGACCCCAACGTCGTCGTCACCCACACGATGGCCCTGGCCGACGGCCCCGACGCCTACGCCCTCTTCGCCTCGCGCGCCGACGGCGTCGGCAAGATCGTCCTCACGCCCTGACCCGGCGGTCAGTTCCACAACGGAACCGACGGCGGTAGCGTCCCCGTCGTGAAGCGGACCCCGTTCGGCGAGTGGCCCTGCTCGGTGGCGCGCACCGTCGACATCCTCGGCGACTGGTGGACCCCGCTCGTCCTGCGCGAGGCCTACACGGGGACCCGCCGGTTCGACGCCTTCCAGCGCAACCTCGGGATCGGGCGCAACATCCTCACCCAGCGGCTCACCCGGCTGGTCGACGAGGGCATCCTCGCCCGCCGGCCCTACCAGGAGCGCCCGCTGCGCCACGAGTACGTGCTCACCGACAAGGGCCGCGACCTCTTCACCGTCATCGCCGCCATGAAGACCTGGGGCGACCGCTGGCTGGCCGGCGACGAGGGCCCGCCGCTCCAGTACCACCACACCCTCTGCGACCACGACGCCGACGCCGAGGTGGTGTGCTCGCACTGCCGGGAGCCGCTGCGGGTGCGCGAGGTGACCGCCCGCCCCGGCCCGGGCTGGCCCGCCGATGAGCCCTGGGGCGTGCCGCGGTCCACCCCGGCATGACCACCCTCATCGCCGGCATCACCATCTCGCTCGACGGCTACGTGTCCGACCGGGACGGCGACGCCCACGCCCTCTACACCGACTTCGAGACGATGCTGGGCTCCGAGGTCATGCAGGCGCAGCTGGAGGAGACCGGCGCCGTGCTGATGGGCCGGGGCATGTTCGACGGGGCCGAGGACCCCGACAGCTACGCCGACGACTACGAGTTCCAGGTCCCGATCGTCGTCGTCACCCACACCGCCCCCGACCACCAGCCGGCGCGGAACGAGAAGCTGTTCATCGAGTTCGCCACCACGGGCGTCGAGGACGCCGTCGCCCGGGCCGGGGAGCTGGCCGGCGACAAGGCGGTGACGGCGATCTGCGGGCCCGACCTGATGGGCCAGCTGCTGCGCCTCGGGCTGGTCGACGAGCTGCGGATCGACGTGATGCCGGTGATCCTGGGCGGCGGCACCCGCTTCCTCGAGGGCTTCGACCGCCACGTCGACCTCGACCTGCTCGACACCAGCGTCACCGGCCCCCGCACCAGCCTCCACCTGGCCGTCAGGCGTTAGAGCCAGCCCCGGGCCACGGCGTCGTCGACGAGGGCGTCGACCACCGGGACGAGGGCCGGGGCCCACGTGGCCAGGCGGGCGTTGCGGGCCCGGACGTCGGCCTCGGTCCGGCCCTTCTCCCGCCACAGCGCCCCGCCCTCGGCGTGGTTGACGACGAGCGGGGCCAGGCTGTCGACCGCCCTGGCCAGGCGGGCCTCGGGGGTGGCGCCGGCCTCGAACTCGTCCCACCAGCCCCGGAAGGTCGCCGCCTGGTCGGCGGGCAGCAGGGCGAAGAGCCGGTCGGCGGCCGCCTCCTCCCGGGCCGCCTTGGTGGCCCGGCCCGCGGTGTCCCACGGCACCGTGTCGCCGGCGTCGATCTCGACCAGGTCGTGGACCAGGCAGAGGCAGAGGGCGTGCCCGAGGTCGACCGGCTCCTCGCTCCGCTCGGCCAGCACCGCCGCCATCAGGGCGACGTGCCACGAGTGCTCGGCGCTGTTCTCGCGGCGGGAGCCGTCGACCAGCGGGTTGGCCCGCGCCACGCCCTTGAGCCGGTCGGCCTCGACCAGGAAGGCCAGCTGGGCGGTGGTGCGGGCGTCGAGCTCCGGGGCCATCGGCCCATGGTGGCGCGGGGCCTCGGTACTGTCGGCGGATGGCCGCCGCCGACCACCCCAACGTCGTCGCCGTGGGCGCCGCCCTCGCCGCCCGGGGCGCCCCCTTCGCCGTGCAGGTCCTGCCCGACGCCGTGAGCACGGCCAAGGCGGCGGCCGAGGCCCTCGGCGTCGAGGTCGGCCAGATCGCCAACTCGCTGATCTTCTCGGCCGACGGCGAGCCCCTGCTGGTCCTCACCTCGGGTGCCCACCGGGTCGACACCGCCAAGGTCGCCGCCACCCTCGGCGTGGCCTCGGTCGACCGGGCCGACCCCGCCTTCGTCCGGGCCGCCACCGGCCAGGCCATCGGGGGCGTGGCGCCCGTCGGCCACCCGGCCCCGGTCCGCACCCTGGTCGACACCGCCCTGGCCGCCTACGACGAGGTCTGGGCCGCCGGCGGCATCCCCCACGCCATCTACCCGACGTCGTTCGCCGAGCTCGTCGCCGTCACCGACGGCACCCCCACCGAGGTCGCCTGAGTGGCGACCTTCGTGTACTCGGTGACGATGTCGCTCGACGGGTTCATCGCCGGGCCCGACGGCGACATGAGCTGGATGGTGCCCTTCCTCGGGCCCGACCCGGCGATGGACGCCTTCGTCGCCGAGGTCGGCGCCGTCCTGGTCGGCGGGGGGACGCTGCGGGGGCGCGACCCCTACGAGGGCACCGCCGGGGAGGGCGAGGTCTTCGGCGGGGGCTGGGAGGGCCCGCAGATCGGGGTGACGAGCCGGCCGGTCGCGGGCGTCGACTGCACCGCCGACCTCGACGAGGCCGTCGCCCGGGCCCGGGGGGCCGCCGGCGACCGGGTGGTCAACGTCCTCGGCGCCACCCTGGCCCGCAGCCTGCTGGAGCGGGGCGTGCTCGACGAGGTCCTCACCAGCGTCGCCCCCGTCCTCCTCGGCGCCGGCACCCGGCTGTTCGACCACCCCGGGGGCACGGCCGTCCGGCTGGAGCCGATCGCCGTGGCCCAGGTCCCGCTGGCCACCTTCCTCCGGTACCGGGTGGTCCGCGGCTGACCGAACCGGCACGGCCCGCTCCGGGCCGTCGCCGGCCTGGGCGCCTTCGTCGTCCGGGCCCTCGCCCTGACCTACGGCAGCAGCGCCACCAGCCGCTCGACCACGGCGAGCCGGTGGGCGGGTGGGCCGTCGAGCTTGGCCAGCACGGTGGTGATGCCGACCGAGGCGTGGAGCTCCAGCCGGGCCGCCACCTCGGCCTCGGAGCCGATCAGGTTGGTCAGCCGGCCCAGGTCGCGGGGCACGGCGGCGGCGGCCGCCTCCCGGTCGCCGGCCCGCCACAACGCCTGCACCCGGGCCACGTCAGCGGCGTGGCCGAGCCGGCCGAAGGCGTCGTTGTAGAAGTTGCGGCCCCCCGAGCCCATGGCCCCGATGGTGAAGGCGTAGCCCCCGGCGTGGCGGTCGACGGCGGCCTCGGTCTCGGCGTCGGAGCCGGTCAGCTCGACGGCCACCGGGGCGACCAGGTCGAGGGCGTCGAGGCCTCGCCCGGCGGCGGCCGCCCCCTCGCGCAGCGGGCCGAGGACCACGTCGGCGGCCTCGGGGACGAAGGCGTTGCCGAGCCAGCCGTCGGCCACCTCGCCGGTGAGCCGGAGGTTGGCCGGCCCCATCGCCGCCACGTACACGGGGACGTGGGCCGGGGCGACCAGCGGGCGCAGCGCCCGGCCGTCGCTGTCGGGCAGGGGCAGCGGGTAGACCTCGCCGTCGTGGGCCAGCCGCTCGCCCCGGCTGACGGTGCGGATGATCTCGATCGTCTCGCGGGTGGCCCGCACCGGTCGGCGGAACCGGACCCCGTGCCAGCCCTCCATCACCTGCGGTCCCGAGACCCCGACCCCGAGGGTGAAGCGCCCGCCCGACAGCGACTGGAGGCTCAGGGCGCTGGTGGCCAGCAGGGCCGGGCTGCGCGACCCGAGCTGGACGACGAAGGTGCCGAGCCCGATCGTCGTCGTCCGGGCCGCGGTGTGGGCCAGCCCGGTCAGGGCGTCGTAGCCCCAGACCTCGGGCACCCACAGCGAGGCCACCCCCGCCTCCTCCAGCCGGCGGGCGTGCTCCCCGGCGTCGGGGGCGTGGGGGTCGAACAGGACGCCGAGCCGCATGGGCCGGCACCGTACGCTGGTCAGTTCACTCCTGCAACGGACTCAGCCGAGCAGCAGGCCGCGGCTCCCGAGCAGCTGGTGGACGGCGGTGCCGACGTTCGACAGCTCGGTCTTGGCCTTGCTGGCCCCCAGGGCCCCGCCGCTCCAGCCGGTGGCCGCCGGGGTGATGACCAGCTGCGTCGTCCCCGGCTGCTGGCCCTGGGTGACGGCGTAGTCGAGGATCATCCGGCGGGCGAAGCCCCCGGCGAGGGCCCGGGCCGCCTTCGACCCCACCTCGGCCCGGCCGCCCCAGCCGGTGGCGTCGGGGGTGACGGTGTAGCCCTGCGAGGCGAGGACCTCGCCGACGGCGGCGAGAACGGCGGCGGCGTCGGGGCCGGTGGCGAAGGACAGGGGATCCATGGGCCCCGATGGTAGGGCGGCCCACGGCCCTGCGGGATCCGTTCGTTCACTTGTGGAACCGACTGCGGCTACGGTGCGCGCCATGCGCTACCGGGACTGCCCCACCGTCGAGGCCACGGCGCGGATCGCCACCGATCCCGCCACCGCCTGGGCCGCCGTCACCGACATCACCCTCCCGCTGCGCCGCTCGCCCGAGCTCGAGGCGGTGACCTGGCTCGACGGCGCCACCGCGCCGGTGCCCGGTGCCCGCTTCGAGGGCCGCAACCGCAACGAGCACCTCGGCGAGTGGACCACCACGTGCACCGTCGTCGAGGTCGACGCCCCCCGCCGCTGGACCTGGGAGGTCAGCGCCGGCGGCGAGGCCTGGTCGACCTGGGGCTTCGAGGTCGACCCCGTCCGCGACGGTGTCGTCGTCCGCCAGTGGCTCCGGATGGGACCGGGCCGTTCGGGGCTCAACATCGCCATCGACGCCATGCCCGACCGCGAGGCCCGCATCATCGAGGTCCGGCTGGGCGAGCACCACGCCGCCATGACCGCCAACCTGGCCGCCCTCAAGGAGCAGCTGGAGGCCTAGGTTGGCCGCCGTGACCTGGGAGATCGAGGGCGACTTCGCCGCCGACGGGGCGGTCTGCGTGCGGGGCGCCTTCGGCCCCGAGGAGGTGGCGCTGGCCACCGAGGCGATCGAGGCCACCCTCGCCGACCTCTCGCCCACGGCCAAGCGGGCCAGCGACCGTGACGACGGCGCCTTCGTCGAGGACTTCTGCCGCTGGTCGGAGATCCCCGCCATCGAGGCCCTGGCCCGCACCTCGGCGGCGCCGGCGATCGCCGCCGAGCTGGTGGGGGCCACGACCGTCCGGCTCTTCCACGACCACGTGCTGGTCAAGGAGGCCGGCACCCGCCAGCGCACCCCCTGGCACCAGGACCTGCCGTACTACAACGTCGACGGCCGTCAGCTGGTCAGCATGTGGATGCCGGTCGACCCGGTGCCCCGGGCGTCGTCGCTGGAGGTGGTGGCCGGCTCCCACCTCGGCCCCTGGTACATGCCCCGCACCTTCCTCGACGGCGAGGCCCGCTGGTTCCCCGAGGGGACGCTGGCCGAGCTGCCCGCCATCGCCGACGACCAGGTCCTGGCCTGGGACCTGGCCCCCGGCGACGCCGTCTTCTTCCACATGCTCTGCCTCCACGGCGCCGCCGGCTTCCCCGGGCCCGGGCGCCGCCGGGTGCTGTCGCTGCGGTTCCTCGGCGACGACGCCGTCCACGCCCCGCGGCCGTGGGCCACGTCGCCGCCCTTCCCGGGGCTGGCCGACGAGCTGCCCGCCGGCGCCCCGATGGACCACCCGCTCTTCCCCGTCGTGTGGGCCCGCTGATGGAGCGCCACCCGCTGGCCGGTCGGGTCGAGACGGGTCGGGCCTTCGTCGCCACCCGCCGGGTCCGCTGGGGCGACGTCGACCGCCACGGCCGGCTCCGGCTCGACAGCATCGCCCGCTACCTCCAGGACGTGTCCAACGACGACACCCGCGACGCCGGGATCGACCGGCGCCAGCCCTGGGTCGTGCGCCGCACCGTGATCGACGTCGTCACCGCCCCCCGTCCCGGCGAGGTGGTCACGCTCACGACCTTCTGCGGCGGGCTGGGCACGGCCTGGGCCGAGCGCCGGACCACGATCGAGGGCGACGGCGGCGGGCACGTCGAGGCCGCCGCCCTGTGGGTCGCCCTCGACCCCGACACCGGCCGCCCCACCCGTCTCAGCCCCGAGTTCACGGCGATCTACGGCTCGGCCGCCGACGGCCGCACCGTCGGGGCCCGCCTCCGCCACCCCGGGCCCGACCCCGACGCCGCCACCCGCCCGTGGCCGCTGCGCAGCACCGACCACGACGGCATGGGCCACGTCAACAACGCCGCCACGTGGGAGCCGGTCGAGGACGAGCTCGACCGCCGCGGCCTCGTGCCGGTGCGGGCCGAGCTCGAGTACCCGGGCGCCATCGAGCCGGGCGAGGCGGTCGAGCTGCGGTCGTCCGGGGAGGGCGACGGGATCCGGCTGTGGCTGCTCGTCGACGGGACGGTGCGGGCCTCCGCCGCCGTCCTGGCCACGGCGCGCTAGGTTCCCCCTTTGTGGAAACACTCGTAGCCACGAAGCGGGGGCGCGCCGAAGGGGCCCCGCTCGGACCCGGCTCGGTGCTGTGGCGCATCGCCGGCGACGGCCGGGGCCTGATGACGGGCACCGCGGCCGGCGTCCTCCAGCTCCTGCACCCCGGCCTCGGCGCCGGCGTCACCGACCACTCGGCCTTCTTCACCGAGCCGTGGGCCCGCATCCTCCGGTCGATCCCCCAGATCTGGGGGACGATCTTCGCCCCCGACGGCGACGAGGGCGACCGCCGGGGCCGGGCCATCCGTGACCTCCACCCCGACATCAAGGGCACCGACCACGTCGGGCGCCGCTACCACGCCCTCGACCCCGACGTGTTCTGGTGGGCCCACGCCACCTTCACCTGGGAGTTCTTCCGGGCCGCGGAGCTCTTCTTCCCCCTGCCCCTCACCCGGGCCGAGAAGGAGCAGCTCTACGCCGAGACGGTCACCTGGTACCGCCGCTACGGCGTCAGCGACCGGCCCGTCCCCCTCGACCTGGCCGCCTTCGAGGCCCGCTTCGCCGAGATCTGCGCCCACGAGCTGGAGCTGACCCCGGCCGCCGACTGGGTCCTCCACCCGCCCGCGGGCGCCCCCAAGCCACCCGAGGCCCCGCTCCCCCTGCCGCTCCAGCCGGTGGCGCCCGCCCTCCGCTGGCTGCGGGGCGAGAACCTGCGGCTGGTCACCCTGGGCTCGCTGCCCGACGTGGTGCGCCGCCGCTTCGCCATCCCGTGGACCCACCGCGACCGGGTCGGCTTCGCCTCGACCGCCCTGGCCTTCCGCTCGCTCGGGGCTACCGTGGGCCCCCGCGCCTTCGACATCTTCTTCCCCCCGGGCACCGAGCGGGGCCGGTAGGCAACCGGCTCTGGGTCGCAACCGAGCCGGCGGTACCCTCGCCCGATGCTGACGATGCAAGCGGCCCTGCTGGGGCTCTCCGAGTTCTGGGCCGCCCGCGGGTGCGCCGTCGTGCAGCCCTACAACACCGAGGTCGGCGCGGGCACGATGAACCCGGCCACCTTCCTCCGGGTGCTCGGGCCCGAGCCCTGGAAGGTCGGCTACGTCGAGCCCAGCGTCCGGCCCGACGACAGCCGCTACGGCGACAACCCCAACCGGCTCCAGACCCACACGCAGTACCAGGTCATCCTCAAGCCCGAGCCCGGCAACCCCCAGGAGCTGTACCTGGAGTCGTTGGTCGCCCTGGGCATCGACGTCGCCGCCCACGACATCCGCTTCGTCGAGGACAACTGGGAGTCGCCCGCCCTCGGCGCCTGGGGGCTCGGCTGGGAGGTCTGGCTCGACGGCCAGGAGATCACCCAGTTCACCTACTTCCAGCAGGCCGGCGGGATCGTCCTCGACCCGCCCGCCACCGAGATCACCTACGGCATGGAGCGCATCCTCATGGCGCTCCACGGGATCGACCACTTCAAGGACATCCCCTACGCCGACGGGGTCACCTACGGCGAGCTGTTCGCCCAGGCCGAGTACGAGTGGAGCACCTACTACCTCGACACCGCCGACGTGGCGCTGCTGCGCCGCCAGCTGGGCGAGCTGGAGGCCGAGGCCCAGCGGCTGATCGGGCTCGGCCTGCCGATCCCGGCCTACTCGCAGATCCTCAAGTGCTCGCACACCTTCAACGTCCTCGACGCCCGGGGCGCCATGGGCACCACCGAGCGGGCCACCGCCTTCGCCTCGATGCGCCGGCTGGCCCACGACATCGCCGAGCTGTGGCGCGACACGCGCGAGGAGCTGGCCCTCCCGCTCGGCCGGGCCGACGGGGCCGATCCCGCCCCGACCGTGGCCCCGACGCCGGCCCCGGGCGATGCGCCCCGCACCTTCTTCCTCGAGCTCGGCGTCGAGGAGCTCCCCGCCGCCGACGTCACCCAGGCCCTCGCCATCCTCGAGCGGGAGGCGCCGGCCCGGCTGGCCGCCGCCCGCCTCGACCACGGGCCCATCCGGGTGCTGGGCACGCCCCGCCGGCTGATCGTCGAGGTCGCCGACGTCGCCCCGGCCCAGCCCGACCTGGAGGTCACCGTCCGGGGGCCCAAGGTCGACGCCGCCTTCGACGCCGAGGGCGCCCCCACCAAGGCGGCCGAGGGCTTCGCCCGCTCGCGGGGCACCACCGTCGACGCCCTCACCCGGGTCACCGAGAAGGGGGTCGAGCACCTGGCCTTCGAGAGCCGGGAGGAGGGCCGGCCGGCGGCCGAGGCCCTGGCCGACGTGGTCCCCGCCCTGCTCGACACGATCCGCTTCGGGAAGAACATGCGCTGGCGCCCGGGCGCCGACGCCAAGGCCTTCAGCCGGCCCGTCCGCTGGTTGGTGGCCCTGCTGGGCGACGACGTCGTCCCCGCCGCCTGGGCCGGGCTGGCCGCCGGGCGCGAGACCCGCCTCTACCGCTCGACGGGCGCGCCCACCGCCACCTTCGCCACGGCCGAGACGGCGGTCGACACCCTCGTCGAGGGGGCGATCGTCCCCGACCCGGCCGTGCGCCGGGAGCAGATCGTCACCGGGGCCACCGCGCTGGCCGAGGCCGAGAGCGGCACCGTCGACGTCGACCGCTGGTCGTCGCTGATCGACGAGGTGAAGAACCTGATCGAGGCGCCCACCCCGGTGCTCGGCTCGTTCGACCCCGGGCACCTGGCGCTGCCGCCCGAGGTCCTGACCGCGGTGATGAGCAAGCACCAGCGCTACCTGCCCGTCACCGATGCGAGCGGCGCCCTGCTCCCCCACTTCGTGACCGTGGCCAACGGGGCGTGCGACCCCGCCGTCGTCCGCACCGGCAACGAGGCCGTGATCTCGGCCCGCTACGCCGACGCCACCTTCTTCGTCGCCCGCGATCGGGAGACGAAGATCGAGGACCTGGCCGCCGGGCTGGCCACCATCACCTTCGACAGCCGGCTCGGCTCGGTGCGCGACCGGGTCGACCGCATCGCCGCCACCGGGCGCGACCTGGCCGGGCTGGTCGACGCCGACCCCGCCGTCGCCGCCGTGGTGGCCGAGGCCGGCCCGCTGGCCAAGTTCGACCAGGCCTCCCAGATGGTCATGGAGATGACCTCGCTGGCCGGCACCATGGCCCGCTACTACGGGCGCGACGCCGGGCTCTCGGAGGCCGTGGTCACCGCCATCGCCGAGACCGAGCTGCCCCGCGCCGCCGGCGACGAGGTCCCCGGCACCCTGGCCGGCGCCCTGCTCTCGCTGGCCGACCGGCTCGACCTGATCACCGCCCTGTTCGCCGTGGGCGCCGAGCCCACCGGCAGCGCCGACCCCTACGGCCTGCGCCGGGCCGCCCGCGGCGTCGTGCTCGTGGCCATGGCCGGCGTCGACCCGGCGCTCGACCGCTTCTCGCTCCGGGCCGGGCTGGCCGCCGCCGCCTCGCACCTCCCGGTCGACGTGCCCGACGACCTGGTCGAGCGGATCGAGCCCTTCGTCCGGCGCCGCTTCGAGCAGACGCTGCTCGACCAGGGCCACCGCCACGACCTCGTCCAGGCCGCCCTGCTCCACGCCGACCGCCCGGCCCAGGTGCGCGCCGCCCTGACCGACCTCACCGCCGCCGTCGGCTCGGCGCGCTTCACCCTGGTGGCCGACGCCCTCAAGCGGGCCGACCGCCTGGTGGGCGACACCGACCGGGCCGCCCTGCCGGCGGTCGACCCGGCCCGGTTCGACGACCCCACCGAGGGGGCTCTGCTGGCCGCCCTGGAGCAGGTCGAGGGCGCCGACGCCACCGGCTCGGTCGCCGGCTTCCTCGCCGCCGCCGAGCCGCTGGCCACCGCCCTCAACGCCTGCCTCGACACGGTGATGGTCATGGCCGAGGACCCGGCCGTCCGGGCCAACCGCCTCGCCCTCCTCACCCGGGTCGCCGCCACCGGCGAGGCCGTCGTCGACTGGTCCAAGGTCGAGTCCGCCTGACGACGTCCGATCCGTCCAAGACCGGGTCCGAGGGTCCGGCGTAGGTTCGCCGGCATGGCCGAGACCCACCACCACATCTCGTACGTCGAGATCCCCGCCCCCGACCTCGACGCCGCCAAGGCCTTCTACGCCGCCGCCTTCGGCTGGTCGTTCAACGACTACGGCGGCCAGTACGTCGGGATCGTCGCCCCCGACGGCGCCGGCGAGGTCGGTGGGCTGAACCCGCAGGGGAGCCCGGTGCGGGGCGACCTCCTCGTGCTGCTCTACTCCGAGGACCTCGACGCCACCCTGGCCGCCGTCGAGGCCGCCGGCGGCACCGTCGCCGAGCCGCCGTACCCGTACCCCGGCGGCCGCCGCTTCCACTTCCTCGACCCCGCCGGCAACCAGCTCGCCGTCTTCGCCCACCGTTAGACCGCGACCCCTGACCCACAGGAACCCGTTCTTGTGGGCCAGGCGTCGCGTCGCGGGGTTCTTGGGTGAGGGGGTCGCGGAAGCGCGACGCAGGGGCCACAGGAAGGCGGCGAGGATCGGCCGATCGGGTGGCGGCGAGTGGCCGACCGGCCGATGCGGGCGACCGGCGGCCTCCGCACGATGGCCCCCATGGACATCGTGCTCCCCCTCCTCGCCGGCGGCCTCGGGCTGCTCGGCGTGCTCATCCTCGTCCTCGGCGTCGTGGTGACGGCCGGGGAGGACCTCAGGGGGTGATGGCGACGAGGTGGCCGGCGGCCGACTCCAGGCGGAACGGGGCCCGCCCGAGGGCGTCGGCGGGGAACCGGTGCCTGTCGCCGTGGAGGACCCGGCGGCGGCCGTCCATGTCGACCAGGACGGTGCCGTCGGCCTCCAGGGCCACGATCTCGTCCTCGACCCGCAGCAGGGTCGGCGACGGGGCCGGCGCCCACGACAGGGCGGTCCGGCCGGCGGCCACCGCCTCCATGATCGCCGCCGGCGAGCGGTCCTCGGCCGCCACCCAGGTCGTCGGCGTCCCCGGGGCGTAGCCCTGACCGGGCTGGTGGTAGTCGCTCCCGCCGAGCAGGACGGCGTCGGGCCGCCAGCGGTCGAGCAGCCCCCACATCGCCGTCGCCCCCAGGTCCCGGAACCAGCCGATGTGCCACAGCTCCAGCGCCGGCGGCAGATCGGCCAGCGGGTGCTGCCACGAGCAGTCGCCCTCCAGCGGGTGGTTGATGCTCAACAGCCCGCCCCGCGCCTCGACCTCCCGGACCCAGGTGTCGGCCGGACGGCGGAAGTCGATCCACCCGATCTCGCCGAAGGCGTTGGCGTGGCCGCGGGCGGTCGTGACCTCCTGCCCGGGCAGCAGGGTGAGGTCGTAGGCGGCCCCGACGCCGGGCAGGTGCGGGTGGTGGGAGACGGTGTTGTGGTCGGTGACGGCGAGGACGTCGAGCCCGTTGGCGGCGGCCCGGGCGGCCAGCTGGGCGATGGTGGCCTCGCCGTCGGAGTGGGTCGTGTGGGAGTGGAAGTCGCCGGCGAACCAGGTCAGGCCGGCCGGTGCCGGGAGCCCCCGCTCGCTCCCCCGGGGCCCGGTCGCCGGCGGCGGGTCGGGCGGCTCGGGGTCGAGGTCGCCGACCGCCGGCGTGCTGATCGTCAGCTCGACGGCGACGCCCTCGGCGGGCACGGCGTGGAGCCCGAGCACGACGGCCCACCGCCCGTCGGGCATCTCGCCCGGCTCGTAGCCCGGGGTGGCCCGGTCGCGCCGGATGACGAAGCGGTCGCGGGCGCCCCCGGACCAGCCCCGCCAGCGCTCGGGGTCGAGGCAGCCGAGGTCGACCACGGCGGCGGACGTGTCGTAGCGCAGGGTGACCTCGACCGAGTCGGCGCCGTCGAGCGTGAACGGCACCTCGGGGTAGCGGTCGGCGGCCTGGTCGTCGAGGTCGAACCGCAGCCGGTGGACGGTGGTGCTCACGACAGCGCGACCAGACCGGCCGGCGTGGGGGCGAACCCGCACGCCTCCTCGTAGAAGGGCCGCAGGTCCTCGTCGTGGTCGACGTGGAGCCACTCGAGCCCGCCCCGGGCCCGGCAGGCGCGCACCGCGGTCCCGATCAGCCCGGTGCCGATCCCCCGGTGGCGGGCCGATGCGGCCACCATCGTGTCGAGCACGAAGGCGTGGACCCCGCCGTCCCACGCCACGTTGACGAAGCCGACGAGGGCGTCGCCGGCGCGGGCCGTCACCCAGCCCAGGCTCCACCGCTCGACCTGGCCGACCCAGTCGTCGTCGAGCAGCCGGTGGTCGAAGGCCTCGGCGTGGAGCGGGTTGACCTCGTCGTTGGTGAAGCCCCCCCGCCACTCGTAGGTGATCGCCATGACGGCCGACGGTAACCCCCGGGAGCGGCGGCGACCGCCGGCCTAGCGTCGCCGCCGTGGGCCCCGACGACCTGGACGGGCGCGTCGACGCCGTGATCGCCGAGAGCCGGTTCTCGGGCGTGGTCCGGGTCGACGTCGACGGCGAGACGGTGCTGGCGCGGGCCGCCGGCTGGGCCCACCGGGCCCACCGGGTCCCGATGACCGTCGCCACCCGCCTCGCCATCGCCAGCGCCACCAAGGGCCTGACCGCCCTCACCGTGCTCGCCCTGGCCGCCGACGGCACCCTCCCGCGGGCCACCTCGGCCCGCGAGCTGCTCGGGCCCGACCTCCCGCTGGTCGACGACCGGGTCACCGTCGAGCACCTGCTCGCCCACCGCTCGGGCATCGGCGACTTCCTGGACGAGTCCGCCGCCGGCCCGATCGACGAGCACGTGCTGACCGTGCCCGTCCACACCCTGGCCGACACCGAGTCGTACCTCGCCGTGCTCGACGGGCACCCCCAGGCCTTCGCCCCCGGCGAGCGCTTCGCCTACTGCAACGCTGGCTACGTCGTGCTCGCCCTGCTGGCCGAGCGGGCGACGGGCACGCCCTTCCCGGACCTGGTCGACGCCCGGGTGGGCCGGCCGGCGGGCCTGGCCGACACCGCCTTCCTGCGCTCCGACGCCCTGCCCGCCGGCGCCGCCCTGGGCTACCTCGACGCCGAGGGCGACCGCACCAACGTCCTCCACCTCCCGGTCCGGGGCAGCGGCGACGGCGGGGCCTTCTCCACCGTCGCCGACATCCACCGGTTGTGGGCGAGCATCGACCCCGACGTCGCCGCCCTCGCCTGGGCGCCCCGCAGCGCCGTCCCCGAGGAGGGCATGCGCTACGGCCTCGGGTTCTGGCTCCACCCCACCGGCCCGGCCGTGGCCCTGGAGGGCTACGACGCCGGGGTGTCGTTCCGGTCGGTCCACGACCCGGTCGGCCGCACCACCCACACGGTGATCGCCAACTGGTCCGACGGTGCCTGGCCCCTCGCCCGGCTGCTCCGCGACGTCGTCACCGGCTGGTGAGGCGGCGGGCCCGGGCCTCCAGGTGGCGCTGCTCGACCCGGCTGGTGGCCCGGCGGGCGGCCTCCCGGTAGGCGGCCCGGGCGGCGTCGCCGTCACCCGCCCGCTCGAGCAGGAAGGCCCGCGCCGCGTGGAGCCGGTGGTGGTCGGCCAGCCGGTCGTCGTCGGCCACGGTGTCGAGCACGGCGAGCCCGGCCGACGGGCCGTGGACCTCGGCCACCGCCACCGCCCGGTTGAGCGTCGTCATCGGGTTGGGGGCGACCCGCTCCAGCAGGTCGTAGAGGGCGAGGACCTCGGTCCAGTCGGTCGCCGCGGCGCTGGGCGCCTCGTCGTGGACGGCGGCGATGGCGGCCTGGAGCTGGTAGGGCCCGAGCGCCGGTGACGACGCCAGCGTCGCCTCGACCAGGGCCACCCCCTCGGCGATCAGGCCCCGGTCCCACAGGGTGCGGTCCTGCTCGTCGAGCGGGACGAGGTCGCCGTCGCGCACCCGCGCCGCCCGCCGGGCCTCGGTCAGCAGCATCAGGGCCAGCAGCCCGGCCACCTCGGGGTCGGCGGGGCGCAGCCGGTGGACCTCGCGGGCCAGGCGGACGGCCTCGGCGGTCAGGTCGCGGCGGTGGAGGTCGTCACCCGAGCTGCTGGCGTAGCCCTCGTTGAACACGAGGTAGAGGACGTGGAGGACGGCCCGCATCCGCTCGGTCAGCTCGGGCTCGGCCGGGAGGGTGAAGGTGGCGCCGGCCTTGGCGATCGTCGCCTTGGCCCGGCTGATGCGCTGGGCCATCGTCGCCTCGGGGACGAAGAAGGCCCGGGCGATCTCGGCGGTGGTCAGCCCGCCGACGGCCCGCAGCGTCAGCGCCACCTGCGACGGGGCCGACAGCGCCGGGTGGCAGCACAGCACCAGCAGGGTGAGGGCGTCGTCGTCGGCCGGGACGGGGTCGTCGCCGGGCGCCGCCGCCACCCGCCGGTCGGTCGGCGTGAGCCGGAGGTCGCGCTCCTCGCGCCGCTCGCGGGCGGTGGCGCTGCGGAGGGCGTCGGTCAACCGGCGCGACGCCACCCGGATCAGCCACGCCCGGGGGTCCGCCGGCCGGCCCTCGTCGGGCCACTGCCGCGCCGCCGCCAGCAGCGCCTCCTGGACGGCGTCCTCGCACAGCTCGAAGTGCCCGTACCGGCGGACCAGCGCACCGAGGACGACCGGGGCCAGCCCGGTGACGTCCTCGGCGCGCAGCTCCGCGTCGGTCACAGCTCCGTGGGCGCCTCGTGGAGGATGGGCCGGACCTCGATCGGGGTCAGGTGGGCCACCGGGTTCTGGGCGGCGATCTCCAGGGCCCGCTCCTCGGAGTCGACGTCGACGATGGTGAAGCTGCCGATGTACTCCTTGGCCTCGATGTAGGGGCCGTCGGTCACCGCCGGCACGCCCTCGGTGACCTGCACCTTCTTGGCCTGGACCTGGTCGGCCACGCCGTAGGCGCCGACCATCTCGCCCGAGGCCACCAGGGCGGCGTTGTGGGCGTCGGTCGCCTTGATGATCTCCTGGAACTCCTCGGCGGGGAACGAGCTCCAGATCTCGTCGTTGCCGTAGATGATCAGCATGTACTTCACGGTGCTCTCCTGGGTTCCCGGCGCCCCGGTGGGCACCGGTCGGGGAGGACGTCGGAGCGACCCGGCCGACCTCGACACGCGCCCCGCATCTTTCCCCCCGGGCGGTCAGCCGTCCCGGAGCCGGGCCTTGGCGGCCCGCTTGGCCTGGGTGAGGTCCACCCTCTGGGGGTGCTCCTTGTAGAACGGGTCGATCGGGAAGCAACCCGACACCAGCCCGTTGCGGGGGGCGGTGGTGCAGTCGCTGAAGGTGCGGCACACCAGGTTGCGCTGGAGCGGGCGGCCGGCGAGGACGTCGGCGGCCAGCTCGGGGTAGCTGAGGATCATCCGCCCCAGCCCGACCAGGGCCGCCCCGCCCCCGGCCACCACCGCCTGGCCGACGTGGGCCAGCCAGTCCTGGAGGTAGGAGTAGCCCGACCCCACGATCGTGATGCCCGGGTGGGCGGCGGCCAGCTCGGCGGTGACGGCCAGCTGCCGGGCCACCCCGATCAGCGGGTCCTCGGGGGGCTGGTAGCCGTCCGACGGCGGGAAGAAGGCCGGCCGCTGGATGTGGGGGTTGTAGTACGGGCTGCCGGCGGTGGTGCTGACCAGCCCGATGCCCAGCTCGGTGAGCACGTCGAGGAAGGCGTGGGTCTCGGCCAGGTCGATGCCGAGGCCGGTGTCGTCACCGCCGAAGGCGTGGGGGTAGCGGCCGGTGGCGGCGGGGACACCGGTCCCGTCCTCGCCCGGGGCGTACGGGCGCAGGTCGAACGCCGACAGCCGGACGGCCACGCCGAGGCCGGGCGCCCGCTCCCGGATCCCCGCGACCACAGCGCGCAGGAACCGGGTCCTGTTGGCCAGCGTCCCGCCGTAGGGGCCCGGTCGGTCGTGGGCGCTCAACAGCTCGTGGAGCAGGTAGCCGTGGCAGTGCTTCACGTCGACCAGCTCGAAGCCGGCCTGCTGGGCCAGCACGGCGGCGGCCACGTACCGCTCGACCAGCTCGTCGAGCTCGTCGTCGGTGAGGACCTCGGCCCCGGGCGTCCGCTCGTCGAGCTCGGGGTGGCGGTAGGCGGTGCGGGGCCGGGGCGCCCCCTCGGGCCGGCTCCAGCGCCCCGAGTGGGTCAGCTGGAGGGCGGCGACCTGGCCGGGGCGGAGCAGGGCCCGCAGCTCGGCGACGTCCTCGACCGTCGTCTCGTCGAGCACCAGCTGGTTGGGGTTGGCCCGGCCGTCGGGGCGCACCGCCGTGGCCTCGCCCCAGACCAGCCCGCAGCCGCTGGCCGCGAACCGGGTCCAGCGCCGGCGCACCAGGTCGGTCGGCCGGCCCTCGGGGCTGCCGTCCCAGCCCTCCATGGGCAGCACCCCGAACCGGTTGGCCAGGGTGATCGTCCCCGCCCCGGCGTCGGTGAAGGCGACCGGGGTGGCCAGCACGCCGCCGGGGTCGACCTCGTCGTCGATCGGGATGGCGACACCGAGGGCGTCGAGGTGGCCCCGCAGGGCGTCGAGCGTCTTCAGGTTCTTGACCTGCGTGGGCCGCTCCCTCACCGGAGGTCCCAGGCGTCGAGCCGGGCCCGCACGTCGGCCAGCAGGTCGCGGTCGGAGTCGGGCCGGCGCACCGCCCCCTCGGGCGTCGCGTCCGAGCTGGCCCACCCCCGCTGGACGAAGAACATCGCCGCGTCGTGGCGGTAGCCCGGCACCGGGGCCCGGAAGGTGATCTGGCCGAGGTGCTGGAGGAGGTCGTTGAGCTCGTGGAAGCGGGGGTCGCCGTCGGCCCACATCCGGTCGCGGGCGGCGAAGGCCTCGGGGGCGAAGGTCGACAGGCCGAGCAGGTAGTCCGAGCCGTACATCACCATGTCGATGGCCAGGTCGTTCCCGGTGAGGACGAGGAAGTCGGGCCGGACCTCGTCGCGCAGGGCCAGCCGCTCCCACTCGAGCACCCGGCTCAGCGACGAGTGCTTGGCCCCGATGCAGGACGGGATGCCGAGCAGGCCGCGGTAGGCGTCGAGCGAGTAGATCCGGCCGTAGGGGACGAACATCGCCCCCAGCTCGAAGCCGACGAAGCGGTCGAGCCCGGCGCCGAGGTCGGCCAGCGCCCGGACCCAGGCCTCGTCGTCGAGGGCGTTGAGTCCGTGGCTGGGGAACACGACCGGCGTGCCGCCCCGGGCGGCGATGGCCTCGGCGGCAGCCCCGTAGGC
This sequence comes from Iamia sp., assembly GCA_035765045.1. GTDB lineage: Bacteria > Actinomycetota > Acidimicrobiia > Acidimicrobiales > Iamiaceae > Iamia. The sequence continues at coordinate 61,451 of DASTYI010000067.1, read as the reverse complement.
CGCCGCGTCGTAGGGGTCGCCGGGGCCGTCGGCCACGTGGGCGCCGGCCACGAAATCACCCCCGGTGACCGCCGCGGCCAGGTCGAGGACCCGGGCCTTGGTGGCGTCGTCGAGGAGCTGGACGTAGCCGGTGTCCATGTTGACCGCCGGGGTGAGGCCGGCGGCGCGGGTGCGGGCGATGTGGGCCTCGACCGCCGGCCACTCGATCTCGCCGTCGGCGGTGAAGGGCAGGAGGACGGCCGACATCCCCGTGATCCGGCGGCGGGGCCGGATCCGGGCCACGACGGCCTCCTCGGTCAGCGACGTCGGGTGCACGGCCCCATCATGCGGCACCGGCCCGGGTGGCGCGGCAGGGGCCACCCGGCGACCGGCACGCGCCGGGTCCGCGCCTGCGAGGATGCCCCCATGAGCGAGGAGCGCATGGAGGTCCAACGGGTGATCGACGCGGAGCCGGCGGCGATCTTCGCCGTGCTGTGCGACCCGCAGGGCCACGTGGCCATCGACAGCTCGGGGATGCTCCAGTCGGCCGAGGGCGAGCCGGTCACGGCGGCGGGCGACAGCTTCGTCGTCCACATGGACCGGGAGGCGCTCAACGACTTCCCGCTGGGCAGGTACGACGTCACCGTCACGATCGAGGACTTCGAGCCCGACGCCCTGATCTCGTGGACGATCCTCGGCCAGATCAAGCCGCCGATCGGCCACGTCTACGGCTACCGGCTCGAACCGGGCGAGCACGGCACCGTCGTCACGTCGTTCTACGACTGGTCGAACATCGACCCCCAGTGGCGCGAGGCAGCCATCTTCCCCGTCATCCCCGAGACGGCGCTGCGCGCCACCCTCGGCATCCTCGACCGCACCGTCCGCCGGGGCTACCCGCGGGGCTGACGTGCCCGCCGTCGTCCACCTGCTCGGGTACCCGGGCACCGGCAAGCGGACCGTCGGCGCCGCCCTGGTCGACCTCGTCCCCCGCGACGAGCACCGCTTCGTCCTGGTCGACAACCACCTGACGTCGAAGCCCTTCCTCGCCGCCCTCGACGTCGACCCGACCCGGTCGCTCGACCCCGCCGTGTGGTCCCACGTCGGCGCCGCCCGGGCCCACCTCCTCGCCGCCGTCGAGGCGCTCGCCCCGCCGGGCTGGTCGTACGTCTTCACCAACTACGTCGTCGACGGCACGGCCTCGGACTCGATCCCCCGGCTCCAGGCCCTCGCCGAGGCCCGGGCGAGCACCTACGTGCCGGTCGTCCTCCACTGCGCCGACGAGGCCGAGCACCGCCGCCGGGTGGTCGGCGTCGACCGGGCCGCCCACCTCAAGTGGGTCGACCCCGACGGCGTGATGGCCGACGTCGCCGCCCGCACCCTCGTGCGCCCCGCCAGCCCCCACCTCCTCGACCTCGACGTCACCCACCTCTCACCGCTCGACGCCGCCACCCGCATCCTCACCCACGTCAGGGCGTGCGGATGACCCGGGCGTGGACGACGTCGGCCTCGCCGGCGACCAGCTCGGTCACGGCGTAGCCGGCCGGCACCACGCCGTCGGCGAAGAGCCGCTCGCCGGTCCCCACCAGCACCGGCCGGATGGCGAGGTGGAGCTCGTCGACCAGCCCGGCGGCGAGGTACTGCCGCACGACCGAGGCGCCGCCGCCGACCCGCACGTCGCGCCCGCCGGCGGCCGTCCGGGCCCGGTCGAGGGCGGCCTCGATCCCGTCGGTCACGAAGTGGAAGGTGGTGCCGCCAGCCATCGGGATCGGGTCGTGGGCGTGGTGGGTCAGGACGAAGACGTCGTGGTGGTAGGGCGGATCCTCGCCCCACCAGCCGGTCCAGTCGGAGCCGCCCCACGGGCCCCGGACCGGCCCGAACATGTTGCGGCCCATGATCGTGGCGCCGACGTTCTCGTTCCCGGCGGCGACGAAGCGCTCGTCGAGGCCGGTGGCGCCGAACTGCCAGTCGGGCAGGCCGTCGGCGCCGGTGCCGAAGGGGGCGTCGAGCGACTGGTCGGGCCCGGCGGCGCAGCCGTCGAGCGAGAGGGTGAAGCAGTGGACGCGGAGCTTGCTCATCGGGGGACCTCCCGGGTCACGGCATCGCCCGGTGGCGACGCTCACCGGGGACGTCGGAGCCGGGCCGGCCGCCTCGACACGCGACCGAGCCCCCGCCCGAGGGCAGGGGCTCGATCGGCCGAGGGGGACGTGATCAGTAGGCGTTGAGCAGCATCACCGCCGTCCCGTAGTCCCCGGCGTTCCCGCCGCCCTGGATGTGGCGGCCCCAGGTGGCCAGCGTCGCCGGCTGGATGGTGCTGCCGAGCATGGCGTCGTGGACGTCGGCGGCGAGGACCCGGCCCCGGCTGAGCACCTTGAACTCGGCCGACTCGGAGAAGAGGGTCATCATCCGGCCCCGGCTGATCTCCTTGGCGTCGAGCCGGCCCTTCCAGTAGGCGAGGTCGGCCGGCTTGGGCGTGCGCCCGAGGACGTTCTGGTAGACGAGCGTGACGTACTGGGCGTTGGTCAGGTCGCCGTACATCTGGTCGAACTCGGCCGAGCCGGCGAAGCTGCTCGACACCGTGTTGATGCTCTTGCCGTGCTCGGTGATCTGGTCGCTCCAGAACACCAGCCCACCGTGGTCGGCGGTGCGGTTGAAGTAGGCGTTGTAGAGCCGGATGACCTGGTGGCGGTGGGCCCGCTCGGGCTTGTTGACGAGGTTGGCGATCAGCGTTCCGGTCGACCACGTGCCGTTGGTGATGTTGAGGACGGCGGTCTGCTTCTCGCCGACGCCGGGGTTGCGACCGAGGAAGTCCTGGTACTGCCGGGTCACGAAGGCGCCGACGTCGGTGCCGAACCGGGAGTGCTCGGTGTGGAACTCGTCGATCCAGGCGACGTTGTCGTCACCCCAGGGGCTGTGGCCGTCGGCGTTCGAAGCCCGGACCCGGTAGACGTAGGTGACGCCGTCGACGGCGGTCGTGTCGACCAGCGGGGCCGTGGTGCTCTGGGTCCACGCCTTCTGGGGCTGGTCCTGGCCCTGGACGAACCGCTCGATGCGGTAGCTGGTGACGGGGTCACCGTGGGTCGGCGGGGCCCAGTAGACGCGGACGAAGTCGTCGTAGCCGATGGCGAAGATCTTCACCGGCTTGGTCGGGGCCGTCGCCGAGGCGGGGGTGGCACCGAGGCCGATCCCGGTCAGGACGACCAGCAGGCCCAGGGCCAGCAGCCCCACCCGCCGGGCGATCGAGGGATGGTTGACGGTGGTGGTGTGCGTGCTCATGTCCCTGTGACGCGCCCACCGCCCGCCCCCGCACACTTTTTCGCCGATCTGGTGCAGACGGATCGGATGCCAAGGTCGCCGGTCGGGAACGAGGGCAGCAGCTGTGCTCGGACGTTCGGTCTCGCCGCCGCGACGCTCGCCCTCATCGGGAGGTCACGACAGGAACCGGCGACCCCCGACGATGCGCTGCGATACTGACGCCCGTGCCCCAGACGAGCCCAGCCCTCACCCCGGGGGACCGCGCCCTGGTGCTGCGCGCCCTGCGGCACCCGCGTGGCCGCTACAGCGCCGAGCGGGCTCATCAGCTCTCCGCCGTGCCGGCCCGCACCTTGCACGACTGGGCGACGGCGGGGGTGCTCGTGCCGGATTGGTTCGCCGCCAAACCCCGCGGATGGTCATATCGCGACATCGTGTACGCCCGACTGATGGCCTGGCTCCGCAGCAAGCACATGGACCGAGGCTCGGCGGCCGAACGCGTGCGGCACGTGAGGGAGATGCTCGCGACGAGCGACATCGATCCCAAGATCCACAGCGACGGCCGCATCTTCCTGATCGGCCACGATGAGGTCGATCGCTTCACCGGCCAGCAGGGCTTCGACGCCGTCATCGAGCTCCTCGACGCCTTTGAGCTGGCGGAACCGATCGAGGGCGTCTCTCAGGGTGACCTGTGGGGGCCGAGCCTGGTTCACCCCTCCACCCACACCTTCATCTCGCCGTGGGTGCTCGGAGGCGAACCCTGCATCGAAGGCTCCCGCGTGCCGAGTGCGACGGTCCACGCGTTGAGCGTCGAACGGGGCCTCGATGCCGAGGCCATCCACGTTCTCTACGACTTCCTTCCAACGGAAGCCATCGAGGACGCTCTGAGGCTCGAGGCCCGCCTCCGAGCGGCGTAGCTCGTCAGACCCATGCGGATCCTGCTCGACGAGGGTTACCCATCGCCGCCGGGCTTCCGTCCCGAGAGCATCGACGCCACTGTCGAGGTCGTCTCCCTCCGTTCGTTCGACCGGCAGCTCACCGGCTCGCAGACACCCGACTGGTACCTGTACCTCCGTGCTCAAGAGGCGGGCTTCGACGCCCTCGTGACCCGGGACTGGCACCAGTCCGAGCAGATCGAAGAGCTGTGGGCGCTGTCGCGCACGGACTTGACCGTGATCACCTGGCGGCGTCCCATCGAGGACCCGATTCGAGAGTGGGGTCAGCTCCTCGCGTACCTCCCGGAGGTGCGAAGGATGATCACCGAGAACGGCCCGTCGATCGTGTTCCTGCCGTCGCCGCGACTCGACCGCAAGAACCTGGAGAAGGCCACCGGCATGCTGGGACGTCTCGCCGCGGACCTCAGCATCTCCACTCAGGAGGTCCGCGCCCAGGCGCGTCAGGTGATCGAGGAGGAGCTGGAGCTGCGGGGCGAGGCCCACCGCTTCGACTTCCTCACCGGCTGAGCTGCCTGACGTCGTAGAGGATCACCGCCGCCCTGGCCCGGAGGGTACGTCAGCTCCCGAGCGACCGACACGGGGACAGCCGGAACGCCCTGACCAGGGGGTTCCTAGTGGAGACGATGGGACTCGAACCCACGACCCCCTGCTTGCAAAGCAGGTGCTCTAGCCAGCTGAGCTACGTCCCCGGGGTTGGGTGGTCTGGGTGGAGACCCCGGCCGGCAGAGGCTACCGGGTGGCCTGGGGCGCATCAGCCCGCCCTGGGTGCCGGAGAGCGGGCCAGGGGGCGTCAGCCCTCGGGGGCCCAGCGGGTGAGGCGGCGGCCGACGGCGGACACGAGCATGGTGAACAGCGCGCCGGCCACGGCCACGACGACGATGCCGACGTACATGCGGTCGGCGAGGAACAGCGACCACGAGTTCCAGATCAGGTAGCCGAGCCCGGACTGGCTCTGCACGAACTCGACGGCCACGAGCACGAGGATCGACGCCCCGGCGGTCAGGCGGAGGGCCACGAAGATGTGGGGCAACGCGCACGGGAACACCACGTGGTGGAACACCTGCCAGCGCGAGGCCCTGACCGACTCGGCGACCTCCCGGTAGGCGAGCGGGATGCTCGTCATGGCGGCCAGCGTGGGGATGAACACGAGGAAGAAGCAGTTGATCACGATCAGGATCACGATCGGCGTCTCCCCGATGCCGAACACGAGCAGGAGCATGGGCAGGAGCGCCAGCTTGGGGACGGTCCACAGCGCGTAGGTGAGCGGCTCGACCGCGGCGCGCACCAGGCGTGAGGCCTGGAGCACCACGGCGGCGGCCACGCCGGTGACCGTGCCGATCGAGAACCCGAGCAGCACCCGGCGCGAGCTGACCCAGAGGTCGCTCTGGAGCCGGCCGCTCTCGACCAGGTCGACGCCCGCGGTCCAGATGCGCGACGGAGGTGGGAAGAAGCGGGAGTCGGACCAGCCGAGGTCGCTGCACACCTGCCAGAGGGCGGTCAGCACGATCGGCAGGCCGATGCCGAGCGTCCGGTCGATGCGCCGCCGCCGGCGGCGGAACCGGAGGGGGTCGACCTCCTGCGGGGTCGGCCGCCGCACGACCGAGGACCGGGCGATGCCCAGCACCGGCCGCGCGTCGCCGGTGCCGGCGCCGCCCCCGCCGGCGACGTCGGGCCCCTCGGACACCAAGGGCTCAGGCTGCGCCACGGTGCACCGCCTCGCTCTGCTGGAGGTGCCGGTCGACCTCGTCACGCAGGACCTCCCAGATCTCCTGCTGGAGGGCGGCGAACTCCGGCTCGGCCCGGATCTCGTGGCTGCGGGGCCGGGCGAAGGGGACGGCGAAGTCGGCGCAGATGCGCCCTGGCCGGGCCGACATCACCACGACCCGATCGCTCAGGTAGATCGCCTCGTCGATGCTGTGGGTGACGAAGACCATCGTCCTCCGCTCGTTCTCCCAGAGGGCGGCCAGGTCGTCCTGCATCAAGCGCTTCAGCTGGGCATCGAGGGAGGCGAAGGGCTCGTCCATCAACAGCAGCTCGGGCTGGAGCACGAGGGCCCGGGCGATGGCGACCCGCTGGCGCATCCCGCCCGAGAGGGTCTGCGGGTAGGCCCGGGCGAAGGCCGACAGCCCGAGCCGCTCGAGGTACTCGGCCACCAGCCGGTCCCGTTCGGCCCGGGAGCCCCGCCGCTCGACGTCGAGCCCGAAGCGGACGTTGCGCTCGACCGTCTTCCAGGGGTACACGCTGTGGTCCTGGAACACCATGGCCATCAGCGTCCGGTCCGGGTCGTTCCGCCCGATCTCGATCTCGCCCGACGAGGGGGCGATCAGGCCGGCGATGATGCGCAGGAGCGTGCTCTTGCCGCAGCCGGAGGGTCCCACCACGCTGACGAACTCGCCCTCGCCCACCTCCAGGTCGAGCGGTCCGAGGGCGGAGACGACGGCCCGCCCGTCGTCGAAGCGGCGCTCCACGGCGCGGGCCACGATCCGCGGCGCCTCGGCGTCGCTGACCCGGTCGTCGCCCGGCGGCGGGACCCGGCGGGCCGACGGTCGGATCACGAGCCGTTCACCGCGTCGACGATGGCCTGGGTGCTCATGTCCTCGATGGCGAGGGGCTCGGTGTAGGAGAGGATCTCGCCGAAGTCCAACCACATCTCCTGGAGGGCGATGACGAGCTCGTCGTCGTTGCGGGCCTCGTCACCGAAGCCGTACCAGGTCTGGGCGGCCTCGACGGTCTCGATCGGCGCACCGGTGAACTCGGCGAGGATGGCGGCGACGTCGGCGTCCTGGTGGTAGTTGCCCTGGAGGTAGCCGCGCTGGGTCCGGATCAGGGCCCGGGTGAAGGCCTCGTAGACCTCGGGCCGGTCCTCGAGGTCGGACCTCAGGGCGGCGTACTTGCCGGCGGCGACCGTCTCGTGGACGAGGGCACAGCAGTCCTCCAGCGCCGGGTCGTCGGAGAACGGGCTGAGGAGGTGGGCGGCGTCGACGGCCCCGTTCTCGAGGGCGACCAGCGAGTCGGCGTTGGGCTCGAGCACGGTGACCTCGATGTCGTCGATCGACCGGCCCACGTCCTCGACCATCTCGCGGGCGACGTAGATGGTCGGGCTGGCCAGGCCCTGGGTGCCGAGGACGACCTTCATCCCGTCGACCTTGTCGGGGTCGAGCGCGCCGTCGTCGTCGAGCAGCTCCTTGCGCACCCAGATGCCCTCGGTGGTGCCCTCGCTCGGGGCGTCGTGGGTGTTCTGGAAGAAGCTGAGCTCGATGCCCTGGTCGATGGCGTTCATCGCCGCCGCCGAGGCGCCGATCCCGACGATGTCGGCCTCGCCGCCCGCCAGCCCCGCCAGCTGGGCGTTGGCCGGGACGGTGACGATCTCGACGGTGAGGCCCTCCTTGGCGAACTCGCCCTTCTCGATGGCCAGGTGCACCGGGAAGATGAACTCGAAGGGACCCGAGGTGGAGAAGGTGAGCGTCGCCGGCTCGTCGAGCGGCTGCGGGGCGTACGCACCCTCGGTGTCGGTCGGCTTGGTCGAGCCGGGGGGGTCGGTCGACGCCGCCCCGCCCTCGTCGGAGTCGTCGCCCCCGCAGGCCGCCAGCACCGCGAGGAGCAGTGCCAGCAGCACCACCCTCCCCCTCTTGACCCGGGTCGTCATCTGCGTCGGCCTCCTGGATGTCCGTGACCCACGCCGGTTGCGCGGGTTCAACGTCTCATTAATCACAATGATATGAAAATGAGGACGTGTCAAGCGCCACAAGCGCTCAGGCGTCGGGCACGTCGCACCGGAGCCCGATCAGCGACGGGGCGCGGTGCACCACCGGCGCCCCGGCCCCACAGGGCGGGACCACGATCTCCCGGGACGGCCCGGGCCGGGCCGACCAGCGCCAGGCCCTCCCCCTCTCGTCGACGGCGTCGAGCCGCAGCGTCCCGTCGGGCTCCTCGGCCGCCGCTCGCTCCCAGCGGTCCCAGCCCCACCCCACCCGGGCGAAGGCGGCGGCCTCGAGCACCTGGAGGGCGGGCCCGTCCACGAGCGACGAGCCCCGGTGGTGGGCGAGCACGGCGCCCACCGGTCCGTCGCGGCGCACCACCGCGCCCAGCCGGTCGGCGTCGAGGAACGCCCAGTACCGGCCGTCGGGCAGGGTCAGCGCCGTCGGCGCGAACCGGTGCCCCCCGAGGTGGCTGGTCCGCTCGACCGTCACCTCCCCCCCGCCGCCGAGGGCCAGGCGGGTGCCGAGCGAGCCGCAGCACCGGTCCCGGGCGCCGTGGGCGCAGACGAGGACCTCGATCGGCGCCTCGGCCCGCGTCTCCTCGGCCGCGGCGAGGAGCTCGACGGCCAGGGCCGCGACGCTCCCGTCCGGCGCCCGCCCCTCGGCCCGACCGTAGGTGGCGCGCCCGGGTCGGCGGACGTAGGCCCGGACCCTCCGCCCGGCGCCGCGGTCACCCTCGGCGGGGACGACCAGCTGGACGCGGGCCCGCCCCGCCAGCGGCGCCAGCGCCTCGATCTCCTCGACGGCGCGGGGCCACGGTCGCGGCTGGTCGACGAGCACCAGGGCGGGGGTGACCGGGGCCGAGCCCGCCGGGTCGAGACCGGCGGCGCGGGCCCACGGGGCGCAGCCGCCCACCGGTCAGCGGAGGACGTCGGGGTCGGTCCGGAGGAGGCGGCGGACCCAACCGTTCCAGAACACCTCCGAGGCCCGTTCGAGAAGGGAGGCCCGCATGGCGGGGCGGAGGGAGGGGTCGACCACGGTGGCCCGGGCCCCCGCGGCGCCGGCGAGGAGCACGTCGTAGGCGAGGCGGCACTGCCGGTCGAACGAGGCGGCGCGGTAGGTCGCCTCGGGCACCGTCGGCGCGGTCACGATCACGCCGTGGTTGGCGAGCACCACCACGCTGGCGTCGCCGATGCGCCGGGCGAGGTCCTCCCCCAGCGCCGCGCTGTCGACCTCGCCGGTGTACTCGTCGACGAACGCCAGGTCGCCCTCGTACATCGCCCCCGTCTGGTGGAAGGCGTCGGGCAGGAGCCCCAGGGCGGCCAGCACGGTGGCGTGGTACGGGTGGTTGTGGATCACGACCCGGGCGTCGGGGCGGAGGCGGTGCAGCTCGCTGTGGATGTGGATCGCCGGCGTGACGTCCCAGCGCCCGGCGAGCACCTCGGCGTCGGCCGAGACCAGGCAGAGGTCCGACGCCGAGACCTCCTCCCACCACAGGCCCCAGGGGTTGACCAGCATGCGGCCGTCCTCGTCGCCGACGGTGATGTGGCCGGCCATGTTCTCGCTGAAGCCCTCGGCGGCCAGGATCCGGAAGGCGCAGGCCAGCTCCTGGGCGGGGGTGAGGTCCACACCGGTGACCGGGGTGATGCGGGGCTCCCAGGCGGCCCGCCCGCCGCGCGACGCGGCGATGGTCGGGGTCGCGCCGGTGCCGGGGAACGCTGCCATCTTCGCCTCCTGGGCCGACCTAACATCTATATGTTTACATAGATAAGTTCGATTGGCAAGGGTCGGCGGGTCAGAGGTGGGTCACGCCCCCAGGGTGGGCAGCCGTCGGCTGCCGGCGTGCTCGCGAGTCAGGCGCTCGGCGCCGTCGGCGTCACCGGCCTCGATCAGCTCGATGAGGGCGGCGTGGGCCGCCACCGCCTCGGCGCGGTAGGCCGGGTCGGAGATGGGGTCGTCGGCGGCCACGCCCTGGGTCGAGACCTCGTCGGCCCACTGCGAGGACGCCTCGGCGCAGATCCGCTCCAGCGCCCCGAGCAGCAGGGCGATGGTCTGGTCACCGCAGGTCTCCACCAGGGCGGCGTGGAAGCGACGGGTCTCCACCGTGTAGCGACGGATGTCGTCGAGCGCCGCCGCCCCCGCCTCGTGGGCCTCGCGCAGGACGGGGAGCACCGCCTCCTCCCGATCGGGGCGGCTGGCGCAGAGCCGGGCGCACACGGGCTCGAGGTGGCGCAGGGCCGTGGCCACCTCGTCGGGGGTCACCCGCCGGGAGCGCAGGGCGACCTCGATGCCACGGGCCGTGCTGTCCACCGGGGGGCTCTGGACGACGGCGCCGCCGACCTTCCCCCGCCGCACCAGCACCAGGCCCTCGGCCTCCAGGATGCGCAACGCCTCGCGCAGCGAGGGCTTGCTCACGCCGAACTCGGCGAGCAGGTCCTCCTGCTTGGGCAGCACGGTGCCCTCGGACAGCTCGCCGGTGACGATCCGCTCGCGCAGCTGGCCGGCCACCTGTTCGGCCAGGCTCACCCCCCGGACCGGGCGACTCGCCGCCGGTCGGGCCTCCCTCTCACCAGCGTCCACTGCGGGAGGTTACCCCCCTCCTCCGGGCGGTCCCGGCCCCGGGACCGGGACGGCGGCGTCAGTAGGCGTCCGGGTCCTCCTGCACCGCCGCCGGCACGGGGTGCCGGTACAGCAGGGAGGCGTTCTCCCACGTCAGCTTGCGCACGTCCTCGGGCGGCAGGCCGGCCAGCTCCTCGGCCACCACCTCCTGGGTCCGGGGCCAGCTCGAGTCGCAGTGCGGGTAGTCGGCCTCGAGGAGGATGTGGTCGACCCCGATCCGGTCCCGCAGGGCGAACGACGACTGGTCCTCCACGGCGCAGAACCAGAAGTTCCGCTGCAGCACCTCGGCCGGGGTCAGCTCGTCGGTCCACGTCCCGTACATGTCGTGGTAGCTGAGCATGTGGTCGAGGCGGTCGAGGAGCCCGGCGACCCAGCCGATCCCGCCCTCGCTCAGGCAGATCTTGATGTCGGGGAACCGCACCGGCACGAGCGAGTAGAGCCAGTCGACGGCGGCGTAGATGGCGTAGGCGAAGAAGAGCACCCCGACCACGTCGGGCGGGGCGTCGTCGCTCGTGGCGGGGGACGCCCCCGAGGACCCGATGTGGAGGTTGACGACCGTTCCCGTCTCGGCGCAGGCCCGCAGGATCGGGTCCCAGTGGCCGCTGTGGATGCTCGGCAGGCCGAGGTTGTGGGGCCCCTCGCTGAACGAGACGGCCCGGAAGCCGCGCTCGGCGTTCTCGTGGATCATGCGGGCGCCGACCTCGGGGTCGAGCAGCCACGGGATCTGGCAGGGGATGATCCGCCCCGGGTGCCGGCCGGCCCACTCCTCGATGTGCCAGTCGTTCCAGGCCCGGACCGACGCCAGCGCCAGCTCCCGGTCCGGGGTGGTCAGCTGCAGCCGCTGGCCGGCGAAGCCGGGCAGGAAGGACGGGAAGTTCAGCGAGGCGTAGACCCCGTTCAGGTCCATGTCGGCCACCCGGGCGTCGATGTCCCACGCCCCCCGCCGCATCTCGTCGAAGCGGGCCGGCTCGAAGCCGTACTCCGACACGGGCCGGCCGACCACGGCGTTGAAGCCCACGTTGGGCAGGGCCACGCCGTCGTAGAGCCACGTCTGGCGCCCGTCGTCGGTCTCCACCACCCGGGGCGCACGGTCGACGAGGTGCGCCGGCATCCGGCCCTCGAAGGTGTGGGGCGGCTCGACGATGTGGTCGTCGACCGAGATGAGCGTGTAGCGCCGCTCCGCCCGCGGCGGCTCGGGGAGGAACGTGACGGTGCGGTCCGCGCCCGTCTTGGCCTTGGTGAAGCCGAGGTCCTCGGCGAGGTCATCGGTGCTGCGCACGGCGGGGTCCTCCGGTGTCGGGGCGGGTGTCGGTGGCCAGGCGGCGGGCCAGGTCGTCCTTGAGCTCGCCCTTGGCGACCTTGCCGCCGCTCGAGCGGGGCAGGCGGTCGAGGACGACGAGGGCCTCGGGGCGGAGCTCCTTGGAGGTCCCCCGCCGGGCCAGGTGCTCCCCGAGGCCGACGAGGTCGAGGTCGGCCCCCTCGACCAGCTCGACGTAGGCGCAGACCCGCTCGCCGAAGACGGGATCGGGCTGGGCCAGGGCGGCGGCGAGGACGACGTCGGGGTGGGTCATCACCTCGTCCTCGACCTGGGCGGCGCTGATGTTCTTGCCGCCGCGGATGATGATGTCGGACGTGCGCCCCACGACGGTCAGGTAGCCGTCGGCGTCGAGGGTGCAGATGTCGCCCATGAGCATCCACCCGTCGGCGTTGACCAGCTCGGCGTTGGCCGCCGGGTCGTCGAGGTAGCCGAGGCAGGTCGCCGGGCCTCGCCCGGCCGGCTGTCCCCGCCCGGTGGCGGTCACGTCGCGGTCGCCGTCGTACAGGCGCACCTCCATCTCCGGCACCACCCGCCCGGCGGTGCGGAGCCGGCGGTCGGGGGGATCCTCGAGGGTGGTCCCCGAGAGCAGCCCGGTCTCGTTCGACCCGAAGAACTGGAGGACGGTGCAGCCGGTGCGCTCCTCGAAGGCGAGGGCCCGCTCGTAGGGCACGGCCTCGCCGCCGGTGAAGACGACCCGCAGCGAGGTGAGGTCGTGGGTGTCGTCGGCGGCGGCCAGCATCATGACCAGCTGGGTGCTGACACAGGCCAGCATCGTGACCCGGTGGCGGTCGATCAGCTCGAGGGTCCGCGCCGCGTCGAAGCGCTCGGTCACGACGGTCGGCGCCCCGAGCAGGGTCGGCGTGACGTGGGCGGTCCAGATGCCGAACCCGAACGGGGCCGGCACCGCGCTCAGCACCACCTCGTCGGGGGTGAGGGCGGCGTGGCGGGCCGCGACCTGGTGGAAGTACATCCACCGGTTCTGGGTGTGCAGGACGCACTTGGGCAGCCCGGTCGTCCCCGAGGTGGAGTTGATCAGGAACAGGTCGTCGGGCCCGAGCGGTCGTCGGGCCGCGGACGGCTCGCCCGCCGGGGCGGCGACGCCGTCGACGAGGATCGCCCCGTCGGGATCGGCCTCGAACCGGGGGACGACGACGTGGCGACCGACCTCCACCCCGGCCGCCGCCAGGGCGCTCACCAGGTCCGCCATCGGTCGACCCCGGTGCTCGTCGAGGGTCACCAGGGCGCGGCTCCCGGTCCGTCCCACGAGGTGGGCGATCTCCCGGTCGCCGGCGCGGGCCCCGATGCCCACCGCGACCAGGCCGGCGGCCTCGACGGCGAGCAGGGCGACGTGGACGGTCGCCGAGTCGGGCACGATCACCGCCACCCGGTCCCCGGGGCCGAGGCCGCAGCCGGCCAGCACGGCGGCCAGGCGGTCGGCGGCGGCGAGGTAGCCCGACCAGCCGAGCGGGCCGGCGTCGGCGTGGAAGGCCACGTCGTCGGGTCGGTCCCGGGCCAGCTCCCGGACGCGGTCGAGCAGGGTGCGGTCGCCCCACCACCCCTGGGCGCGGTACCACGCGGCCCGCTCCGGGTCGACGGCCGGCACCGTCATGCCCCGGTGAAGGTGGCTCGGCGACGCTCGTAGAAGGCGGTGCGGCCCTCGGCGAAGTCGTCGGTGGCGAGCAGGCCGCGCTGGGCGCCGAGCTCCGCCTCCAGGAAGCCGGCGAGGGGCTCCACGCCGGCGAGCAGCAGGCGCTTGGCCTCGGCGAGCGCCCGGGGCGCCAGCTCGGCCAGCTCGGCGGCGACGGCCTCGGCCCGCTCCCGGGCCGCGCCCGGGGCGACCACCTCGTCGGCCAACCCGATGTCGTGGGCCTCGGCCGCACCGACCTCGCGGGCCCGCAGGACGATCGACCGCGCCCTCCCCCACCCGATCCGGCGGGGCAGGGTCCACAGCAGGCCCACGTCGGCGACCAGGCCGAGCCGGGGGAACGGGGCGCAGAAGCGGGCGTCGTCGGCCACCACGACGTGGTCGGAGGCGGCGACCAGCGACAGCCCGGACCCGAAGGCCACGCCCTCGACGGCGGCCACGACCGGCGTCGCCCCGGCCAGGAGCTGCCCCACGATGGCGTGGAGCTCGCCCATGCGCGCCGCGACGGCGGCCTCGGCGACGGGCATCGAGGCGATGTCACCCCCGGAGCAGAAGGTGGCGCCCGCCCCCGTGAGCACGATGGCCCGGCACCCCGGGTCGGCGTTGGCGTCCTCCAGGGCGCGGAGCAGGGCCCGCCGGGCGTCGTCGTCGAGGGCGTTGCGCGTCGCCGGGTTGGCGATGACGATCGTCCGCACCGCGCCGAACCGCTCGACCTCGACCCGCCCGCCCGTCACCCGTACCTCCCACCCGACACGTGGACGACCTCGCCCGTGACGTAGCCGGCCGCGGGGGAGGCCAGGTAGGCGATGGCGGCGGCGACGTCGTCGGGCTCGCCGATGCGGCGGATCGAGCTCTCCCGCGCCGCCCGCTCGGCGATGGCGTCGAAGCGGGGGTGGGACTCGGTCATCGGCGTGCGGACGAGGCCGGGCGCCACCGCGTTGGCGGTGATCCCGTGGCGACCGAGCTCCTTGGCCAGCGCCTTGGTCAGCCCGATCACACCCGCCTTGGCGGCCGAGTAGTTGGCCTGCCCCGGGTTGCCGAGGTGGGCGCGGGACGCCACGTGGACGATGCGCCCGTAGCCCCGGCCGGCCATGACCGGGGCGACCGCCCGGCTGCACGCGAAGGGGGCGAAGAGGCAGACGTCGAGCACCGCCCGCCAGCGCTCGTCGTCCATGTCGGCCAGCAGGGCGTCGCGGGCGAAGCCAGCCGCGGTGACGAGGACGTCGAGGCGACCGTGGGCCTCCTGCACCCGGGCCACGAGGGCGTCGACCTCGACCGAGGAGGTCACGTCCACCCCCTCGCCCGTGGCCGCCGGGCCCAGCTCGGCCGCCACCGCGGCGGCCGCAGCACCGTCGCGATCGACGACCACGACGGCCATGCCCTCGGCGGTCAGCCGGCGGGCCACGGCGGCACCGATGCCACCGGCGCCGCCGGTGACCAGGGCGACCTGGCGCTCGGCGGTCACGGGTCGACCCGCTCGACGACCGCGGCCAGGCCCTGGCCCCCACCGATGCACATCGTCTCGAGCCCGTAGCGCACGTCCCGCCGGTGCATCTCGTGCACGAGCGTGGCCAGGATCCGGGCCCCGGTGGCGCCCACCGGGTGGCCGAGGGAGATGCCCGATCCGTTGACGTTGACGCGCGCCAGGTCGTCCTCGCCCAGCCCCCACGTCCGGGTGCACGCCAGGACCTGGGCGGCGAAGGCCTCGTTGAGCTCGATGAGGTCGACGTCGGCCAGGTCGAGCCCGGCCCGGGCCAGGGCGACCTCGGTCGCCGGCACCGGACCGATGCCCATCGTCGACGGGGCCACGCCGGCGACGGCCCAGGACACGATCCGGGCCAGCGGGCGCAGGCCGAGGGCCTCGGCCCTCGCCCGGTGCGTGACGAGGCACGCCGCGGCCCCGTCGTTCTGGCCGCTGGCGTTCCCGGCGGTCACGGTCGCCTCGGCGTCGAGGTGGCCGAGGACCGGGCGCAGCCGGGCCAGGCCCTCGACCGTGGTGTCCGGTCGCGGGTGCTCGTCGCGATCGACCCGGAGCCCGCCCCCCGGGCCGGGCACCGTGACCGGCAGCAGCTCGTCGGCGAAGCGGCCGGCGTCGTGGGCGGCGACCGCCCGCCGGTGGGACTCGACCGCCAGCCGGTCCTGGTCCTCGCGGCTGATGCCGAGCTCCCGTCGGAGGTTCTCGGCCGTCTCGATCATCCCGCCGGGCACCGGGTGGTGCCGGCCCCCCGCCGTCTCGCGGGCCCGCACCAGGCGGTCGAGCAGCGGCGCGGCGTCGTCGCCGGTCCGGGGGCCGGGCGCGTAGTGCTCGACCGTGCTCATGCTCTCGACGCCCCCGGCGACCACGACCTCGGCGGCACCGGCCCCGACGTGCAGGGCGGCGTCGATCACGGCCTGGAGGCCCGAGCCGCACCGCCGGTCGACCTGGGCGCCCGGGACGGTGACCGGCCACCCGGCGTCGAGGGCGGCGACCCGACCGATGGCGGGCGCCTCACCGCTGGGGTAGCACTGGCCCAGGATCACGTCGTCGACGGCCTCGGGGGCGACGCCGGTGCGGTCGAGCAGGCCTCCCACGATGGTCGCCGCCAGGTCGGCCGCGCCGAGGCCGGCGAGGGCGCCGCCGTAGCGCCCGACCGGTGTCCGGAGCGGGCTGCAGATGACGACCTGGCGGTCCTCCCGACCGGTCACGGGGCCACCCCGCCGTCCTCCGGCGCGGCCAGGGCGACGCCGGCGTCCAGGAGAGCGCCGACGTCCGCGGCCGGCACGCCGGCCGCCTCCAGGACGGCGACGGTGTGCTCCCCCAGGCGGGGCGCCGGGTCGGGCCGGTCGAGGGGGGCGCCGTCGGCGAGGAGCGGGAGCCGCACGAGGCTCTGCCCGCCGACCTGCTCGAACCACTGGCGCTCCTCGGCCACCGGGGTGCGCACCGCCTCGTCCAGGCCCAGCACGAGCGAGGCGGGGATGCCGGCGGCGGTCAGCTCGGCCAGCCAGGTCTCGGCCGGACGGGTCCGCAGCGCCACCTCCAGTGCCTCCTTCAGGGCGGGGGCGTGGGCGGCGCGGCTCAGGGGCGTCTCGAAGCGAGGGTCGTCCACCAGCGACTCGAGCGACAGGACGGCCAGCAGCTTGCGCCACAGGCTCTGGTTGGCCGCGGTCAGGAAGAGCGGGCGGTCGGCCGTGGTGAACAGGTCGTAGGGTGCGCCCAGCTCGTGGGAGGCGCCCCGCCGCCGGGGTCGTTCGCCGGTCTCCCGGGCCACGGTCGCCTGCCAGGGCACCAGGGCCAGGGCCGAGTCCACCAGGGCGGACTGCACCGAGGCGACCGGGTCCCCGCCCCGGCGGGCCATGAGGGCGGCCAGGATCCCGATGGCCATCCACATCCCGTTGGTCAGGTCGATGATCGACGGCGCGCAGCGGGCGGGGGGACCGTCCTCGTGCCCGGTCATGTCCATGATCCCCGCGAACGCCTGGACGATCGGGTCGTAGCCCTTCAGCTCCCGGCCCCCGGGCCCGTGGCCGAAGGCCGACACGTCGCAGTAGAGGAGGTCGAGGCCCCACGCCCGGACGTCGGCCTCCGACACGCCGAGGCGATCGACCACGCCGGGCTTGAAGCTGTGGATCATGACGTCGCAGCCGGTGGCCAGCCGCCGGGCCACGTCGCGGCCCTCGGGTCGGGCCAGGTCGAGGGCCACGCTCCGCTTCCCGCTGTTGCACCAGCCGAAGATCAGGCTCTCCCCGCCGGCGAGGGGCGGGAACTGGCGGGCGTCGTCGCCGAAGGGGGGGCGCTCGACCTTCAGCACCTCGGCACCCAGCCGGGCCAGCACCATGGTCACGAACGGACCCGACACGTTGGAGGTGAGGTCGAGGACCCGCGTGCCGGCGAGCGGCCTCATCGCTGGCCCTTCGCCACCACGGCGCGCAGCCAGGCGGCGCGGCCCCGGCACTCCCGGTCGACCTCGCGGCGCCAGTGGAGGCGGGCCTGGTCCGCCACCTCCGGCCGCTCGCGCAGGATGGCGACCCAGGAGGCGACCTCGTCGTCGACCTCCTCGGGCGCCACCATGACGGTGAGCAGCCCGGCGGCCTCCGCCTCCGCCGCCGGGATGAACCGGGAGCGCACGGCGACGTCGAGGGCCCGGCGGCGCGAGACCGTGCCCTCCAGGTAGGCCACCGGCTCGGGGAAGACCCCCATCCGGGCCTCGGGCAGGGAGAAGCCGGCCTCCGGGGTGCCGATGGCCACCGGGCACGATCGCACCACGGCGACCCCGGCGCCGAGCACGGGCCCCTCGACCCGGGCGATGACGAACAGCTCGGTCTCCCGCAGGAGCTCGAGCAACCGGTCCGAGGCCACCGGCCGGGTGTGCACCTCCTCGCGGTCGCCGCCGGCGCAGAACACCGGGGCGGCGGCCGAGAGGACCGCCACCCGCACGCCGTCGTCGGCCGCGGCCTGGAGGGCGGCGACGAGCTGGTCGACCAGGGCGTGGCTCAGGGCGTTGCGGCGCTCGGGCCGATCGAGGTGGACCTCGACCCACCCGTCGTGGTGCCGGGCCTGGACCAGCGCATCGCTGTCGATCTCTGCCGGGGTCACCCCATCATCATAAACTATTAGATGATAGAGATCAAGAGATCCCGGGGTCGCCCCGGAGCACCCGGCCGGCGCCGGCCATGCCGTGCTGGCGGACGAGCTCGCGGAGCGCCTCGACCTCGGGGTCGGTGTGGGCCAGGGCGTTGGCGGTTGCCCCGCCGCGGACCGCCTCCCGGAACCCGAGCCGCTCGTACACGGCGTTGATCGCCGCCTTCTTCACCCGGAGCACACCGGCCGGCACCGCCGCCATCTGGGCGGCCATCGACCGGACCTCCTCGGTCAGGGACGCGGCCGGCACGGCCCGGTTGGCCCACCCGATCTCCGCCGCCTCGGCACCCGAGAGGGTGCTCACGGGCAGGAAGCTGAGCTCCTTGGCCCGGCGCATCCCCACGTGGAGGGCGAAGGCGGGGCCGATCACGCCACCCCCGAGGGGCAGGGGCCAGCCGATGGTGGCGTCGTCGGCCACCACGACCAGATCGGCGCAGCTGCACAGGGCCACGGCGATGCCGAGGCAGTGGCCGTGCACCTCGGCGATCACCGGCTGGGGCGCGTCCCAGAGGGCGACGAAGCGCCCGAAGCGGGCCTCGAGCATGTGGTCCCGGTCCTCCAGCGCGCCCCGGGGCGGGGCCGAGCCGGCGCCCGAGGCGTCGGCCCCGGCGCAGAACGAGGGACCGTTGCCCCGCACCACGATGACCCGCACCGACCGGTCGCCGGCCAGGTCCTCGACGACCCCGAGCAGCTCGTCGACCAGCGCGTCGTCGAGGGCGTTGCGCTTCTCGGGGCGGTCGAGGGTCACGGTGGCCACCCCGGCGGCGTCCACCGATCGGAGGACCCGGCGCCGGGGGGCCTCAGCCATCGGCCCGCCCCCCCGACCGCGGGCGGCGGGCGGCCTGCGGCGGCGTCTCGACCCAGCTGCCCCGGGCCAGGGCGTGGCGCCGG
Source organism: Iamia sp. (assembly GCA_035765045.1). Taxonomy (GTDB): domain Bacteria; phylum Actinomycetota; class Acidimicrobiia; order Acidimicrobiales; family Iamiaceae; genus Iamia. The sequence continues at coordinate 42,478 of DASTYI010000067.1, read as the reverse complement.
GCCTCCCGCTCGGCCCCCTCGGCGTCGCCGTCGGCGATCAGGGCGAGGATGGTGGCGTGGTCCTCCAGCCCCTGCTCGCGGTAGGTGACGTCGGCGATGGGCCCGTCGATGTGGCCGTGACGGGCCTCGTGCGCCAGCCGCTGGTCGACCCACAGCGCCGAGTCCTCCGAGCAGATGGTCTCCAGCGAGCCGATCAGCACGATCATGGTCTGGTTCCCGCACCCGGCCACCAGGGCCTCGTGGAACCGGCGGGCGTGCTCGATGTAGGCCCGGAGGTCGCCGACCGCGGCCCACGCCTCCTCGTGCACGGCCCGGAGCCGGGGCAGCACCTCGGTGGACCGATCGGCCCGGCGGGCGCACAGGCCGGCGCACACCGGCTCGATGCCCCGCAGGGCCTCCACCACGTCGGTGGCCGACACCTCCATCGACCGCAGGACCTGCTCCATCATCGCCGCCGCGCTGTCGACCCGGGGCCGGCGGACGACGGCGCCACCGACCTTGCCCCGGCGCACCTGGACCAGCCCCTCGGCCTCGAGGATCCGCAGGGCCTCGCGCAGCGAGGGCTTGCTGACGCCGAACTCGACGAGCAGGTCCTCCTGCTTGGGCAGCACCGCGCCATCGGCCAGCTCGCCGACCACGATGCGCTCCCGGAGGCTGGCGGCGACCAGCTCGGCCAGGCTGTGGGCCCGCACGGCGCCGTCGGAGTCACCGCTGTCGGTTGCCGGCGGGAACGTAGTCATCTAAAACATCATAATCTCACAACTCCTAACCGGCGAGCCCCGAGCCGGCCGAGACGCCTCGGAGGCGCCCAGTGACGAGCGATGCCCCCACCCTCCCGACGGTCGACACGGCGCGCCCGGAGGTCTGGGCCGAGCCCGAGACCGTCCTCGGCCCGCTGCTGCGCCAGGGCACCCGGGCGGTGCGGACCACCACGCCGGAGGGGACGATGCTGCTGGGGGCCGACCTCGTCCACCGGGCCCTGGCCGACGCCCGCATGGGCGCGCCCAGCGCCGAGCTCCTGGAGCGGACCGGGTGGGCGCCGGGCCCGTACGTCGACTGGTTCCGCAGCGCCACGGTCCACATGGACCCGCCGGACCACACCCGGCTCCGGGCCCTCGTCAGCCGGGCCTTCACCCCCCGGTCGGTGGCCCGGTTCCGGGACACGGCCACCCGCGTCGCCCACGACCTGTGCGACGAGGTGACGCCGGGCGAGGACTTCGACCTGACCGGGCGCTTCGCCCGCCTCCTGCCCCTGCGCGTCATCTGCGAGCTGCTCGGCATCGAGGACGTCGACGCCGAGCGGGTCGGGCGCTGGTCCTCGACGCTGGGCGAGGCCATGAGCGCCTCGTCCACGTCGATGCAGGAGATCGCCGACCAGGCCACGACCGACTTCGCCGCCTACGTGGACGAGGTGGTGGCCCATCGCCGGGCCCACCCGGGCGAGGACCTGCTCACCACCTTGATCCAGGCCGAGGAGGCGGGCGACCGCCTCACCCAGCGCGAGCTGATCATGCTCACCATCCAGCTGGTCTTCGCCGGTCACGAGACCACCCAGACGTTGCTGAGCACCGGGGTCTGGCGCCTCCTCAGCCACCCCGACCAGCTGGCCGCCCTGCGGGCCGAGCCGGACCTGGCCGAGGGCGCGGTCGACGAGCTCCTGCGCCTCGACCCGCCCGCCGTCGTCGTCGCCCGCATCCCCCGGGAGGACCTCGACCTCGACGGCGTCCCCCTGCGCCAGGGTGACTACGTGACCCTCTCGCTGTTCTCCGCCAACCGCGACCCCGCCCGCCACGATCGGCCCGACGAGCTCGACATCCGCCGCACGGTGGATCGCCAGTTCGCCTTCGGCTTCGGGGCGCACCACTGCGTGGGCAACCACCTCGCCCGCATCGAGGCCGCCGTCGGGCTCCAGGTGCTGCTGGCGCGGTTCGGGCGCATCGAGGAGGTCGGCACCTCCCGCTGGGTGGCCGACACGCTGCGGGGCCGGCGCGACGTGACCGTCCGGGCGTGGCCGTGAGCGCCCCCGTCGCCGTCGGCTTCATCGGGCTGGGCAACCTGGGCAGCGCCATGGTCGAGCGCCTGCTCGCCGTGGGCCACCCGGTGGCGGCCTACGACCCCCGGCCCGAGGCCCTGGCGGGGGCCGCCGGCCTCGGCGCCCGGGCCGCCACCGGACCGGGCGACACCGCCGTCGACGCCGCCGTGGTGTGCGTCGCCGTCCGCGACGACGCCCAATCGGTCGAGGTGGTCACCGGCGCCGACGGCGTGCTCGCCCACGCCGCGCCGGGCACCGTCGTCGCCCTGCACGCCACCGTGGCCCCGTCGACGGTGGTCGCCCTGGCCGAGGCGTGCCGGTCGGCCGGCTGCGACCTGGTGGACGCCGGGCTCAGCGGCGGGCCCGACCGGGCCCTCGCCGGCGACCTGGTGAGCGTCGTCGGCGGCGACCCCGAGGCCGTCCGCCGGGCCGAGCCCGTGCTGCGGGCCTACGCCTCCGACGTGATCTGCTGTGGGCCGAGCGGCGCCGGCATGGCGGCCAAGCTGGCCCGCAACCTGGCCCAGTACGGCATCTGGTGCGCCCTCCACGAGGGCATGGACCTGGCCGCCTCGGCCGGCGTCGACCTCGAGCTGTTCGCCCGCTACGTGCGGGCCTCGGGGCTGCCGACCAACCACGACGTGGTGCTCGGCCGCCGCTCGGCCCGCCCGCTCGACCCGGCCACCGTCGACCCGGCCGAGCTCGACCGCCTGCGCTGGGCCGTCGCCCTGGGCGACAAGGACCTCGACGACGCCTTCGAGCTGGCCGACGACCTCGGCTGCGAGGTCCCGGTGGGCCGGGTGGCCCGCCACCGCTTCGCCTGGGCCATGGGCCTCGTCGAGGACCGCTGACCGGCCCGGCTCAGGCCACCGGCGCGGGGGCGGCCGCGGCGGCGACGGCGCGGAGGGCGGGGACGACCTCGGTGGCGAAGAGGCGGATCGAGCGCTCGTTGTCCTCGGGCGAGATGGTCGGGTAGGTCAGGCGGGCCGACAGGTGCCGGGGCCCCGCGCCGGGCGCCCGGGCCAGCGTCTCGACGTAGGGCGTGAGCCGGGCGATGCACTCGTCGGGGTCGCCCACGATGACGGCGTGGGTGAGCTGCTCCTCCTCGGAGAGGTCCTCGCGGGGCGTGGCCGCCTGCCACGGGTCGCCGGGCCGCCACGTGTCGGCCACCTCCTGGCCCCCCTCCCGCGCCCAGCGGCGGCTCTCGGCCTGGAGGTGGGACATCCCGGGGGCGGCGATGTCCGACGCCCCGGTCGGCGCGAGGAAGCACAGCGTCGTCTGGGCCAGGGCGAACCGGTCGTCGAGCGGGCCCGTCTCGTGCAGCCAGCCGATGCGCCGCTCCAGCCCGGCGGGGCTCATGAGCGAGGCGAAGTAGCCGTCGCCGATCCGGCGGGCGCGGCGCACCGCACCCTCGGCCTTGCCCCCGCCCCACACCGGCACCCCCCCGTCCTGGGCGGGGAGGGGCGAGATGGGCAGCGCCTCCCCCTCGGCCAGCAGCCCGACGCCCGAGACCGTCCCGGTCGCGGCCTGGCGCAGCACCCGCACGCACTCGGTGAGGCGGGCCACCCGGTCACGGCGGTGCAGGCCGAGGCCCTCGAACTCGACGTCCCGGTAGCCCAGGCCCAGGGCGAGCACCAGGCGGCCCCCGCTCAGCTGGTCGGCGACGGCGGCCTCCTCGGCGAAGCGGACCGGGTCCCACATCGAGGCGAGCATCACGTCGGTGCCCAGCGTGATGCGCTCGGTCCGCTCCCCCAGGGCGGCGAGGGCGACGAACGGCGCCGGCAGGTAGCCCGAGTCGGTGAAGTGGTGCTCGCACACCCAGGCGGCGTCGAGGCCGAGCTCCTCGGCCAGCACCGCCTGGTCGACCACGGCCCGCAGGGCCCGGCCGTAGTCGGCGGGGGTGGTGCCGTCGGCGTGGGCCGACAGGCCGCTGAGGCCGAAGGTGAAGCCGGGGCCGATCGCTCCTGCGTGGGTCATGGGGTGGTCTCCTGGGGTCGGTCGAGGGGGGACGGGGGGGCCGGGGCGAGCCCCGGGAGGACGTGGTCGAGGAACAGCTGGACGCTGGACCACGCCTCGTCGTCGGGCATGCCGCCGGCGAGGGGGTGGAGGCAGAGGGTGGAGCCGGGGTGGGCGGCGGCCAGGTCCAGGCACGCCGCCGGCGTCAGCACGCGGACGGCGCCGGAGCGCCGCAGCTCCTCGGCGCCGCGCGCCGCGCTGTACACCGGCGAGCGGGGCCCGTCGCCCTGCCAGCGGGCGTACTCGGCGGCATCGTCCAGGTAGTGCCGGGCGACCCGGGGCCAGGTGGCGTCGGGATCCTCGGCCACGTGGACCTGGAAGAAGTGGGCGGCCGGCGACCAGCAGTCCGGCTGGCGTCCGGCCGCCCCGCAGAGCTCCCGGTAGGTGGCCTCCAGCTCCGGGAGGTGGGCGCGAGGGGCGAAGGGGAGGCCGTGGCGCACGGCCCGGCGGGCGGCGGCCCAGCTCTGGCCGCCGACGGCCAGGAACCGTGCCGGGGCCGACGCCGGGACGACAGGGGCCACGTCGTCGGTGGGCGCGGCGCGCCAGGTGGCCAGGACGGTGGCGAGGGCGGCGTCGAGCAGGGCGCCGCGAGCGGCGAAGTCCCGGCCGTGGAGGGCGTACTCCTCGGGCCGGTACCCGAGGGCGGCGACGACGCGCAGCCGCCCGGGGAACGCCTCCTCCAGGGCGGCCAGGTCGAGGGCGACCCGGACGGGGTCGTAGAGGGGCAGGAGGAGCGCCGAGATGCTGACCGGCACCCGACGCGACGACGCCAGGGCGATGGCGGCCGCCACGATCGGCGACGACAGGGATCGGTTGCGGGTGACGTGGTGCTCGCTGACGGTCACCTCGGCCACCCCGGCGGCGTCGGCCGCGGCGACCATGGCGCGCATCGTCGCGGCCAGGCGGGCCCGCTCCCCCGGGCCCGTGTCGGGCGAGGCCAGGTTGAACCGCAGCAGGCTGGCGGGCGGGCTCACGGGCGCTGCGGGTCGCACACGAGGGCGAAGAGGCGGTCGAGGTCGGGCTGGCGGTCGAGGTCGCCCAGCACCTCGACCAGCTCGTCCCGCGGGCCGGGGGCGAGGTGCGGCTCGAGGTCCCGGGCGAGGAGGTCCACCAGGGTGGGCACCGGGATCGGCGAGCTGGGGTGGCCCAGGAAGCGGTCGACCTCGCGGTGGATCTCCCGCCCGTCGGTGCGGGTGATGTGGAGCCGGGCCCCGTTGTCCTTGGGCGGGTCGACGGGGTCGCCGACGACCGTCACCACGTCCTGGAGGCGGGAGCGGACCGGGTCGACCAGCGCCTCCTCCCGGTAGGTGTCGTAGCCGACGCGGCCGTCGAGGAGCACCGAGGCCAGGGCGAAGGAGTAGCTGAACCGGGCGCCGTCGATCGTGGTCGGGTGAGGCCGGTCGCAGTACTCGGCGGCGATGGGGTCGACCTCGACCCGGATCGACGCCACCTCCTCGGCGGCGAGGCCCTCGGTGGCGACGATCTCGACCAGGGCGTCGACCGAGGCGTGGAGCATGCCGCAGGCCGGGTACTTCTTGTACTCGACCTGGTCGACGAAGAACGGCGCCGACCCCAGGCCCCGGGCCAGTCGCTCGGGCCGGAGCAGGCCGTCGGGCCGGACGGGCGCGAAGGCCAGGCCGGTGTCGAGGAAGTCGGGCGCCCCGGTGGCGCCCTCCCAGGCCAGGGCGGCCGAGAGCACCCCGGCCCGGCAGGCGTGGCCGGCCTCCAGCTTGTGGGCGTCGTAGCCGGTCTGGTGGCCCAGCCCCGACGACTGCGACAGGGCGATGCTCATGGCGTGGCCGAGCCGGTCGGCGTCGAGGCCGAGGACGCGGGCCACCCCGGCGGCCGCCGCCGGGGCCCCGAACCAGCTGGCGGTGTTGATGCCGCGCACCGAGCCGAGGGTCGGGCTGGCCTCGAGCATCCGCGACGCCAGCTCGAAGGCGACGACGCAGGCGCTGACGACCTCGCCCCCCGGCACACGGGCGTGCTCGGCGGCGCTGAGGACCGCCGGGAAGATCCACACCGTCGACGCCGACTCGCGCGTGTCGCGGGTGAAGTAGCAGTCCTCGGACTCGGTCTGGTGGGCCAACGTGCCGTTGACGAGGGCGGCGCCCTCGACGCTGGTGCGGTAGCCGCCGCCGATCACGCTGGCCTGGGCGACCCCGGCGGTGCGGGCGCCGTGGCGGGAGAGCTGCGACCCGAAGGGCTCCCGGGCCCCGATGACCGCCGAGGCGACCGTCTTGAGCAGGAGCCCCTTGGTGCGCTCACGGGTGGCCTCGGGGATGTCGTCGAGGGTCGCGGTGGCGGCCCAGTCGATCAGGGCGCGGGTGGCGGTCCCGGGTGATGCGCTCGGCGTCATGGCGTGGTCTCCCGTTCGAGGTCGGGGGTCGGCCCGCCACCGGGGATCCCGGCGCTGGCCGCCGGGTGGCGGGGGTCCTTGTAGAGCAGGATGCGGCAGGGCCCGGCGACCAGGCCGGTGGGGCACTGGTTGACCGGCCAGGGCGCGCCGAGGAGCTCGGTGGCCAGGGCGACGTGCCAGATCGGCACGTGGGTCCGGTAGGCGGTGGTGGCCCCGCGGCCCCAGGTGACGGCGTGGCGCTCCTCGACCACGGCGAGGTCGAGCGGGGGGCCGTGGCGCCCCTGGGCCACCTGCCGCCCGCACGTCCCGCACGGGTCCTGCACGATCGTCACGACGTCGTCGTCCTCGGCCAGCTCGACCTCGGAGAAGTGGGCCTTGAGCAGGGTGACCAGCCCGATCACGAGGTCGCGGGGCGGGCCGTCGATCGTCGCCGTCAGGACCCGCATCGTCGCCTCCCCGACCCGCCGGTGGGCCGCCTCCAGCTCGTCGGGTCCGTGCCGCCGGTACAGGTCCGACAGCAGCGCCGAGATCCAGTCCCGGTAGAGGTCGACGAGCCGTCGCCAGTGGTCGACGGCGGCGTCGAACCGGTCGAGGGCCGCCCCCGGGTCGCCGGCCCGCGCCGCCGTGGCCACCGCCGGCGCCACCGTCTCGGGCAGGTCCGGCCCGGCGACGCCCGGGTCGGGGTGGCGGAGGAACATCTCGCGCGTGGCGTGGACCAGGGCGGCGGAGCCCGACGGGCCGTGGCGCTCGGCGGCGTGGGCGAAGAGGGTGCTGATCCAGTGGGTGTAGCGGTCGATCTGACGACCCAGCTCGGTCTCGAGATCGGCCACCACGGCCGCCGCGGCGGCGGCGTCGCCCGCCCCCAGGTGGGCCTGGAGCTGCGCCCGCGGGGACAGGGCCAGGGCGGCCAGCTCGTCGTCGGAGAAGAGCCGGGCCGGGGTCGCCGTCACGATGCCACCTCGGTCCCGAGGTAGACGGCCCGGACGGCCGGGTCGGCCTGGATCTCCGCCGGCGAGCCGTGGGCGATCACCCGGCCCTGGTCGAGCACGACGATGCGGTCGCAGGCGGCGACCACGAAGTCGACGTCGTGCTCGACCAGCACCACCGCGCAGCCGACGTCGGCGCGCACCTGCCGGAGGACGTCGGCGACCCGCGCCACCTCCTGCTCGTCGAGCCCCGAGGTGGGCTCGTCGAGCAGGAGGACGCGCGGCCGGTCGACCAGGGTCCGGGCCAGCTCGACCAGCCGCGCCGTGCCGATGGGCAGCCAGCCGGCCGGGCGGTCCCGCAGCGCGGTGAGGCCGCACAGCTCGAGGGCGTCGGCGGCGGCCGCCCGTCGCTCCCGCTCGCGACGGCGCCGGGTGGGGGCGGCGACGGCGTCGGCCAGCGGCCCGCCCCCACCGCCGTGCCACTCGGTCGCCACCAGGACGTTCTCCTCCACCGTCAGCGACCCGAAGGTCTGCTGGCGCTGGAACGTCCGCCGCAACCCCTGGCGGGCCCGCCAGGTCGGGGAGCGACGGGTGACGTCGGCGCCGTCGAGCAGCACCCGGCCGGCGGAGGGCCGGCGGACGCCCGACAGGCAGTCGAACAGCGTCGTCTTCCCTGCCCCGTTGGGGCCGAGGAGGCCGCACGCGCTCCCCGGCGCCACCGCCAGGTCGACCTCGTCGAGGGCCCGGACACCGCCGAAGCGGACGGTCAGGTGGGCGGCCTCCAGCGCCGGCGGGGGGCCGTCAGCCATCGGACGGCTCGACGGGACGGGTGCTGACCAGCACGGAGGAGACCACGACCGGCCGGCCCGACCGGTTGCGCCAGGCGTGGTTGGTGCCCCGCTGGACGACGCAGTCGCCCCGGCGGAGGGTGACCTCCTCACCCGAGTCCAGCTCGAGGACCAGCTCGCCGTCGAGGACCTGCACGTAGTCGATCGTGTCGCTGCGGTGGTACTGGAACTCGTCGGCGTCGTGGGCGTCGCCACCGTCGTAGACCTCGGCCATCTCGGCCATGAACGCCGGATCGGCGGTGAGCTCGGCCATGCGCTCGTCGGGCGGGAGGATGGCCAGGCGGAAGATGGTCCCGCCCGGCGGCGGCTCCAGCGGGACGGGCCCGGTCCGGGTGACCAGGTCCGGACCCGCCGGGTCGGCCGGGAAGGTCGTCACCCACACGTCGTCCTGGCGGAAGCTCGGCTCGGACGCGAAGGCGAAGATCGAGGGGGCCACGTCGTCGATGACGACGTGGCCCTTCCCGTCCTCGCCCACCGCGGTGACGACGCGGCGGACCCCCTCGGCGCGGTAGCGGTCGACGTCCATGGTGTGCCTCCTGGGGCTAGAGCAGGGCGAGGGGGTTGAGCGGGGAGCTGATGCCGCCGACGAAGGGGAGCGGCGGGGCCACCAGCTGCACGTCCCAGCGGCCGGCGGCCGCGCAGTGGGCGGCGAGGGCCTCGAGGTCCCACATCTCGCCGAGCAGCAGGCCCATGTCGCGGATGGCGACGAGGTGGAGCGGGCAGATGGTCGCGCCGTCCTCGCTGGGGGTGACCTCGACGGTGACCGTGTCGGTGGCGACGGCGGCCACGTCGTGGTCGCGGAGCCAGCGGGCCGACCCGAGGCCCAGGCCGGGCGAGGCGCCGTTGTAGGCCTCGCGGTCCCCGTCCACGGTGAAGGTCCGGAGGTGCCCGGTGCGCACCAGGAGCACGTCGCCGGGCACGACCTCGACACCCGTGGCCGCGAGCACCTCGTCGAGGTCGTCGCCGTCGACGGCCGTACCCGGGGCGAGGCGCTCGACGCCGCGGGCGCGGGCCACATCGACGAGCACGGCTCGCGTGGCGAAGGGGTGCGTCGCGGCCCGGTCGATGCCGTTGCGCAGGGCCCCGTCGACGGTCAGCGCCTCCGACGCCGGGCGGCCGTTGTAGAGCAGGCCCTCGTAGTGCACGTGGGCCAGCGAGTCCCACTGGGTGGCGGCGTTGAGCGGCATCACCACCACGTCGTCGGAGAAGTGGAAGAACGGCGACGTCGGCACCGGGGTGCCGACGGCGGTCATGTAGTGGTGCGGGTTGAAGCGGCCCACGTCGCGGTTGGTGTGGGGGCCGGCGGCCCCCAGCGGGAGGGCGAGCGAGAACCCGACGCCCTCGCGCACGCAGGCGGCGCCGCGGCGGATGGCGGCGTCGTCGACCAGGTTGAGGGTGCCGAGCTCGTCGTCGTCGCCCCAGCGACCCCAGTTCGACAGCTCGCGGCCGAGGCGGCGGACCTCGGCGTAGGCATCGGCGTCGTTCACGTCAGGCCTCCTGCCGGCAGGACCGAGGGCGGCAGGAGGGCCGGCTCGGCGGGTTCGGGGTCGATGACCCGGCCGAGGTGCAGCTCCCCGACGCGGGCGGTGTCGAGGTCGGCCGGACGGCCGGCCCACGTCACCTCGCCCAGCCGCAGGGTGGCACAGGCGTCGGCCGCGACCAGGGCACCACCGATCTTCTCCTCCACCACGAGCACGGCCACCCCCTCGGCGCGCAGCTCCTCGAAGGCGGCGACGACCTGGGCGACGACGAGCGGCGCCAACCCCAGCGTGGGTTCGTCGGCGACGAGCACACGGGGTGGGCGGACGCACGCCGCGGCCAGGGTGACCATCTGCTGCTCGCCCCCGGAGAGGTCGCGCGCCAGCAGGTGGCGGCGGGCTCCCAGGGCGGGGAAGCGCTCGTAGGCCTGCTCGCGCTCCTCGGCCCGATCGAGCCACAGGGCCAGGTTGTCCTCCACGGTGAGGCCCGGGAACGCCCCGCGCGACTCCGGGAGCACCATCAGCCCGGCGCGGGCCCGCCCGTGGGGGGCCGTGCCGGTGACGTCCCGGCCGTCGAGCTCGATGCGGCCCCCGGTCGCCGGGACCAAGCCCCCCAGCGTCGAGCACAGGGTGGACTTGCCGGCGCCGTTGGCGCCGATCACCACGGTCAGGGTGCCGGGGGCGAGGTCGAGGTCGATGCCGTGGAGCACGCCCACGGCGCCGTACCCGGCGGTGAGGCCCCTCACCGTCAGCAGGGGCGTCCGATCGGCACCGGCCGGGGCGCCGATCACCCGGCGGGCCTCGCCGCCGGGGGCGGGGTCACCGGCGGCCGACGGGGGCCCGGCGGCGCGCCGGCGGGCCCCCCGGCCCCCGACGAAGGCGAGGATGCCGTCGGGTGACTTGGCCATCTGCACGGCACCCAGGCCGAACAGCAGGTCGGCCACGTAGATCGAGGACGTGCCGTCCCACCCCAGCCACGACGGCACCGGCTCGGGCCAGGTGAAGCCGCTGGCCAGGAGGGCGGGGAGGAGCGAGGCGCTCAGGCCGGCGATGACGGCCGCCCCGGGCCGCCGGATGCCCCACAGCACCACGGCGGCGAGCCATCCCAGCCCGACCGCGGTCGTGTAGGTGCTGTCGCTGGCGTGGAAGTCGAAGGTGACCAGGAAGACACCGCCGAGCCCGGCGATGGCGGCCGAGAGGGCGAACACGCCGAGCTTCGCCGCGACCGGCGACAGCCCGGAGGTGGCGGCCGCCGTCTCCGAGGCGCGCACGGCGACCAGGGCCCGGCCCGTGGCCGAGCGCTCGAGGTTGTGGAGCATGGCCGTGACGAGGAGGATCACCCCCAGCACGACGAGGGCGAAGGTGCGGTCGTCGCCGAGGTCGAGCGGGCCGAGGGTCGGCCGGGGGATCGACCACCCCGACGTGCCGTTGCGGAACCACGGCCAGGCGAACAGGACCGAGTCACCGGCCAGGCCGAGGGCGAGGGTGGCGAGGGTGAGCGAGAGGCCGCCGAGACGGAGCGCCGGGAAGGCCACGACGACCCCGATCCCGACGGCGACGGCCACGCCGACGGCCAGGCCGACCGGCCACGAGACCCCGTAGCGCTCGATCACCAGGCCGGCGCTGAGCCCCGCCGCGGTGGCCAGCGCCGCCTGGGCCAGGCTCACCATCCCCCCGGTGCCGGTGAGGAGCACGAACGACACGAAGACGAGGGCGAGGGCGAGGCCCCGGCCCACGACGCCCACCCAGTAGTCGCTCCCGACGAGCTGGATGTAGACGACGAGCAGGACGGTGGCGATCGCCCAGGGGGCCCGGCGCCGGAACGCCGACAGGGCGAGGCGGTGGTCCTCGACCGATCGCTCCTCGGCCACCGTCCCGGCCCGCCGGGACCGGTCCCGGCCCAGCAGCAGCAGCCCGCCGAGCAGCACGACGAAGGGCACGGCCTGGCCGAACCCGACGATGTCCTTGGTGATCGAGGCGTACCCCGTCACCAGGTTCTGGAGGACGCCGAGGGCGAGGCCCCCGGCCACGGCGAGCGGCACCGACCGCAGGCGCCCCACGACGGCCGCGGCGGTGGCGACGAAGGTGATGGACGTGTAGGTCGAGGGCGACAGGCTGTTGAACACCGGCGCCCCCGCCACCCCGGCGAGCCCGGCGAGCCCGCTGCCCAGCACCCACGCGATGGTCGACGACCGCCCCGGGTCGACGCCCCGGAGGGCGGCCAGCTCGGGCCGGTCGACCACGGCGCGCATGCGGAGGCCGAGCCGGGTGTGGCGCATCAGGGCCCAGAGGGCGACCGAGACCACCAGGGCGAGGACGGCGACGATCAGCTGGTTGGAGTCGAGCACGATGCCACCGGGGAGCCGCCAGGACTCCTTGGGCGACGGCCCGATCCCGGGGGTGAGGAACACCTTGGTGCCCGAGGGCAGGTCCCAGCCCGCCGTCTCGGTCAGCCACTCGACGAGGAGGCGGGGGACCGCCGGCAGGGCGACCAGGACGCCCACGGTGGCCATGACCTTGGCCGTGTCCCCCGCCGCCGCCAGCCGGCGGAACACGAGGCGGTCGAGCGCCACCCCCACCAGCGGCGCGAAGACCACGATGGCGGCCACCGCGGCGGGCACGATCGGCCACCCCAGGCCGATGTGGAGCTGGTAGTAGACGTAGGCGGTGGTGAAGGCGACCGCCCCGTAGCCGAGGTTGAAGATGCCGGTGGCCGAGTACGAGACCACCAGGCCGGCGGCGACGAGCGAGTAGATCGCGCCGGACACGGCCCCGCTGACGATCAGGTTGAGCAGCTTCTCCATCAGGTGTCCTCGGCGCTTTCGATGAGAGGGACGACGGGGAGGGCCGGCAGCACCCGGCGGCCGGCCCTCCCGGGTGGGTTCAGCCGAGCTCGAGGTTCTCGAAGCAGGAGAAGGGCTTCTCGATGCCGTACGCCCCGTCCTCGACGGCCACCAGGGCCGCACACGGGGCCGAGACGTCGAAGTTCTCGGGGAAGCTCAGCGGTCCCGGCCCGCCCTCGTCGACCGGCTCGTAGGAGAACCCGTCGGCCGCCGCGGCCTGGATGCCGGGGCCGCTGACATCGTCGCCGGCCGCCTCCAGCATCTGGATGAACAGGTCGGCCTGCCAGTAGCCCTGGGCGACGCCGAAGGTGGCGTCGGTGGGCTCGTCGATGGCCTCCAGGTCCTCCCGCAGCTGCTGGATCGCCGGCGAGTCGGACTCCTGCGGGGGCAGCTGCACGTTGATCAGGTGGCCCTCGAGGGCGTCGGCCACGTTGGGCTGCTCCTCCAGGAGGCCCGGCGTGTAGGTGGTGAAGCCGACCGTCAGCCCGTCGTAGCCCGCGTCCCGCAGGGCGCCGGTCAGCCCGACCTCGTTCGGGAAGTTGGTCGAGACGTAGACGATGTCGGGGTCGGCGGCGGTGATCGCCTGCGCCCACGGGGCGTAGCTGGTCGGCGGATCGACCGGCGGCAGGTCGGACTCGTTGTAGACGACCTGGGCGCCGCGGTCGGTGAGGATGGCCTCGTACAGGGCGTTGCCCCCCTCACCCTGCGGGTTGTCGCCGGCCTGGAGGGCGACCTTGAGCTCGGAGGGGTCGCCCCCCGCCACCTCGAGCACCGGGTCGACGAGCGAGGAGTTCACGACCGAGGGGTTCAGCAGGCAGCCGGTGAAGGCGAAGCCCCACTCCGACCCGCAGAAGCCGGGGTTCACGCCCCAGCCGACGTAGGGCACCTCGTTCTCGGCGAGGAAGTCGCTGGAGGCGGCCGGGAAGGTGTCCGAGGTGATGGGCACCACCGCGGTGACCCCCTCCTGCTGCACGAGGTCGCGGATGATCGTCGTGTTGCGCTGCGGGTCGGCGTTGTCGTCCTCGACCCCGAGGAAGCGGATCGGGTGGCCGTTCACGCCGCCGTCCCGGTTGGCCCGCTCGAACCGGGCGCGGGCCCCCACGTCGACGCCCTCGTAGAACTGGAGCTGGGCCACCCCGCCGACGACGATCTCCTCGCCGGCGGCGGTGTCGCCCCCTCCCCCGTCGGTGTCCGAGCCTCCCGAGCCCCCTGACCGCTCGCTCTCACCGCACCCCGCGAGGAGGGCGAGGAGGGCGATCACGGCCACGAGGGCGGTGCGTCGCTGTCTGTGCATTCTGGATCCCCTGTCTGTGTCCGCCACCGGCCCGGTCGGGTGGGGTGGCGCCGGATCGGAGTGATCAGGTCGTTGTCCGTCGGGCGTCGAAGATCTCCCGCAGCGGAGGGGCGACCTCCTGGGCGAAGAGGCGGATGCACTCCCGCGTGGCCGCGGGGTCCACCGCCGGGTAGACGAGCCGGGCCGAGAGGTGGCGCGGTCCGGTGCCGGGCGCATCGGCGAGGGCCTCCACGAACGGTCGGAGCCGGGCGACGCACGTGTCGGGGTCGCCGATCACCAGGGCGTGGGTGAGACGCTCCTCGTCGGGGAGGTCGGCGCGGGGCGTGGCCGCCTGCCACTCGTCGCCCGGCCGCCAGCGCACCTGCTCGACCAGCGTCTCGTCGGCGGTGGGCACGCCCGTGGCGGCGACGGCCGCCTCCGCCTTCCAGCTCTGCATGTAGGCCTGCACCCGTTCCAGGCCGGGAGCGGCGATCCGCTCGGCGTCCCGGGCGGCGACGAAGGCCAGCGTGGTCTGGGCCACGGCGAAGTCCCCGAGGGGGGCCTCGTCGTCCAGCCAGCCGATCCGGCGGCGGAGGGCGTCGGCGCTCATCATCGAGGCGAAGTAGCCCTCGCCGGTGCGGCGGGCCCGGCGCACCGCGGCCTCCACCTTGCCCCCTCCCCACACCGGCGGCCCGCCGGGCTGGAGCGGCTTGGGCGAGGTCGGGACGACCAGGTCCTCGGGCAGGAGCCCGATGTTCGACAGGGTCCCGCCCGCGGCCTGGCGCAGCACCCGGATGCACTCCTCGAAGCGGGCCACCCGGTCCCGCCGGCGCAGGCCGAGGCCCTCGAACTCGACGTCCCGATACCCGATGCCCAGGGCCAGCACGAGACGTCCGCCGCTCAGCTGGTCGACGACGCACGCCTCCTCGGCGAAGCGCACCGGATCCCACATCGACGGCAGCATCACGTCGGTGCCGATGGTGACCCGCTCGGTCCGGGCCGCCAGTGCAGCCAGCACCACGAAGGGGGCGGGCACGAAGCCCGAGCTGCTGAAGTGGTGCTCGGAGGTCCACACCGCGTCGAGCCCGACCTCCTCGGCCAGCTCGGCGGCCGCGACGAGCTCCTCGAGGGCGCGCCGGTGGTCCTCGGCGCCGGTGCCGTCGGCCTGGCCGACCAGCCCGCTCAGGCCGAAGGTGAGGCCCGACCCGACGGCGCCGCGGTGGCGCTCGTGACCCGTCTCCACCGACTAGGCCCCGGCGGCCGAGGCGGGCACCGGCGCCCGGTCGTCGGACGGGGTCGCGGCGACGGCGTCGTCGTCGGTGAAGGCCGGCATCACCTGCTCGGCGAAGCGGGCCATGTTCTCGAGGGTCTCGCCGAAGGTCGAGGCGTGGAAGGCGCAGAGCACCTCGGTGACCCCGAGCAGCTCAACCTTCTCCCGCAGGCGGCGCACGGCCTCGTCGGGGGTGCAGAAGAGGAAGACGCCCTCGTCGAAGTAGCGCTCGTAGTCGAAGTTGGCCCGGTTCCTCTGGGCCTTGGAGTAGAAGTCGTAGCCCGGGTCCGTGGGCAGGATGCCGGCGGTCATCAGCTCGGAGTTGCGCCGCTGGAACCACTCCATCGAGGCCCGCGGGGCGGAGAAGGCCTCCTCGTCGGTCTCGGCGATGTAGACCCACTGGGGGAGGGTGATCGAGTAGTCGGCCGGGTCCTCGCCGTGGCTCCGGAGGGCCTCCCGGTAGATGTCGAGGCTCTGCTTGATCTTGTTCAGCGGGGTGATCGACGGGGCGCAGAGGAGCGGGAGCTTCATCGCCGCCACCGCCTCGAAGGACTCCGGGCTGACACCGGCCACGCGCACCGGCATCGGGTCCTGCACCGGCTTGGGGAACAGGGTCAGGTGGTCGACCTGGAAGTGCTCGCCCTGGTAGCTGAAGTCGTCCTCGGCCCAGAGCCCCCGCACGATCTCGATGGCCTCGTTCATCCGCTCCCGGGACTCGCCCAGGGTCACGCCGTGGCCCTTGAACTCGCCCGGCTGGTAGCCACGGCCGCAGCCGAAGTCGACCCGGCCCCCGCTGATCACGTCGAGGAGGGCGTAGTCCTCGGCCACCGTCACCGGGTTGTGCAGGGGCAGCACGGAGATGTTGATCGAGATGCGGATGCGCTCGGTGCGGGCCGCGATGGCCGCCGCCACCACCGCCGGGTTCGGCACCCCCACGTAGTCGCTGAAGTGGTGCTCGGAGAGGCTCACGCTGTGGTAGCCGAGCTCCTCGGCCCGCACGGCCAGGTCGATGGCATCGCGGTGCACCTGCTCGGGTGGCCGCGAGTCGGGGGTGCCGTAACCGGCGTTGGTCGAGAAGCGCAGGGCGGGGGTCAACGGGGTCTCCAGTTCGTGGGAGCGGTCAGTAGAGGGACAGGCCGCCGTCGGCGACGACGGTGCAGCCGGTGATGGTGCGGGCCTCGGGCGACGCCAGGAACAGGGCCACCTCGGCCATGGCCTCGGGTCCGGCGACGGCGAAGGGGTGGCGCTGCCGGACGGCGTCGAGGTCGACGTCGTCCTCGGCGATGCGGGCCCGCACCCGGTCGGTGAGGACGACGCCGGGGGCGATGACGTTGGCCCGGATGCCCTCGGTGCCGTAGCGGGCCGCCAGGGCGCGGGTCAGGGCGATCACCCCGCCCTTGGCGGCGACGTAGGCGTGGCCACCGCTGTCCCCCCCGAGGGCGTGGTACGACGCGAAGGTCACGATGGCGCCGCCCCGGTCCCCGGCCCGCATGCTGCGGACGGCGGCGCCGGCGCAGAGGGCGGTGCCCCGCAGGTCCCGCGCCACGGTGGCGTCGAAGGCGGCGGCGGTCAGCTCGTCGATCGGCCGGTCGTCGGTCCGGGCCCCGCCGGCACAGGCGACGAGCACCCGGACATCGCCCAGCTCGGCGGCGATCCGGGCGAAGGCGGCCTCCACGGCGGCCTCGTCGGTGACGTCGAGGGGGATGGCGCACGCCGTGCCCCCGGCATCGACGATGGCCCGGGCGACCCGCTCGGCGCCGGTCTCGTCGACGTCGGCGACGGCCACCCGGGCGCCCTCGACGGCCAGCCGGCCGGCGGTCGCCCGGCCGATGCCCGCGGCCCCGCCGGTCACCACCGCCACGTCCGCGTCGAGCCGACCGGTCACGACGACAGCCCGTAGAAGGCGCGGGCGTTGCCGGCCAGGATGGCGTGCGTGTCCTCGTCGCCCAGGCCCAGCTCGTCGAGCTCCTTGAGCTCGTGGGCGCAGGAGGCGGCGTCGACCTCGTGGGGGAAGTCCGAGGAGTACATGAAGGGCGCCCGGCCGACGCGCTCGCTCACGTAGCCGAGGTCGTGCTCGCCGCCCTCGCACCCGAGGGCGATGCGCCCTTCGCGGATGAGCTCGAGGATGTGGTCGTCGACACCGACGCCCTCCGGCAGGGAGAGCACGTCGCCGTTGGGGTTGTGGGTCGGGAAGGCGTGGGCCGACTCGGCGAAGCGCTCGAGGGCCACGAGGACCCAGGCCGAACCACCCTCCAGGTACGCGGTCCTCAGCCCCGGGAAGCGCTCGTACACCCGGTTGAACACGAGGCCGCCGAGCGCGATCAGCAGCGACGAGGGGTGCCCGAGGGCATGGATGGGCGCGTAGACGTTGAGATCGTCGAGGCCGAGGCCGTCGTGGCTGCCACCGTGGAACGACAGCGGGCAGCCGAGCCGCTCGGCCTCCTCGTAGAGCGGCCAGTAGGCGCGGGACCCGAGGTGGCGGGGCAGGCCGTTGGCGTTCATCAGCCCGGCCTTGAGCCCCAGGACCTCGACGGCGTGGCGCAGCTCGGCGACGGCCCGGTCCGGCGTCAGCAGCGGGAGCACGGCGACCCCCGAGAAGCGACCCGACGGGTGGTCCACGTAGGTCTCGGCCAGCCACTCGTTGTAGGCCCGCGCCAGGGCCACCCCGAAGTCCTCGTCGCGGACGTGGCCCATGGCGAGCGCCCGGGTCGGGTAGACGACCGTGTGGCTGATGCCCACCTCGTCGAGGAAGGTGAGCCACTCGGCGGGGCCCACGTCGTTGTCCGTGCGCGTCTCCAGCACCGGCACCCGCACCGGCATCGAGTGCACGTGGTCGAGCGGGGGGAACAGGAAGTTCTCGACCACGAGCGGGTTCCGCTCGTAGTCCGCCCGGTACGGCGCGGGGAGGTGGCGGACGATCCCCTGGAGGTCCTCCCACACGTGACCGTCGGCATCGACGATCTCCCTCGGTGGCGTCTCGGGCACGGTCATCTCCTCGGGGAGGGGTGGCGGAACGTGGTGACGAGGTCCATGAGCTCGCCCACGCCGTCGGTGCGGTCGAGGTCCATGACGAGCTCGACGACCCGGCGGCGGACGGTGCGCGTGGCGACCTCGTCGAGGAACGGCGTCAGGACGGCGACGACCTCGTCGGGGGTGAGCGGGTCGTCGGGGTGGCCGCGGAAGGTCTCGATGCGGCGCTCGACGGTGCGCCCGTCGCGGGTGCGCACCGTCACGTGCGCCCCGCTGAAGCCGGTGGACAGGTCGGGCTCGACGACCACCCGCACCTTGTCGCGGGCGGCCCGGTGCACCGGGTCGTCCAGGGTGCGCTCGTCGGAGAACGAGCGCAGCCCGACCCGGCCGTGGAGCAGCACCTCGGCCAGGGCGAACGAGAAGCTCCACCGCGCCGAGTCGAGGGTGGCGGGGTGCGGCCGGTCGCAGTACTCGGCCGTGTGGCGGCTGACCCCGGTCTCGACCGAGGCCACGTCGTCACCGGCCAGGCCCTCGGTGCGGAGGATCTCCGCCAGGGCGTCGACCGAGGCGTGGAGCAGCCCGCACCCGGGGTACTTCTTGAACTCGACCTGGTGGATGGTCGAGCGCTCGTGGCCCAGGTCCCGGACGGTGGCGGCCGGGTCGGCGGTGCCGTCGGGGCGGACCACGGCGAAGGCCAGGTGGAGGTCCTCCAGGAAGCGGGGCGCGCCGGTGGCGCCGTCGCGCGCCAGCAGGGCGGCCGAGATGCCGGCCCGGCAGCTGTGGCCGGCCTCCAGCTTGTGGGCGTCGTAGCCGGTCTGGTGCCCGAGCCCGCACGACTGCGACAGGGCGATGCTCACCGCGTTGGCGGTGGCGACCCGGTCGAGCCCGAGCAGGCGGGCGACGCCGGCGGCGGTGGCGGGGACGCCCCACCAGGTGCAGGTGTTGATGCCGTGCTGGACACCGAGGCCCGGCGCCCCCCGGACCAGGCGGGAGGCGACGTCGAAGGAGACGATGGCGGCGGTGAGGAGGTCGCGGCCCGAGGAGCCGAGCACCTCGGCGGTGCTGAGGAGGGCGGGGAACATCCACACCGGGGAGCTGGTCTCGCGGTTCTCGGGCCGGAAGAAGCAGTCCTCCATCTCCGGCGTGTGGGCGATCGTCCCGTTGGCGTAGGCGGCCGCCTCGAGCGAGGTGCGGAAACCGCCGCCGGCCACCCCGGCCTCGGGGGTGCCCCCCGCCCGGCGGGCGTGGGCGATCACCAGCTCGCCGAAGGGCTCGCCGGCCCCGACCATCAGGGAGGTGACGACCTTCAGGAGGAGGGCCCCGGCGAAGGCGCGGGTCTCGGCCGGCTGGTCCTCGGCCCGGGTCGAGACGATCCAGTCGACGAAGCGGTCGGTCTCCGAGGTCGGCGCCACCGGCGCCACCGGCGCCTCGTGGTCGATCTCCTGTCGGGTCATGGTCACCTCCTCGCCGCTTGTCTCATATAACTTTAGGATGATTGTAACGACTGAGTGGCCCGTGTCAACGGGCACACCCGAGAGGACGCCATGCAGATCCGCATCACCTCAGAGACCACGGCCGTGGCCGAGGCGGCCGACGTCGGTCGCCTCGAGGTCGTCGCCGACGACGGCATCGACCTCGCCACCGCCCTGCGGGGGCTGGGGCGCCCCGACGGCACCGACCACGTCTGGCTCGACGTGGTCGCCCTGGAGCAGGCCGCCCGCGCCGCCCTGCCGGAGGGCGCCGACGTCGAGGCCTGGCGCGCCGCCTACGCCGCGATGATCACCTTCGCCGACGAGCACGGCTGGCTCGACGCCCGCCGCGCCCACGTCCGCGCCCACGTCGAGCCGCCGCCCGCCCCCCGGACCGGCTGAGCGCCCGGGCGCGGGTCAGGGGTAGCGGTGCTCGGCCCGGTCCTGGTACTCGGCGGAGGCGGCGAGGTGGGTGGCGAGGGCGAGGTCGCCCTCGGTGCGGATCCGGGGGCCCCAGTAGGCGACGTCGGCGGCCGACGGCGACCGGCCGAGCAGGGCGACGTACAGCCCGCCGACCCGCCGGCCGACCGACTCGCCGGTCTGGAGGAGGGTGCGGGCCACGACGGTGCGTCCCCGCCGGCGCACCTGGTCGACCCAGTAGGTGACGTCGGCCCGGCTGGCCCGGCGTCCGAGGATGACGCCGTAGAGGTCGGCGACCCAGGTCGACGGGGTGCCACCGATCCGCTGGAAGTACTCGGGCGAGGCGTAGAAGGAGGCCGAGACGTCGAGGACCGACCGGCGTCCGCTGGCCAGCTCGGCGACCCACCAGTCGATCGAGGCCGGCCCGGCCACCCGCCCGAGGGTGGTGAGGTAGAGGTCGACGACGATCGCCTCGAGCCACTCCGGGCTGCGGGTGAGCCGGGTCAGCTCGGCCCGCTTGGAGCTCCCGGCGATGAGGGCGCGGACGATCTCCTCGGCCCGGGCCGGGTCCTCGCGCCCGAGCAGGTCCACCACGGCGGCGGTGGCGAACGCCTGCCCCGTCGGCCAGTCCGAGGGCTGGACGGTGTCGTCGGCCAGGCGCTCGTCGACCCAGTCCATGATCGACCCGAGGTAGTCCGCGGGCCACGCCTCGGCGGTGTTGGGCCGGTCGCTCACCACCGACGGGACGTGGCGGTCGCAGTCGCCCTCGATCCCGGGCTCGTCGACGCACACCTCCATCGAGCGCGACCGGCTGTCGGGCCCCTGGGCGGCGATGGCCCGGCGCACGCCCTCGTGCATGCAGTCGGTGGCGCCGAGGCGGATGTCGGGCCCGTCGTCGACCGGGCACCGCACCGGCGTGTCGCCGCACCAGATCGGGTCGTCGCCGACCCACAGGTCGAGCACCGGGCTGGGGATGCGGCCGTCGGCCACCAGGTCGCCGGGCTCGTTGGCAGGGTCGACGATCGCCGGGTGCAGGCGGCTGCGGAACACCGCCGCGCCCCCGGCGTTGGTGCTGCAGCCCGGGTCCTCGTCGAGCCAGCCGGTGCGCGCCGTGCCGTAGATGCCCGAGTCGGCGATGACGGCGTCGGGGGCGAGGCCCTGCTCGGCGAGCGCCCAGGCCACGTGCCAGGCCCCGAACGACCCCGCGCTGGTGCCGTGGAGGACGATGTCGTCGGTCGGGACGGTGCGGCGGGCGAAGTCGATGGCCGCGGTGGTGGCCAGCAGGCCGTTGACCGTGCGGGGCTGGCCGTCGTCGGTGAGGTTGGGGTTGTTGGGGTCGGGCACGTCCGCCCCGCCGTAGCCGTCGTGGCCGCACATCGACACGCCGAGCATCCGGAACCCGGCCGGGGCGTCGCGCACCAGGTCGAGCACCCCGCCGCCCTGGCTGCTGTCGCCGCCGCGCAGGAAGCTGATCTGACGGCTCAACGTCTCCTGCTGCATGTGCCAGGTGTTGGGCCGGGGCGTGCCGGTCTCGTCGAAGTGCCCGAACCCGCCGCCGTGCATGTACACCCAGAGGGGGCGGAAGGCGGGCGGGGTCGCGGCCGGGCCGAGCTTGGTGGCGATCGTGAAGGTGTTGTCGCCGGTGACGGCGCAGGGGTAGGCGGGGTTGCGGTACTGGTCGTAGCGCCAGCCCTCGCGCTCGGCGCTCTTGAGGAAGGTGATCCGGTCGATCGACCCGGGGGTGCCGATGGGCGCCACCGGCACGGGCTCGGGCTCGGGGGGCGGCTCCTGGGCCCCGGCCGGGGTGAGGCCGGCCAGCACGAGGCCCGCCGCCACGATCACGCTCCAGCACTGCCGCCTTCGGTCGCCCACGCGCACCTCCCTGCCGCCGGCGGGGCAGGGTACTGCGCACCGGGCGCCGGCGCCGGGAGGGGCGGGTAGCGTCCACCCATGCCGGTGGGGGACGAGGACGAGCAGCCGCCCGTCGATCCGACGGTGACGAGCCTGGCCGCCGCCGTGGACCCGACGGGGACCACCCTGGCCGGGGTCGTGGCGGCCGGGGCCCTGGGCGTGCTGGTGCGGGGCGGGCGCCGGGTGGCCCGGGCCGCCCGCCGGGGTCGGAGGGTGCGTTGAGCCCCGGGTGGGACCCGGGCCATATGGCCTAGTTCCGACCACGGAACGTGACGAAAGAGAAGTTTGAACACGGAGCGTGTTTGTGGAACAATGCTCGCAGCGAGCGACCAACCACCCGACGTGGCGCTCCTGACCTGCACCGGATCACCGTCATGACCACGCCGCTCCCCTCGCTCACCACCCTCCGGCGGGTCGAGCGCGCCGCGCCGGGAGCGCCCCGGTGAGCGAGCCGGGGGGGCTCTGGGACGGGCGCTGGGTCGTGTGCCGGGCGCACACCCTGGCCCGGTCCGACGACGCCGCGCCCGACGACGGCCCGGCGATCGTCGGCCTCGAGCACCTGCCCCCGGCGGCCCAGCCCTCGGTGGTGGCCCTGGTGGGCGATCTGGCCCGCCCGGTCGACGCCCAGGTCGCCCTGCCGCTGCCGGCCGGCGGCCACGCCCTCCTCACGCTGCGGGGCGACCCGGCGCACGTCGAGGTCGTCGTCCGCGGCGCCGGCGCCCGGCCCGACCCCGACCCGGGCGAGACCCTGGTCACCGTGCTGCCCGACGGCCGCCGGGCCGAGCTGGTCGGCGTCGCCGCCTGCGTGATCGACCCCGACGGGTCCACCGCCGCGGTCAGCCCCGCCCTGGCCGAGCTGGCCGCCACCCCGGCCCGCTCGCTGGCCCGCGACGGCATCACCGCCGTCATCGACGAGGCCGACCACGGTCGGGTCCTCGGCGTGGCCCGGGGGATGGCCGACGACGCCGTCGGCGTGCGGCTCCAGCCCGGCGACGGCGGCCCGACCCGCTGGGTCGACGTCCACGGCGTCGACCTCCAGCCCGACCCGTCCTCGATCACCGACCCGGCGCCCACCGCCCAGGGCCGCCTCCTGCTCATCACCGAGCTCCACGCCCGCGCCGGTGACCTGGCCCGGGCCGCCCACCGGGCGTCGGCCGCCTTCGTCCAGGCCCCCTCGGGCCGGGCCCGGCTGGCCCGCGACGGCGTCATCGCCGCCGCCAACCCGGCCCTGGCCCGCTTCTTCGAGGCCGACCCCGACGACCTGACCGGGCACCTCTTCATCGACCTGATCGACCACGGCGACCGCTCGGCGCTGCGCATCCTCCTCGAGGCCGTCCTGCGCGGCGACCTGGGCTCGCTGGAGCACGAGGTCCGCCTCGCCCCCCGCGTCGCCCCGCCCGACCAGGACGTGCCCCCCCGGCGCGACGAGCCGCCGGCGGTGTGGGTCCGCCTCCAGGTCGAGGCGGTCGCCACCGCGACCTCGATCGAGGCCGACGTCGAGCTCCACGACATCACCAGCCGCCGCCGGGCCGAGAGCGACCAGCGCGACACCGTCGACGCCCTCCGCTCGGCCTTCATCCACGCCCCGACGCCGATGGCGGTGGTCGAGCTCGACGGCACGATCCGCGACGCCAACTCCGAGCTGCGGGCCCTGCTCGACCTGGGGGCGGTCGACTCGCAGCGGGTCCGCCTGGCCGACCTCGCCCCCGAGGACGACCGCCGGCTGATCGAGGCCGCCCTGGCCGAGACCACCGTGGGCCGCCGCGGCCGGGTCGAGTGCCGGATGCGCCGCCACGACGGCTCCGAGGGGGTCGTCGAGCTCTCGGTGGCGGCGGTGACCACGCCCGACCACCTCAGCCCCTTCGCCATCGCCCAGGTCAACGACATCACCAGCCGGCGCGACACCGAGGAGAAGCTCCTCCACCAGACCCTCCACGACCCGCTGACCGGCCTCGGCAACCGCCTGCTGCTCCGGGAGCGGCTGGAGCGGGCCACGGCCCAGCGGGCCCAGGTGCCCTTCGCCCTGATGTTCATCGACCTCGACCACTTCAAGTGGATCAACGACACCCACGGCCACGAGGTCGGCGACGCCCTGCTGGTCGAGGTGGCCCGGCGGCTCCGCGACACTGTGCGCACCGACGACACCGTGGCCCGGCTGGGCGGCGACGAGTTCGTCGTGCTCGCCTTCGGCGTCACCGACGCCGAGCGGGCCGGGCTGCTCGCCGGCAAGGTCCGGGCCGCCATCGCCGAGCCCTTCCTGCTCGACGATCACGCCCTCAACGTCACCGCCAGCGTCGGCGTGGTGCTGTCGGGCTCGGAGCACACCGACGCCGACGCCCTGCTCCGCGACGCCGACGTGTCGATGTACCAGGCCAAGAGCACCGGCCGCGACCGCCACCAGGTCACCGTGGGCTCCCAGGCGGCGGCCAACCGGCCCCCGGTGGGCGAGACGCTGCGGCTGGCGCTCGACACCGACAGCCTGCGCCTGCACCACCAGCCCGTCGTCGACCTCCGCACCGGCCGGGCCATCGGCACCGAGGCGCTGCTGCGGATCGCCGACCCGGTCGCCGGCACCCGCCCCCCCGGCCGCCTGCTGGAGGGCATCACCGACGCCGAGCTGCTGGTCCACCTGGCCGGCTGGGTGCTCGACCACGTGCTCGAGCAGATGCAGGAGTGGGACGAGGCCGGCCTCGGGCCGCTGTCGATGTGGCTCAACCTGAGCGGCGCCGAGCTGGGCACCGACTCGCTGCTCGAGCGGGTGAGCAGCGCCCTCACCCGCACGGGTGTCGACGCCGGCCGGATCAACATCGAGATCCCCGAGCCCACGCTGCTGCTGGCCGACAGCCGCTCGCTCGACCGGCTGCGCACCCTGGCCGCCCTCGGCGTCCGGCTCGGCATCGACGACTTCGGCACCGGGAGCGCCTCGCTGGCCCACCTGCGCTCGCTGCCGATGCACTTCCTCAAGATCGACCCCTCGATCGGTCGCCGGCTGCGCGAGCCGGGCGGCCGGGCGGTGGTCGAGGCGGTCGTCGCCGTGGGCCGTGCCCTCGGGCTCGACGTCATCGCCGAGGGCATCGAGGACCGCTCCCAGCTGGAGGTGCTGGCCCAGCTGGGCTGCACCCACGCCCAGGGGAACCTCTTCGCCGCCCCCGCTCCGGCCGAGACCCTGACGCTCGGTGACGGCCTCCTGGGGCCCGGCTGAGCGAAACCCACATGTCCCATCCCGATACACCACGAGTCTCCCCCGTACTGTCCGGGTACGGGAGAGGCGCGCCGAACCACAGGAGGATCTGCCCGATCATGGGTTCCCCCGATGGAGATACGGTCCCGCCCCGGGTCGACGACGATCTCGTCATCGACCTGCGTGACGGGGTCACCGACCCGCTCCCGCCCACGCCGGAGGAGGAGATCGTCGACCTGCGGGATCGTCCGATCCCGGTGGCCGACCCGACCGAGACCGGGGCCGAGGCGGCCGAGGACCTCGTCCCCTCTCGGGGTCCCAGCGGCCGGCCGGACCCGCTCCCACCCGGGTGTCGGATGGTGACGATCACCGGTGGCGACCTGTGGATGGAGGCCGAGGCCTTCGTCTACGACAGCTACCGCGAGGTCGGGTTCTGCGAGCCGTCGCCCCGCCGCCGGGTCGAGGAGCTGGCCCGCTGGCACGACGCCTCGACCTTCCACGCCGTGCTGGCCGAGGACGACTCGATCATCGGCACGATCCGCACGATCACCGGGGACTACGACGACCTCCCGATCGGCAAGTTCACCCGCACCGACTTCCGCCACCCGAACCCGGTCTCGGAGCTGTCGTCGCTGACCGTCCGCAGCGACGTGCGCAGCACTGGCGTGATCGAGCGGCTGTACCGCGCCGGCTGGATCGCCGGCTGCCGGGCCGGCACCAGCGCCACCGTCGCCCTGATCGACGACTGGCTGCTCGACGTCTTCCACCAGACCTACCGGCTCTTCTTCAAGGTGGTCGGCGAGGCTCAGCCCCACATGGGGGGCGAGCCGATCCCGGTCGCCCTGACCCACGGCGACGAGACCTACCTCCCGCTGCTCCAGCAGAACCCGGGGTTCTGGGCCTGGCTGCTCGAGGCGGTCCGACCCGAGGAGGCCGAGGAGTGGGGCCTGCCCCTGGTCCTGGAGGACGGCACCCGGATCCAGCCGGGTTCCGACATCGCCGTGCACATGGCCTGATCGGCGGGGCCCCGTCGGTCAGGCGGAACGATGACCGGCGGGGCCGATCGCCTCGGGGTAGCGCCCGGCGGGCGGCGCCTCCTCCCGGCCCTGGGCCACCTTGCGGCGGACCGAGAGCACGGCGTTGGCCCCGAAGCAGACGATGCAGACGGCCACGGCGACGTAGACGACGGTGGGCAGGCTGCCGTCACGGCCGATCCAGGCGATCCAGAGGTAGGGGGCGAGGAACGACCCGGCGGCCACCAGGCCCCAGCGGGCCGCGGCCTGGGCCCGGCGGTCGATCAGGCTGGTGACCAGCCGCGCCGTCCCCACGGCGTAGGGCACGGCGGTGGCCAGGTCGATGACGCCGAAGGTCCACGCCGCCCAGCGGGGGTGGTCGGCCAGGGCGCCCCACGCCGCCCCGAAGCGGGCCAGGGTGAACAGGACGACTCCGATGACCCACGTCGTCTCCAGCTTGCGGCGACGGCTCTGACGACGGTCGGACCCGATGTCGGGGCGATCATCGACTGCGTTGGACATCCGAAGCCCCCTGCCGCTCGGCCACTCCCTGCGCCCAGAGTACCGCCGATAGCGGTCACACGCCATCGGCACGTCCGAACGGTCGGACAGGGTCCACGCCGAAGTCCTTCGTTCCGTTCAAACTTGGCCGATGTGCACCATCGTGATCCAACGTCGATGGCTCGCATACGTGCTCGTGGGGGCGGCCCTCTGCTCCCTCGCCGCGCTCGTGCGCGACGACATGGTGACTGGCGCGGTGATCCAGCTGCTGGGCTGGGCCGCCGTCATCGTCGGGGTCCGGTCGGTCCGCAAGGGGAGCCCGGCCCGCCGGGCCTGGACCTGGTTCAACGCCGCCGCCGTCGCCTTCCTGGTCGGCGGGCTGGCCCGCACGGTCCACGCCGCCGTGTCGGGCGTCGACCGCCCCTTCCCGTCGGTCGCCGACGCCATCGTGATCTTCGGCTACATCGCCCTGATCGTGGCCGCCGCCTTCCTCGGCCACCTCCGGTCGCCCGACCGCAACCGGGCCGCCATCATCGACGGCACCATCGTCGCCGTGGCGGCCACGACGGTCATGTGGTCGCTGCTGCTCGGCCCGCACATCGCCGACGGGTCGATACCGATCTTCGAGCGGCTGCTCAACGCCCAGTACTCGGTCCTGACCACGATCTTCCTGGCGGTCATCACCCGGCTGGCGGTCGGCCCGGGGGCCCGGACCACCGGCTACCGCCTCCTGGCGGTCACCGCCCTGCTCATCTTCGTCCAGGACACCCTGGTCACCATCGAGGCCGTCGACGGCACGTCGAGCACGCTCGGCGCCCTGGTCAACCCGTGGATCTTCGTCTTCTTCGGCGCCGCCGCCCTCGACCCCGAGGTCGACCGGATCACCGAGGCACCCGACGCCTGGGACGAGAAGCTGAGCTGGCGCCGGGTCGCCCTGCTCACCGGCGCCCTCCTGATCACCCCGCTGATGCTCCTCGTCGGGGCGCTCACCGACCGCGGCCCGCAGACCTGGGTGCTGATCATCAGCTCGGTCGCCATCTCGGTCCTCGTCCTGATCCGGCTGGCGATCCTCATCCGCACCCAGGAGCGGGCCACCGCCCTCGAGCAGGCCCTCCGCCGGGGCCACGCCGGCCTGGCCGTCGCCCCCGACCGCGACGCCCTGTTGAGCGCCGCCGTCGAGGCCGTCGTGGCCCTCGGCGCCGGGCGCCCGATCCGGGCCTCGGTCGTCGTCCAGTCCGGGTCGGACCTGATCGTCGAGGAGTCGGCCGGGCGGGACGCCGACAAGGCCCGCCACCACGTCGTCCCCGTCGCCAACGCCGAGTGGTGGACGGCCAGCGACGAGTCCCGCGAGCTCGTGGGCCCCCCGCTCGACCGGGTCTCGCCCACCCCGACCAGCTTCTGGTCCTACGTGGTGCCCCTCGGCGTCGGGTTGGCGAGCAGCGAGACCCTCGTCGTCACGGCCAACGACGACGAGCCCCTCCCGCTCACCCTGCGCACCGCCATCGACGGCCTGGCCAGCACGGCGACGCTGGCGCTGGAGACGGCCGAGCTGTCCGAGGCCCTCCAGCGCAGCCGGATCGAGCGGCGCTTCCAGGCCCTGGTCGAGAACTCCTCGGACCTGATCGTCACGATCGCCGCCGACCGCACCATCTCCTTCGTCAGCCCCGCCTGCCGGCGGCTGCTCGGGCGCGACGAGGCCTCGCTCCTCGGCGCCCCGGCGCTCGACCTGCCGGTGGCCGAGGACGTCGCCCTGCTCGACGACCTGCTCGGCCAGGCCGACGGCACCACCTTCTCGCTCCCGGTCGAGGTCCGGTTGCGCCACGTCGACGGCTCGCCCCGCTGGTTCGAGGTCGCGGCGCGCGACCTGACCGCCGAGCCCGAGGTCGACGGCTACGTGCTCAACTGCCGCGAGGTCAGCGACCGCAAGGACGCCGAGCTGCGGCTGTTCCGCAGCGAGGCCCGCTTCCGCGCCCTGGTCCAGAACGTGGGCGACGTGGTCGCCGTCATCGACGACTGGGGGCGCTTCACCTACGTGTCGCCGGCGATCACGCCGCTCCTCGGGTACCGCTCCGAGCAGCTGCTCGACACCCCGGCCACCGCCATCATCGTCGCCGACCAGCGGCGCGACGCCCAGGACCTGCTGCTCCACGCCCTGCGGGGGGCGGCCGACCGCAGCGCCCCGCAGAGCATCGAGCTGCGCGCCCTCGCCCTCGACGGGAGCGTGCGCACGCTCGACGTCACCGTCAGCGACCTGCGCCACGACCCCGCCGTCCACGGCATCGTGCTCAACGCCCGTGACGTGACCGTGCGCAAGCAGCTCGAGTCGACGCTGCGCCACCAGGCCCACCACGACGCCCTCACCGGGCTGGCCAACCGCACCCGCTTCGGCGAGCTGGTCGAGCAGGCCTCGGCCGAGGGCAACGGCTCGGCCTGCGTGCTCTTCGTCGACCTCGACGACTTCAAGACGGTCAACGACAGCCTCGGCCACGCCGTGGGCGACGAGCTCCTGGTCGCCGTGGCCGGCCGGCTCACCGCCAGCCTCCCCAGCGGGGCCACCGCGGCCCGGCTCGGCGGCGACGAGTTCGCCGTCCTGGTCCGCCCCACCGACGACGACCTCGGCCCCGTCGGCGTCGCCCTCCGCCTGCTCCACGAGCTGCGGGTGCCCTTCGACGTCAACGGCTGGGAGATCGTCGTCACCGCCTCGATCGGCATCGCCGCCATCGGCGACGAGGGCACCACCGCCGAGGTCGTCCTCCGCAACGCCGACATGGCCATGTACCTGGCCAAGGAGCGCGGCAAGGACCGCGTCGAGCTGTTCGAGGAGGCGATGCACGTCACCGCCTTCGAGCGCCTCGAGCTCAAGGCCGACCTGGCCCGGGCCATCACCTCGGGCCAGCTGGCCCTCGTCTACCAGCCGGTCGTCGCCCTGGAGACCGGGCGGATCACCGGTGCCGAGGCCCTCGTCCGCTGGGACCACCCCCGCCGCGGCCGCCTCTCCCCCGACGCCTTCATCGGCATCGCCGAGGAGACCGGCCTGATCGTCCAGCTCGGCCAGTGGGTGCTGGAGGAGGCCTGCCAGCAGCTCCGCACCTGGCAGCTCACCCTGCCCGCCGACGCCGCCCTGTCGATGAGCGTCAACCTCTCGGTCCGCCAGCTCGAGCAGGCGACGATCGTCGACGCCGTGCGCGACGTGGTGTCGCAGTTCGCCCTCGACCCCAAGACCCTCACCCTGGAGATCACCGAGACGGTCGTCATCGACCACATGGAGGACGACCGCAGCCGGCTCGTCGCCCTCAAGGACCTCGGTGTCCAGATCGCCCTCGACGACTTCGGCACCGGCTACTCCTCGCTGCGCTACGCCGACGACCTGCCCGTCGACGTGCTCAAGGTCGACCGCAGCTTCGTCTCGGGCATCACCGACGACGAGGCCACACCGGTGCTGGAGGCCATCGTCGCCCTGGGCCGCCGCCTCGGCGTCCACACCGTGGCCGAGGGGATCGAGAACCCCAACCAGATCACCGCCCTCAAGTCGGTCGGCTGCGACCTCGGCCAGGGCTACTGGTTCTCGCCCCCGCTGGCCCCCGACGCCTTCGCCGACCTCCTCACCCGCAACCTCACCAAGGGCGGCTTCGACACCTCGGGCCAGCCCGACGGCGAGCACCGGCCCACCGACCGCACCGACCGCGGCCCCCAGGCGTAACCCAGCACCGATCGTCCCCGTCGGGGCGAGGGGGCCGGCGGTAGCGTGCGAGCGTGCCCGGTCCGATCTTCGTCTCCCGTCTGGTGCGGCTCCCGCTGCTCGACGCCGACGGCCACGCGATCGGGCGGATCGACGACGTCGTGACCGTGCCGTCGGGGGCGGAGCCGGCCCGGGTGCTGGGCCTGGTCGTCGCCGTCGACCGGCGCAAGATCTTCGTCAACGAGGCCCGGGTCGGCTCGATCGACCCCACGGGCGTGCGGCTGCGGTCGGGGACGATCGACGTCCAGCCCTTCCGGCAGCGCCCGGGCGAGAAGCTGGCCATGGCCGACATCCGGGGCACCCGGGTCGACGACGAGTACATCGTCGACGTGTCGATCGAGGAGTCGGCCCGCACCGGGTTCTGGTTCGTGGTGGCGGTGGCCCTCGGCGGGCGGGGCCCGCTGCGACGGCGCGGCACCCGGGTCGTCGAGTGGGGCGACGTGGCCAGCGGCTTCGACGCCGGACCCGAGTACGCCGAGGTCGCCGAGCTGCGGAGCATGCACCAGTCCGACGTGGCCGAGCGGATCCGCAGCCTCCCCCACGCCAAGCGCCGCCGGCTGGCCGAGCTGATGGAGGACGACCGCCTCGCCGACCTGCTCGAGGAGCTGCCCGAGGACGAGCAGATCCGCCTCCTCCAGGGCCTCGACCTCGAGCGCGCCGCCCACGTCATCGAGGAGATGGAGCCCGACGACGCCGCCGATCTGCTCGGCGAGCTGCCCGAGCCCGAGCGCCAGCGGCTGCTGGAGGCGATGGAGCCGGAGGAGTCGACGCCGATCCGCCGGCTGCTGGCCTACGACGAGGACACCGCCGGCGGCCTGATGACGCCCGAGCCGATCGTGCTCAACGCGGCCACCACCGTGGCCGAGGCGCTGGCCACGATCCGCGAGCCCGACCTGCCGATGGAGCTGGCCGCCCAGGTCTTCGTGGTCCGGCCGCCGACCTCGACGCCGACCGGGCGCTTCCTCGGCACCGTCCCGTTCCAGCGGCTCCTGCGCGAGGCCCCCGGCACCCGGCTGGAGGACTGCGCCCACGCCGACCCCGAGCCCGTCCCCCCCGACCTGCCGCTGCGCGACGTGGCCGAGCGGCTGGCCAGCTACGACGTCATCGCCGTCCCGGTCTGCGACGGGGCCCAGCGGCTGGTCGGTGCGGTCACCGTGGACGACGTGCTCGACCACGTCCTCCCGCCCGACTGGCGGCGCCGCCGACGCTACGTGACCCGCGAGGGGGCCTGATGGCCCGCCGCCCCTCGGACCTCTCCCGCCCGCGGCGGCGCCTGGAGTGGACGGGGTTCTACGACCCCGAGGCCTTCGGCCGCTTCTCCGAGGCCATCGCCCGGTTCCTCGGCACCGGCCGCTTCCTGATGGGCCAGACGATCCTCGTCGCCGCCTGGATCGTCCTCAACCTGGCCCTGGTGCGGTACCGCTGGGATCCGTACCCGTTCATCCTCCTCAACCTGGCCTTCTCGACCCAGGCCGCCTACGCCGCCCCGCTGATCCTGCTGGCCCAGAACCGCCAGGACGACCGCGACCGGCGCCAGGCCGAGCTCGACCGCCAGGTCAACACCCGGACCCAGGCCGACACCGAGTACCTCGCCCGCGAGCTGGCGTCGGTCCGCATCGCCCTGGGCGACGTGGTCACCACCGCCGACCTGCGGGACTCGGTCGACCGGGTCACGGCCGCCCTCGAGCGGGTCGAGTCGCGGCTCGTCGCCCTCGAGGCGGGGGCCGAGCCCACCGAGCCGGGACCGGCCGAGGCCCCCTGAGAGGCATGTCCTGCGACCGCCTCAAGGTGCCAGGCACCTTGAGGCGGTCGCAGGCTCCTAGCCGGCCAGCGAGTTGCCGACCAGGGGCTCGAGGGTGAGGTCGGGCTGCTCGGCGATGACGCGGTCGAGCCAGAACCTGCTCTCGAACAGGGCCAGCCGGGTGCCGTCGGCCCGCTCCAGCACGGTCACGCCCCGCATGCCCCGGAGCGAGGGGCTGCTCTCCTCGTCGGTGACCCGGGCGACGGTGTAGGAGGTGGGGCTCAGCTCGACGGGGGCGCCGAACTCGTTCTCCAGGCGGTGCACGGCGACCTCGAACTGCATCGGGCCGACGGCACCGAGGACCGGGGCCTGGTCGCCGAAGGCCGGGTCGCGGAGGACCTGGACCACGCCCTCCTCGTCGAGCTGGGCCACGCCCTTGCGGAACTGCTTGGCCTTGGCCGTGTCCCGCACCCGCACCACCGAGAACTGCTCGGGGGCGAAGCTGGGGATGGTCGGGAAGGCGACGTGCTCGTCGAGGTAGAGGGTGTCGCCCACCCGCACGTCGGTGGCGTTGACCAGCCCGATCACGTCGCCGGGCCACGCCACCTCGATCGTCTCCCGCTCCTGGCCGAACACCGAGTGGGCGTACTTGGTGGCGAAGGGCTTGTGGGTGCGGGCGTGGGTGACGACCTGGCCGCGCTCGAAGCGCCCCGAGGCCACCCGCAGGTAGGCGATGCGGTCGCGGTGGGCCCTGTCCATGTTCGACTGGACCTTGAACACCAGGCCCGAGAAGGGGGCGTCGAGCGGGCGCTCCTTGCCCCCCTCGTCGGGGCGGGCGGTCGGCGCCGGGGCCAGGTCGACCACGGCGTCGAGCAGCAGCCGGACGCCGAAGTTGGTCAGCGCCGAACCGAAGAAGGTGGGCGACGTCTCCCCCGCCCGGAACAGCTCGTCGTCGTGGTCGGCGCCGATCTCGGAGAGGAGCGAGAGCTCGTCGGCGGCCTGGCTCCACGCCGCCCCCTCCTCCGCCGCGGCGGCGCCGGCGTCCAGGATCTCCTCGGGCGCCTCGGTGGCGCCCCGGGCCACCCGGGTGAACTTCACGTAGCGGCCGTCGCGCCGGTCGACCACGCCGCGGAAGTCGCCGGCGATGCCGACCGGCCAGGTGATCGGGGTGGGCACGACGCCGATGCGCTCCTCGACCTCGTCGATGACCTCGAGGGGGTCGCGCCCGGGCCGGTCCCACTTGTTGATGAAGGTGAGGAGGGGCAGCTCGCGCTCGCGGCAGACCTCGAACAGCTTGAGCGTCTGCGGCTCGATGCCCTTGGCCGCGTCGAGCACCATCACGGCGGCGTCGGCGGCGGCCAGCACCCGGTAGGTGTCCTCGGAGAAGTCGCGGTGGCCCGGCGTGTCGAGCAGGTTGACCACGTGGTCGCGGTAGGGGAACTGGAGCACCGTGCTGGTGATCGAGATGCCGCGCTGCTTCTCCATCTCCATCCAGTCCGAGGTGACGGCGCGCCGTCCCTCGCGGGCCTTGACGGCGCCCGCCCCGGTGGTGAGGGCCCCGCCGTAGAGCAGGAACTTCTCGGTCAGCGTGGTCTTGCCGGCGTCGGGGTGGCTGATGATGGCGAAGGTGCGCCGACGGGCCGCCTCCTCGACGGCCTCCGGGACGTGCTGGCCTGCGCCACTCGCAGGCTCGCCGGCGGCGCTCACGAGACGGCGCAGTCGGAGCAGCGGCCGACCAGGTCGAGCCGGTGGTGCTCGGCGGTGAAGCCGGCGGCGGCGGCCGCCTCGACCAGGGCCGACTCGAGCTTGCGCTCGACCGGGACGGGCACGGTGAAGTCGGCCACGATCCCGCAGTCGGTGCAGATCAGGTGGTGGTGGTGGCCGGCGAGGTCCTCGGCCAGCTCGAAGCGGGTGAACTCGTCGCCCCCGGCGATCCGCTGCACCACCCCGGCGGTCTCCAGCACGCTGAGGTTCCGGTACACCGAGCTCTGGGGCAGGCCCTCGCCCCGGGTCACCACCTCGGCGGTGGTGAGGGGGCGGTCGGCCTCGGCCAGGATCCGCACGACCGCCTGGCGGTTGGCGGTGTAGCGCTGGCCGGTGCCCCCGACGCGCCGGGCCACCTCGAGGTCCAGGTCGTGGAGGGTGGCGGGGGGTGGGGCGGGCACGGTCCTCAACCCTACCGGACCCCTGCCGATTGAGAACGAGTGAGAAGCCGGGCCCGACCGGACGCCCGGTCGGATCACGACTTCCCAAAGCGTTCCTCGTGGTCGTAACCTGACCGCAACACAACCGGCCGGGGCGGGTCGGCGGGAGCAGCGCTGCGCCGCCGATCCACGGGAGCCCGCGGGGCCGGCTGTCCGGATCGCTCCCCTTCTCGCCATCCCCACGAGGCCCACGCCATGCCCGCCGACCAGCCCGTCGACTCGCAGCCGCCCCGCCCCTCGCTCCTCACCCGGCGCCACGTCCTGGTCGCCGGCGCCGCCGCCGGCAGCGTCGTGGCCCTGCGGGGCGTCCCGGTCCTCGGCCAGGAGGCCGAGGGCGAGGCGAGCACCACGTCGTCGTCCACCACCACGAGCACGACGACGACCACGACGGCGCCGGCCCCGCCGCCGTCGATCGCCGCCCCCTCGACCACCCAGCCGCCCCCGCCGATCACCGAACCGGCCCACCCCACCGACACCGGGGACCGCCCGCCGACCCGGAGCTTCGACACCCTCCTCCAGGACAGCCCCGACCGGGGGATCATGTTCCCGGTCTTCCCCAACAGCGCCACCACCTGGAACCGCAACCAGGACACCTACGGCAACTGCCGGGGCGGCTCGGGCTGCCCCCGCCGCCACCAGGGCGAGGACCTGATGGCGCCCAAGATGACCAAGCTCCTGGCCGTCAAGAGCGGCACCGTGGTCGAGCTCCGCCACCGGCCCCAGCAGGGCCTCTCGGGGGGCAACTCGCTCTACATCCGGGGCGACGACGGCTGGTTCTACTGCTACCTGCACCTCAACAACGACACCCCCGGCACCGACAACGCCAGCAACCGGGTCGAGCACACCTGGGGTCCCGGCCTCCGCCAGTTCGCCACCGGCGCCACCACCATGAACGAGACGGCGGCGCGGGGCTACCGGGTCCGGGAGGGCGAGCTGATCGGGTACGTCGGCGACAGCGGCAACGCCGAGGACTCCGGTTCGCACCTCCACTTCGAGATCCGCAAGCCGGCGAGCGGGAGCTTCTCCAGCGAGACCACCCGGCTGTGGGCCTCGGCCTCGGTCAACCCCCGCGAGTCGCTGCGCAACGCCAAGCCGGCCAAGGAGTCGGTCCCCGTCTCGCCCACTGCGTTCAGGCCGTGGACCAGCTCGACCGCCTTCCTCACCGCCCAGTTCAAGGACTTCCTCGGCCGGAACCCCTCCAACGCCGACCTCACCTTCTACCGCGACCTGCTCGACTACGGCACCCGGTCGCCGGAGTGGGTGATGCAGGTCCTGCTCGAGTCGAAGGAGTGCGACACCAAGACGCACGCCATCGCCCGGCTCTACCAGGCCTTCTACAAGCGCCTCCCCGACACCGGGGGCTTCAACTACTGGATGGACGCGGCCCGCAACGGCGGCTGGGGCCTCCACCGGATCGCCGAGCAGTTCACCCGGGCGCCCGAGTTCCGCACCATGTACGGCACGCTCACCAACCCCGAGTACGTCGACCTCGTGTACCGCAACGTCCTGGGCCGCAACGCCGAGCCCGCCGGCAAGCAGTGGTGGGTCGACCAGCTCGACGCCGGCATGACCCGGGGCCGGGCGATGCTCGGCTTCAGCGAGTCGCCCGAGTACAAGAAGGCCCAGAGCACCCGCATGCACGTCGTGTCCTGCTACGGCGTGATGCTCAACCGCGTGCCCACCGCCTCGGAGCTGTCGACGTGGGTCGGCCTGCTCGACGGCGGCGGGACGAACAGCGGGATGATCGGCATGCTCCGCACCTCCGACGAGTACATCGAGGCCAACACCTAGGTGCGATGATGCCGGCCATGGCCGCGCCCACCGCCCCCACCGCCGACCCCGACCTCCTCAGCGAGGCCGTCGAGCTGGCCCGCGCCGCCGGCGAGGCCACCCTGCGCTGGTTCCGCAACGACGAGCTGGCCATCGACCGCAAGGGCGACGGCACGCCGGTCACCCAGGCCGACCGCGAGGCCGAGCGGCTGATCCGGGCCGAGCTGGCCGTCCGCCACCCCGACGACGGCGTCCTCGGCGAGGAGGAGCCCGAGACCCACGGCACCAGCGGGCGGCGCTGGATCCTCGACCCGATCGACGGCACCAAGGCCTTCACCCACGGGGTCCCGCTCTACAGCAACCTCCT
The DNA here is from genome assembly GCA_035765045.1 of Iamia sp. Taxonomy (GTDB): domain Bacteria; phylum Actinomycetota; class Acidimicrobiia; order Acidimicrobiales; family Iamiaceae; genus Iamia. The sequence continues at coordinate 6,150 of DASTYI010000067.1, read as the reverse complement.
CGCCGTCGAGGACGACCACGGCATCGCCATCGGCGTCATCAACATCCCGGCCCTGGGCGAGACGGTGTGGGCCGGGCGGGGCCTGGGCTGCTTCTGCAACGGCCAGCCGGCCCGGGTCAGCGCCGTGGCCTCGGTCGCCGAGTCCTACATCAGCACCAGCGGGTTCAGCCCCTGGTCCGACGAGGCCATCCTCGCCCTCCAGAACACCGGCGCCCACCTCCGCACCTGGGGCGACGGCTATGGCTACGTCCTGGTGGCCACCGGCCGGGTCGACGCCATGGTCGACCCCATCGCCGAGCTCTACGACCTGGCCCCGATGCCGGTCATCCTGGCCGAGGCCGGGGGCCGGTTCACGTCACTCGACGGGGAGGACGGCCCGGGCCACGGCAGCGGCATCGCCACCAACGGCCTGCTCCACGAGTCGCTGCTCGCCGCCCTGGGCGGAGCCGAGGCCGCCGGCCGCCCCGGTGTCCGCCCGGGCTGAGCCCCCGTGGCGCCCGGGAACCCCAGCGTGCCGGGCGACGACCTGCACCCCTGTGACCCACCGCCCTGACCCGGGGCCCGGCGGCACCAGGGGCCATGATGGCCGGGTGCGCCCCCGCCCCCCCGTCCCCCGGCGTGGCCGGCGGCTGGCCGTCGCCGGCGCCGTGGCCCTGGCCACCCTGTTCCTGTCGGCGTCGCCGGCGGCGGCCGACCCCCCGGGGCCGACCGACTTCCGCTCCGAGATCGACGAGGTGATCCCCGACGTCGACGGCATGACGGCGTCGATCGTCGGGGGTGACGGCTTCCTGCTGCTCGAGGTCGACGAGGGCGTCACCGTCGAGGTCCCCGGCTACACCGGCGAGCCGTACCTGCGGTTCCAGCCCGACGGCACCGTCGAGGAGAACCAGCAGTCGGCGGCCACCTACCTCAACCAGTCGCGCACCCGGACCGACACCGACCGGGACTACGACCCCGAGGCCGAGCCCGAGTGGAAGGAGGTCGCCCGCGACGGCCGCTGGGCCTGGCACGACCACCGCGTCCACTTCATGGGCGACGTCGACGGCGGCAACCGGGCGGGCCTGGAGGAGGGCGTGGCCTGGAACGTGCCCATCCAGGTCGACGGCGAGGAGGTCCTCATCACCGGCGACTACCGGCTGCTCGACGCCCCCACCCCCTGGCCCTGGATCGCCGGGGCCGTCGCCCTCGCCCTGCTCGTCGTGTTCGCCCTGGGCCGGCTGCTCGCCGCCCTGCCCGCGGCGGGGGCCGTGGTCCTGGTGGCGGGGATCGGCGGCGTGGTCGCCGGGATGGCCCAGCGGGGCGAGAGCCCGCCGGGGGCGCCGACCTCGCCCCTCGTCGTGATCCTCCCCGCCATCGCCGTGGTCGCCGGGATCATCGTCGTCATCCAGCGGGGCCGGGTGCTGCGCGCCGTCGCCGCCCTGGCCGGCGCGGCCGCCGTCGGGGGCTGGGCCCTGGTGCGGATCCAGGTGCTGTGGAAGGCGATCCTCCCGACCTCGCTGCCCGCCGGCACCGACCGGCTGCTCACCGCCGTCGCCCTCGGCGCCGCCGCCGGGGCGGCGGCGCTCGTGGTGCGCTCGGGGGCCCTGGCGCCCGACCTCAGCCACCTCGACGACCCGGAACCGTCACCGGGCGTCACCGAAAGTCCCTGACCAGGGCCCCTTTCGGGCGAGAACCTCACTCTCGGTGCTCAACGCCCGAGCCGGCGCGCCGATGGACAGGGGTGCCGCAATCAGGGGTCGATCCGGTGGAGCAGCTCGTCGAGGTGCTCCAGAAGGAACGGGACCGCCTGGAGCAGCTTCGCTACCGCTTCGTCGCCCTCGGCCTGCTCCTCGACGCCCGTGAGGTCCGGTTCTGGGGGTGGGCCCTCCAGGACCTCAACCGGGCCCGGTTGCGGGTCCGCGAGACCGACCTGATGCGGGCCGCCACCGTCGGGATCATGGACGTGCCCAGCGCCCGCGGCGGGGTGGCCTCGCTGCGGGAGGTGGCCGCGGCCACGCCGCCCCCGTGGGCCGGCATCCTGCGCGACCACCACGACAGCCTGTGCACGCTGGTCACCGAGATCGAGCTCCACGCCCACCACATCGCCGAGGGGGGGCGGGCCTGCCTGGCCGAGCTGGCCCGCACCGGCACGGTGGGCCAGCCGCCCGCGCCCACCGAGGCGCCCCGGGTCCTGGTCGGCCCGGCCGACGGCGGGGCCGAGGCCCTGGCACCCGCCCCCCGGCCCCGGCCCGCCACTCGGCTGCGGGCCCCCGGCCAGGCCGACGACCTCGACCCGGTCAGCATCGAGTGCCTCCTCAGCGACGTGATCGCCGGCGGCGGCCGGATGCGCATCCCCGCCCTCCTCGCCTTCCTCCGCTAGCGGCGGAGGGCGCCGGGGCCCGGACGCGACACGACCCCGCCGGGGGCGGGGTCGTGGATGAGACGGGGCGGGCCCGGGGGCCCGGGTTCAGTGGAGGGCGACGGCGGTGAGCCGGTCGCCCCACTCGCTGGCGTCGCCGATGGCGTTGGCGTAACCGGCCTTGCGGCGGGCGACCCGACCGGTGGGCTCCTCGCTGGGCGCCGGCTCGTACTGCGCCTCGATCCCATCGCGCAGCATGGCGAGGGCCTCGGAGCGGAGCTGCGAGATGCGGGACTCGGTCACGCCGAGCAGCTGGGCCAGGTCCTGCGACTTCCGGCCCTCGAGGAAGTAGCCCACGATCACCAGGCGGTGACGCTCGGGCAGGAGGTGGACGGCGTCGCGGAGGTAGGCGTGGAGCTCACGGCTCTCGAGCTCCTCCGACGGCTCCTTGGTGTGGTCGTCGGCGAGGACGTCGACCAGGGTCAGCTCCTCGTCGTCATCGGCGACCTCGTACTCGAGGGCCAGGACGACCGAGCGGAACATGCGGTCCTGGAGACGGCGCAGCTCGTCGGGCTCCATGCCCAGGGCCTCGGCCTTCTCGTGGGCGTTGGGCACCCGGCCGAGCTTGGTGGCGAGCTGCTGCTCGACCTGCTCGAGCTTGCGGGCCAGGGTGCGGACCGAGCGGGGGGCCCAGTCGGCGGCGCGGACGGCGTCGAGGATGGCGCCCCGGATGCGCTGGGCGGCGAAGCGGTCGAAGGGCACGCCCCGCGACTCGTCGTAGCGGCGGGCCGCCTCGACCAGGCCGAGGGCGCCGGCCGTGGCCAGCTCCTCGCGGTCGACGTGCCGGGGGAAGTGCACGGCGACCTGGAACACGACGTGGCGCACCAGCGGCAGGTGCTCCTCGATCAGGCGGTGAACTTCGTTCTCGGTGACGGCGGGCATCTGCCCCTCCATTGTCCGTGGTCTCATCCCGGACCTTCGTTCGGTCCCCCCGCTTCGGCTGTGAGCCTCTCCGACCCAAATGGGCCATACGGCCCACTCGCATCGTCGCCTCAGCGGACTGTTGAGCACTGTACGTGGTGGTACTACCACCGACAAGGTTCGCCACACAGAATGAGTCGGACGGCCCACCTGGGGCGCGGCGCGCTGGGCAGTCACTCGACCACCGATCGACACCAGGTTGGCGGCTCGTGAGCCGTCGATCGCGGATGGTCCGACCGGGCCCTCCCCGGGCCACCCCGACCGGGGGAGACGGGACCCGGACGGGCCCCGAGAGGCTCGCCCCGGTGGACGGGCCCGACCGTCAGCCTGTGAAGGCGGCGGCCTTGACGCCGCGGATGGCCAGCTCGGCCAGGAGGCCGCGGGCCTCGGTGCTGGCGGCCAGGCCGTGGGCGCCGGCCGGGATGCCCAGCTCGCCCCGCACGGCGGCGACGGCGGCGACGGCGGCGACCGCCCCGGCGGCCACCCCCGGACGGTCGAAGGCGCCGTAGACGATCGTCTCGTAGCGGCCCTCGATCCGGCCCCGGACCTCGGCCCGCACCGCACCGACGGTCCCCTCGGGATGCGGGCGGCGGAGCATCGGCAGGCGCGAGGTCAGCCGGTCGCGCCGGGTGGCGGCCAGCCGGGCGGTGACCCGCTCGACCTCGCCCAGGGCGTTGACCAGGAGCAGGGCGTCGGGCAGCCCGGCCCGGTAGCAGTCGGCGGCGCCGACGGGGTCGGGGAACCAGCACAGCTCGCGGCCCGAGCCGGCCGGGCGGCGCTGCCACCCCCCGTCGCGCCAGTCGATCGAGCTGCCCCCCAGGGCCCGGTGGTGCTGGTGGGCGCAGGCCGGGCCGCCGGTGCCCATCCGGGCGACGTGGACCTCGCCCACGTCCTCGAAGAGGTCGGCGGCGTGACGGGCCAGCAGGCAGGTCAGGCCGGGCGAGAAGGCGGCGCCGACCACGACGGTCGACCCCGACGCCTCGGCCAGCGGGCCCAGGTCGAGCAGGGCCTCGACGTCGGCCACCGCATCGGAGGTCGACACCACCGGGACGCCCCGCTCGACCAACGGCATGGCCTCGGTGGCGTGGGTGCCCGAGGGGAGGGCGAGGACGACGGCATCGGTGTCGGGGGGCGCGGTGACCGAGGGCGGCTCGGCGGTGGCCGCCGCCCCCAGCGAGGTGGCGACCTCGGTGAGCCGGGCCTGGTCGAGGTCGCGGAGCACGACCTCGTCGACCCCCTCGGTCGAGGCCAGCTGGCGGGCGGCCCGGGCCCCGACCGCACCGAGGCCGACGACGGCGACGCGCATCAGCGCAGGTCCGGCCCGGACAGCTCCCGCCAGCCGCCCGACTGCGGTGGCGTGCCCCCCGAGCCCCGCAGCCGCACGAAGGCGGCGACGAGCCCGGCGAGCCCCAGGGCCACGAGCGCACGGCGGAGCAGGGTCACGGGGTCCTCCCGGATCGAGGGATGGCGGGGGCCGGACCCGGCCCGGCGACGGCCGGAGCCGCACCCGGGCGGCCGACGGGCCGGTGCGTGGGGCTAGCTGGAATCGAACCAGCGACCTCACCCTTATCAGGGGTGCGCTCTAACCGACTGAGCTATAGCCCCGGGGCGGAGGACCCTACTGCCCGGGCCCCGCCGGATGCCACCCGTCATCGGGTGGTGCCGGGCTCACGACGAGGTGTCGTCGCCCTCGCCGTCGTCGGGCCGCCGCTCGGCGGCGGGCGGCTCGGCCGGTCGCCGCGACCGGCGACCCGGCGCCGCCGACTCCCGTCCCGGGCCCCCCGAGGCGCGGCCCGCGCCACGGCGCCCCTGCCCCGCCCGTCGGGCCGGCCCTGCGGCCCGGGTCTCCGAGCCGGCACCGGCCGGCGAGCGAGCGCCCGACGACGGACCGCCATCGGGCTGCGGGCGGGCACCGGATCCCGCGCCCGCCCCGGGGCCCGGGTGGTCACCGGACTGTGAGCGGGCGCCGGACTCCGACCGGCCATCGGTGTCGGGGCCGGCGCCGGGACCCGAGCGGGCCCGGGCCTCCGAACCGGTGTCGGACGTGGGCGCCGCGCCGGACCCCGGGCGGGCATCGGACTGCGGGCGGCCGGACCGCGGTCCGGCGCCGGCGGGGGGCGGCGGGCTGTCCTCGGCGGCGGCGGGCTTGGTGAGGTCGGGCGCGGCCGCCACCGGCGGGGCGGCGGGGGGGACGGTGGGGAGCGCCAGCGGAGCGGGGGGGCGGGCGGAGGTGGCGGCCCTGGGCGGCTCGACGATCTCCTCGATCACGACGAAGCGGATGCCCCCGGTGATCTCGGCGATCAGGTTGAGCAGAGCCGCGGCCAGGACCATGAAGACGGTGGTGGCGAGGGCCCCGACCGCCCCGATGAAGGCGACCTGCTCGAACATCCGCTCGCCCTGGAACCGGAAGTCCTCGAAGCCGGCCTCCCGGAGGAAGCCCTCGAGGTCGTCGACCAGGCCGGTGGTGTTGGCCAGGGCCCACAGCAGGGCGACCGTGCCGAGGGCGATGCCCAGCATGATCGTGTTGAACACCAGGGCGATCTTGAGGACCGACCACAGCTCGATGCGACGCAGGATCCGGGTGACCCGGCGGCCCCGGCGGCGGGGTCGGCCCCGCCCGGAGCGGAACGACGGCGTCGAGACGGCGTCGGCCAGGGCGTCGGCGCGCGCCGCCCCTGCTCGGGGTGGACGGCTCTGGGCGGTGCGCGGTGAGGTGCCGGCTCGCGGTGCAGCGGGGGCCACAGGGCCCTCCACCGGGCCGCTCAGCCCGGAGTCGACGGACACGGGGGCTCAGTGTACGAGATGGCCCCGGTCGACGACCCTTCGGTGTG
>DASTYI010000066.1:0-12433 GCA_035765045.1 Iamia sp. | reverse complement strand
CGCGGATCCACGCCGGCCGGTCGCACACCTCGCGGGCCCGGTCGCCGGCGACCAGCACCACGGCGGCGGCGCCGTCGGACGACGGCGGCACGCGCACGGTGGCGTCGTCGACCAGCCCGGCCTCGACGGCGGCCCGGGCCTGGAGCCCGGCCAGCGAGGCGTGGTCGGCCCACAGCGGCATCAGGTAGTACGGGTCGTTCTGGAGGCAGAGCACCTCGCGCAGGTCGCTGCGCGAGGAGATGCCCGAGGAGAAGGCCAGGGCGACGTCGACGTCGCCGTGCTGGAGCCGGACCCACGCCTCGTACAGGGCCCAGGCCCCGTCCATGTCGACGTGCGACTCCGAGATCGGGGGCCAGGCCCCGACCGCCTCGAGGTTGCCGACGAAGGCGAAGGGCGTGCCGGCCAGGTAGTCGGCGCTGCCCGAGCAGGTGAACCCGATGTCGGACCGGGGGATGCCCGAGCGCTCGACGGCCTCGGAGATCACCGGGAAGAGCATCTGCGTCTCGCTCTCGGCCACATCCTGGAGCGGGCCGGAGGTGGCGACGCTGACGATGGCGACGTCCCTCATCGGCCCTCCCCGGTCGATCGCCTCAAGGTGCCTGGCACCTTGAGGCGGTGGGGCCCGGTCACAGCACGTGCTCCTGGTAGGCGGCCTTCGGGGCGTCGGGCTCGCCGGTGGGGCGCCAGCCGGAGACGGCGGAGCCGAGGGCGTAGCCCCGGTCGTCGGGGACCCGCTCCTCGGGCGGGTTCCACACCGCCTCGACCCGGAGGCCCATGCGGATCTGGTCGAGCGGGATCTCGACCAGCCGCTGCTGGCCGATCGTGCCGTCGGCCCCGTCGAGCAGGACCGACGCCAGGGCGTAGTCCTCCCGCTCCCGCTGCCCGGCGTACTGGATCGGGGTGAGCACCGTCCACGACGTGACCAGGCCCCGGTCGGCCACCTCGACCAGGTCGTCGGGCCCGGTGGGCACCACGCAGATCGGGCAGAAGCCCTTGGGCGGCACGTAGACCCGGGCGCAGGCCGGGCAGCGGTGGCCGGTGATGCGCCCCTCGGCCAGCGCCGCCCCGAAGGCGGCCGCCACCGGGTTGGTGCGCACCGTGTAGTCGAGCCCGATCAGCTGGGGCATGAACCGCACCGCCTCGGTCGTCCCCTCGCTCATGCCCCCTCCTCGGCGGGCACGAAGCCGGCGAGGTCGGTGATGTGCCCGGTGCGCTCGTCGGCCCAGCGGGGGACGACCCGCATCCCGGTCCGCACGGCGTCGGGGCCCTCGGCGGCCAGGGCGTGGACCATGGCCGTGTCGGCCCCGTCGAGCTGCACCAGGGCCCAGGCGAAGGGGGCGTCGGCCGGGTGCTTGCGGAGCGGCTCGTCGACCCAGGTCCAGCCGGTGACCGTGCCGGCCGGGCCGACCTCGACCAGCTCGGCCTCGACGGCGTCGCCGCTGTCGGGGTCGTACTCCAGGGCGGGGCAGATCACCCTGCCCCCGGTGGTCCGGCTGGCGAGCAGCCGGCGGTCCCGCAGGCCGGTCAGGAAGGCCCCGACGACGGGGCCCAGGCTCCGCCGGTACATGAGCTCCATGGTGAACGTCGTCGCTGTGTCCTCCGGCACAGCGGCAGTAGAACACATTCTACCTGCCCCCGCCACCGATGCGGCCTGAACAGGGGTTTCAGGGCTCGTTGCCGGCGATTGGAGAACGTGTTCTACTTGGTCGATGGCGTTCAACCTGGCCGACCTCGTCGAGCACACCGTCGACGCCGTGCCCGACCGCACCGCCCTCGTCTGCGGCGACCGGTCGGTGACCTTCGCCGAGCTCGAGGCCCGGGCCAACCGCCTGGCCCACCACCTCGCCGCCCAGGGCATCGGCGAGCGGGACCACGTGGCGATCTACTCGCTCAACAGCATCGAGTACGTCGAGGCCATGCTCGCCGCCTACAAGCTGCGCGCCGTCCCCATCAACGTCAACTACCGCTACGTCACCGACGAGCTGGTGTACCTGTTCGACAACGCCGACATCGTCGCCGTCGTCTTCCAGGCCGCCTTCGCCGATCGCATCGCCGCCGTCACCGACCGGCTCCCGCGGCTGCGCCACCTCATCCAGATCGACGACGGGACGCCGGCGCCGGCCGCCACCGGGGCCGTCGACTACGAGGCGGCGATCGCCGGCTGCTCGCCCGAGCGCGACTTCGGCCCCCGCGACGACGGCGACCTCTACATCCTCTACACCGGCGGCACGACCGGGATGCCCAAGGGCGTGATGTGGCGGCACGAGGATGTCTGGCGCACGCTCGGCGGCGGGATCGACTTCGTCACCGGCGAGCGGGTCGAGGACGAGTACCAGCTCTCCCGTATCGCCGCCGAGGCCGTGCCGCCCACCGGCCTGGTGCTGGCGCCGCTGATGCACGGCGCCGCCCAGTGGGGGACCCTCGGCGGGCTGTTCAAGGGCGTCACCAACGTCCTGCTCCCCAAGTTCGACCCCCACGACGTGTGGACGGCGGTCGAGGCGCACGGCATCGCCGTCGTCACCATCACCGGCGACGCCATGGCCCGCCCGCTGATCGAGGCGCTCCGCGAGCGCAGCTACGACACGTCCTCGCTGGTGGCGATCAGCTCGACCGCGGCGGTCTTCTCCCCGGTGGTCAAGGACCAGCTCTTCGAGCTGCTGCCCGACCTGTTCATCAGCGAGGCGGTGGGCTCGACCGAGGGCGGCTTCAACGGCCTGCGCCTGGTCGAGAAGGGCAAGACGCAGACCGGCGACGGGCTGATCAACGTCCCGCTCGGCCCCGACTCGGTGATCATCGGGATGGACCACGACCGTCCGGTCGCGCCGGGGGAGACGGGCCGGCTGGCCCGGGGCGGCAACGTCCCGCTCGGCTACTACAAGGACCCGGAGAAGACGGCGGCCACCTTCATCGAGGTCGACGGCAAGCGCTACTCGGTCCCCGGCGACATCGCCCGGCTCGAGCTCGACGGCACCCTGACCCTGCTGGGGCGGGGCTCGCAGTGCATCAACTCGGGGGGCGAGAAGATCTTCCCCGAGGAGGTCGAGTCGGCCCTCAAGGCCCACCCCAAGGTGTTCGACGCCCTCGTGCTCGGGGTGCCCGACGACCGCTGGGGGCAGAGGGTGGCGGCGGTCGTCCAGCCCCGGCCGGGCGAGGTCCCGACCCTCGACGAGCTGGCCGAGCACTGCCGCGCCCGCCTCGCCCGCTACAAGGCGCCCCGCCAGCTCCACCTGGTCGACGAGGTGCCCCGCCAACCCAGCGGCAAGCCCGACTACACCCGCGCCCGCGCGGTCGCACTGGAGGATGCATGACCCTCGCCGAGGACCTCGGGATCGAGTACCCGATCTTCGCCTTCTCGCACTGCCGCGACGTCGTCGCCGCCGTGACCAACGCCGGGGGGATGGGGGTGCTCGGCGCCCTCGCCTTCACCCCCGACGAGCTCGAGCAGGAGCTGACCTGGATCGACGAGCACGTCAACGGCCGGCCCTACGGCGTCGACGTGGTGATGCCGGTCAAGACCGTCGACCGCGACGCCGGCATCGACGACACCACCGACATCGGGGCCAAGCTGCGCGAGCACATCCCGCAGACGCACTGGGACTACGTCGACAAGGTCCTGGCCGACCACGGCGTCGACGTCTCGGCCCGCAGCGGCGAGCTGGCGTCCGGGGCGGGTCTCAGCGCCGGCGTGCTGGGGTGGACGGCGGCCACCGGCTCGCCCCAGATCGACATCGCCCTCCAGCACCCGATCGCCCTCCTGGCCAGCGCCCTCGGGCCACCGCCCAAGGCGGCGATCGACCAGGCCCACGAGCAGGGGGTCAAGGTCGCCGCCCTGATCGGCCGGGTCGAGCAGGCGGTGCGCGACGTCCAGCTCGGCGTCGACATCATCATCGCCCAGGGCTACGAGGCCGGCGGCCACACCGGCGAGGTCGCCTCGATGGTGCTGATCCCCGACGTGGTCGACGCCGTCGACGTGCCCGTGCTGGGGGCGGGGGGCATCGGCTCGGGCCGGCAGATGGCGGCGGCGATGGCCCTCGGCGCCGCCGGGGTGTGGACCGGGTCGATCTGGCTGACCGTGGCCGAGAACGGCACGTCGGACACCGTGACCGAGAAGCTGCTGGCGGCCACCTCGACCGACACCGTGCGGTCGCGGGCCTTCACCGGCAAGCCGGCCCGCCAGCTCCGCACGGCGTGGACCGATGCGTGGGAGGCTCCCGGGTCACCGGGCACGCTCCCGATGCCCCTCCAGTTCATCCTCAACTCCTACGCCACCCAGAAGATGGGCGCCACGCCCCCCAAGGAGCTCGTCGGCATGCCCGTCGGGCAGATCGTGAGCCGCATGGACAAGGTCCGCAGCACCAAGCAGGTCGTCGTCGACATGGTCGACGAGTACGTCGAGACGACGAGCCGTCTCATGGCCGGGCTGGGGGGCGAGGCCTGATGGCGGCCACCGATCGCTACACGATCATCTCGGCGGACTGCCACGCCGGCGGCAGCCACGCCCAGTACCGCGAGTACCTGGCGTCGGAGTTCCACGAGGACTTCGACGCCTGGCGGGGGAAGTACAAGAACCCCTACAAGGACCTCGGCGACACCCGGCGGCTGCGCAACTGGGACGACGAGATGCGCAACGGGCAGCAGGAGGAGGACGGCATCGTCGGCGAGGTCGTGTTCCCCAACACGGTCCCGCCGTTCTTCCCCAGCTTCGTCCTCTTCGCCAAGCCGCCCACCGACGAGGAGTACCGCCACCGCCACGCCGGCGTCCAGGCCCACAACCGCTGGCTGGTCGACTTCTGCTCCCGGGTCCCCGAGCGGCGCGCCGGCGTCGGGCAGATCTTCCTCAACGACGTCGACGACGCCATCGCCGACGTGCGCTGGATCAAGGAGCACGGGCTGCGGGGCGGCATCCTCCTGCCCAACATCGCCCCCGACGTGAAGTGGGTGAAGCCGCTCTACGACCGCTGCTACGACCCGCTGTGGGAGGTGCTCCAGGACCTGGAGGTGCCGATCAACGTCCACAGCGGCACCGGCAACCCCGACTACGGCCCGTACCCGGTGTCGATGCTGCTCTACATCAACGAGGTGCCCTTCTACACCGAGCGCCCGCTGGTGCAGATGATCCTGTCGGGCGTGTTCGAGCGCTTCCCGCGGCTCAAGGTCGTGCTGACCGAGGCGGGCTGCGCCTGGGTGCCGCCGCTGCTCGAGCGGCTCGACGGCGTGATCCGGGGCATCCGCGACACCGGCGCCACCGGCGAGATCCGCTACGGCGCCGACCACGTCCTCCCCAAGGACGCCAGCGAGTACTTCCACCAGAACGTCTGGATGGGGGTCAGCCAGCCCCGCGACGCCGATGCCGAGGCCCGCCACGTCATCGGGATCGACAAGTTCATGTGGGGCAGCGACTACCCCCACGACGAGGGCACGTACCCCTACACCCGGGAGAACCTGCGGGCCCGGTTCAGCGACGCCCCCGAGGACGAGATGCGGCAGATCCTGGCCGGCAACGCCGCGAAGATGTACGGCTTCGACCTCGACGCCCTGGCGCCCTTGGCGGCGCGCGTCGGGCCGACCGTCGAGGAGGTCGCCACGCCGATCGACGCCGTGCCCGACAAGACCCTGGAGCGCATCTCGGGCGACATGGACACCCGGGCCATCAAGTGAGCGACCAGTACTCGTCGTCGAACGGGTCGGTCCCGGTGCCCGCCCGCGGCCCCCGGGTCCCGGGTGACCTCCTGGTCCTGGTCGACGACCCGGCGCCGGGCGTCCGGCGGGTCACGCTCAACCGGCCCGACAAGCGCAACGCCCTCAACCACAAGCTGCGGGGCGACCTGATCGACGCCCTGGAGGCGGCCGACGGCGACGACGACGTGCGGGTCACGATCGTCCGGGGCGCGGGCTCGTGCTTCTCGGCCGGCTACGACCTCGGCGGCGGCAACGAGGGCCTGCCCTACCCACACCACACGGCGCCCGGCGACGGCCAGTGGCCCCGCCACGTCACCGAGACGTGGATGGGGATCTGGGACCTGGCCAAGCCGGTGATCGCCCAGGTCCACGGCTACTGCCTGGCCGGGGGGAGCGAGCTGGCCACCGGCTGCGACCTCGTCTACGTCGCCCACGACGCCCGGATGGGGTACCCGGCGGTGCGCTTCGGCGTGCCCGACATGCACTTCCACGCCTGGTTCCTCGGGATGCGGGCGGCGATGGAGATGATGCTCACCGGCGACTCGATCACCGGTGACGACGCCGTCCGCCTCGGGTGGGCCAACCGGGCCTTCCCGGCCGAGGACCTCGACGAGGAGGTCCTCGCCGTCGCCCGCCGCATCGCCCTCGTCCCCTCCGACATCACCTCGCTCAACAAGCGGACCGTCCACCGCCAGATGGACGTGATGGGTTTGCGGGCCGGCATCCGGGCGGGCACGGAGCTGTGCGCCCTCGGCACCAAGCAGGAGAGCTTCGCCGCCTTCCTCGCCCGGATCGACGAGGTCGGCCTCAAGGAGGCCCTGTCGGAGCGTGATGGGCCCTTCCACGACTACCGCACGGGGTAGCGGCACCGGCCCGCTGGTCGTCTTCGTCGGGGTCCAGCTGGCCCAGGTGATGAGCTCGCTCGACGCCACCATCGTCGCCACCGCCCTCCCGACGATCACCGACGAGCTGGGCGGGTTCAACCGGGTCACGTGGGTGGTCACCGCCTACGTGCTCGGGACGGTGGCGACGATGCCGCTCTACGGCAAGGTCGGCGACCTCTACGGGCGCCGGCGGGTGCTGCTCGCCGCCACCGCCCTCTTCCTCGTCGCCTCGGCCGCCTGCGGGGTGGCGCAGACGATGGACCAGCTGCTGGTCGCCCGGGTCGTCCAGGGGCTCGGCGGCGGCGGGCTCGGCGCCCTGGCCATGGCCGTGGTCGCCGACGTGGTGCCCGCCCGCCAGCTCGGGCGCTGGCTCGGCTACCAGGGCGTCATCTACGCCGTGGCCAGCGTGTCGGGCCCGCTGGTCGGCGGGCTCTTCGTCGACCACGTCGGCTGGCGCTGGGCCTTCCTCGTCAACCTCCCGATCGGCGCCCTGTCGATGCTGATCGTCGCCACCCGGCTGCGGCTGTCGTACCGCCGGGTGCCCCACGCCCTCGACTGGCAGGGCTCGGTGCTGCTGGCCGGCACCCTCGGCGGGCTGGTGCTGGTGGCCACCCTGGGCGGGGTCGAGGTGCCGTGGGGGTCGGCCCGGATGGCGGCGCTGGTGGCGGGCATGGTGCTGCTCGGCGTCGCCTTCGTCCGGCGCGAGCAGCGGGCGCCCGAACCGGTGCTGCCGCTCCGGCTGCTGCGTGACCCGGTGCTGCGGATCGCCACCGCCGTCAACTTCACCAGCGGCGTCCTGATGTGGTGCGGCATCTTCTTCATCCCCCTGTTCGTGCAGGAGGTCCGGGGGCTCACGCCCACCCGGGCCGGCTTCGCCCTCATGCCGCTGATGCTCGGTGCCGCCGCCGGGACGCTCACCGCCGGCCGCCGGGTCGAGCGCTCGGGCGCCTACCGGACCTGGCCGTTCCGGGGGTCGATCCTGATGCTGGCCGGGATGGGCCTGCTGGCGACGGCGGGGGCGGGGACCTCGCCGCTGGTGATCGGCGCCCACGCCCTCGTGCTCGGCACCGGCGTCGGGCTCGTCATGCAGCCGGCGCTGCTCGCCGCCCAGAACGCGGCGCCGACCGCCGACCTGGGGACGGCCACGTCGACCACCCTGCTCTTCCGCTCGCTGGGCCACGTCGTCGGCATCCCCGTCTTCGGCGGGATCCTCAACGCCTCGCTCCCCGGCGGGCCCCGTGACGCCGCCGCCTTCGCCGACGCCCTCCCGCTCGTCTTCCTCGCCGCCGTCCCCGTCGCCGTGGCCTCGGTCGCCATCGCCCGCCGCCTCGAGGACCGCCCCCTCCGCACCGACGTCGCTCTGGCCCCCCTCGACCCCTGACCCCCTCCCGAACTCGGTGGAAGAACGGGTTCTACCGCGGCGTGCAGAGGGTGCGGTCGACAGGGGTGAGAACAGGTTCTACCGTGTGGCGCATGGCACAGGGGTTCTGGGGGTTCGTGGCCGAGGAGCCGGAGCGGGTGGCCCTGGTGGCCCCCGACGGGCGCGAGGTCACCTACGGCGAGCTGGGACGGGCGGCCAACCGGCTGGTCCACGGGCTGCGGGCGGCCGGTGTGCCCCCCGGGGGCGGGATCGCCCTGGTGATGCCCAACTCGGTCGAGGTGATCGAGCTCTCCCTCGCCGCCCTCCAGGCCGGGTGGTACGTCACGCCGATCAACCACCACCTGGTCGGGCCCGAGATCGCCTTCATCGTCGACGACTCCGAGTCCGACGTCTTCGTCGCCCACGAGCGCTTCGCCGAGGCCTGCGCGGCGGCCGCCGACGAGACCTCGCTGCCCCCCGAGCAGTGCTTCGCGGTGGGGGAGGTGCGGGGCTTCCGCCCCCTCGCCGAGCTGACCGCAGGCCAGCCCGACACCACCCCCGGGGACCGCGCCGCGGGGCAGGCGATGCACTACACGTCGGGCACCACGGGCCGGCCCAAGGGCGTGCGCCGCAGGCTGACCGGCGCCTCGCCCGACGCCGCCGCCGTCGGCTCGCAGCACTTCCTCGGCATGTTCGGCATCACGCCCGGCGGCGACGGGGTCCACCTCTGCGGCTCGCCGCTGTACCACACCGCCGTCCTCGCCTTCGTCGGCGCCTCGCTCAACCTCGGCCACCTCGTCGTCCTGATGGACAAGTGGACGCCCGAGGACATGCTCCGGCTGATCGACCGGTACCGGGTGACCAGCAGCCACATGGTGCCGACCCAGCTCCACCGCCTGCTGGCCCTGCCCGACGACGTCAAGGCCCGCTACGACGTGAGCTCGACCCGGTCGATGGTCCACGCCGCGGCGCCGTGCCCGGTCGAGATCAAGCAGCGGATGCTCGACTGGTGGGGCCCGTCGATCTGGGAGTACTACGCCGCCACCGAGGGCGGGGGGACCGTCGTGAGCCCCGAGCAGTGGCTGGCGCGGCCGGGCACCGTCGGGCTGCCGTGGCCGTCGTCGGAGATCCGGGTGCTGGACGACGACGACCGGGACTGCCCGCCGGGCGTGCCCGGCACCGTCTTCATGAAGGTCTCGGGCGCCGCCGACTTCGAGTACTTCAAGGACAAGGACAAGACCGAGGCCAACCGGCGCGAGGGGTTCTTCACCGTCGGCGACGTCGGCTACCTCGACGAGGACGGCTACCTGGTCCTCAACGACCGCAAGAACGACATGATCATCTCGGGCGGGGTCAACATCTACCCGGCCGAGATCGAGGCCGCCCTGCTCACCCACCCGAAGGTCGCCGACGCCGCCGTCTTCGGCATCCCCCACCCCGATTGGGGCGAGGAGATCAAGGCCGTCGTCGAGCCGGCCGACGGGGTGGCCCCGGGCGACGCGCTGACCGAGGAGCTGCTGGCCCACTGCGCCGAGCGGCTGGCCCGGTTCAAGCTCCCCCGGTCGGTCGACTACACGACCGAGATGCCCCGCGACCCCAACGGCAAGCTCTACAAGCGCCGTCTCCGCGACCCCTACTGGGCCGACCGGGCCACCGCCATCTGACCCGGTCGGGCCGTGACACCCGGCCGGAGGCCTCACCCGGGGGCCGCGGTGGCCGATGATGGGCAGGTGTTCGGCGACGAGGTGGCGGAGGTGCTCAACGCGCTCCCGGTGGGGGTCTTCCTCACCGACGGCCTGGGGCAGCTGAAGGCGGCCACCCCGCTCGCCGTCGAGATCGCCGGCCTGGCGCCCGACGAGTGGCAGGGCAAGAACGTGGTCGATCTGGCCGACCCCGATGAGGTCGAGTCGGTCATCGGCCACCTCGCCGCCGGCCTCCAGATCGGTGCCACCGAGGTGGGCGGCCCCCACACCTTCCACCTCACCGGGATCGACGGCGTCCGGCGGAGCCTCGAGGTGTGGTCCCGGAACCGCAACGGCGACGGGGTGATCGACGGCTTCGCCCTGGTCGTCACGTACGAGGCGACCAACCGGCTCCTCCTCGACGTCGTCCAGGGCGTCGCCGCCGGTGACCCGGTCGACGTGGTGATGGCGGGCGTGGCCCAGGCGCTGCGCGGCCTCCCCGTCGAGGCCGACGCCCTGGTCCTCAGCATCGCCGAGGACGGCCTGCTCCGGCCCCGCACCGACCCGCCGGCGCAGTACGACGAGGCCACCCTCGCCCTGGCCCGCCGGGTGCTGGAGACCGCCGAGGCCGAGCACCACGAGGACCTCGACGGCCGGGGCCCGGCGTGGTGCCACCCCGTCCCCGGCGGCCACCCCGACAGCCCCCGGGCCGTCCTGCTGGTCTGGCCCCTGACGACTCTGCTGCCCACCCTCAACCAGGCCCAGCACATCGAGCGGGCCATCGCCGTCCTCGACCTGGCGATCACCCGCGACGACGCCATGGCCGAGCTGCACCGGGCCGCGACCCACGACGACCTCACCGGCCTGCTCAACCGGGCCGCCCTCCACGCCCGCTGGCCCGGGCGGCCGACCGAGGGCACCGCCTTCCTCTACGTCGACCTCGACGGGTTCAAGCCGATCAACGACGCCCTCGGGCACCAGGCCGGTGACGCCGTCCTGGTCGAGGTGGCCCGGCGCATCCGCGGCGTCGTCCGCCCCCAGGACGACGTGGTCCGCCTCGGCGGCGACGAGTTCGCCGTCGTCTGCCCCGACGCCGGCATGGGCGCCGCCCGGTCGATCGCCGAGCGGGTCGTCGCCGCCGTCGCCGAGCCGATCACCCTGGCCGACGGCCCCACCGTCGCCGTCAGCGCCAGCGTCGGCGTCACCGAGGGCGGGACCTCGCTCGACCACCTCATCGAGGCCGCCGACACCGCCCTCTACCAGGCCAAGCGCACCGGCGGCGCCCGCGTGGTGGTGGCCGAGCCCTAGGCCCAGCGGAGCAGGGCCCCGAGGCCGCCGTCGACGGTGCGGGGGACGACCCGGACGGCCGCGCCCGACAGCAGGGCGGAGCGGACGGCCACGTCGACCAGCCGGCCCTCCTGCGGATCCTCGACGCCCATGGCCGCGACCGTGGCCCGGTCGGCGCCGACGTGGGGTGCCTCGGGGCCGAACCAGGCGGTGCGGTCGTCGTCGGGGTCGTCGTGGACGAGCAGGACGTCGACCCGCGTCTCGGCCAGGGCGGCCAGGACGTCGTCGGGGCCGGCGGCGGCGGCGCCCTGGCGAGCCTCCTCGGCCCGCAGGTCCCGCAGCGTGGCCGCGGTGACGGTGGCGCTGGCCGTGGCCACCAGGCGGTCCAGCGCCTCGGCCGTCTCGTCCTCCGACCCGTCGGGGTGACGGGTGCCGTCGACCTCCTGGACCCGGGCCGCCAGCTCGGCCGGCAGGGCGTCGCGGAGCAGTGCGGTGGCCCGGACGTCACCGGCCACGGCGACGAAGGCGGCGCCGACCCGGGCCGCCATCTGCTCGACGGCCGTGCCGACCTGGCCGGCGTTCTCCTCCCAGCTCGACTCGGCCCGCTGGTCGTAGCGCCGGTCGGACCAGCCGCCGGCGTGGACCTTGGTGATCGGCGCCGAGTCGCCGCGGACCTGGCGGGCCTCCTGCTCGTCGTCGCCGACCACGCCGATGACGTCGGCGCCGGTGCGGTCGATCAGCACCACGACGTGGGGCACGGCCGCCTGGCGGGCCTCGACGAGGGTGGTGAGGCGGGGGAGCGGGGCCCATTCGGCCAGGTCGACCCGGGCCTCGGGGGCGAGCACGGCCCGGTGGCGGACGCCGGCCGTCGTCGCCACCACCGCCAGCGTCCCGCCGTCGGGGTTGGGCTCGGTGCGGAGGGCGGCGTCCACGGCGGCCACCACGTCCTCCGGGGCGCCGGCACCGGCCAGGGCGCCGGTGGCGTTGCGGATGCGGACGTCGAGGCGCTCGGCGGCGTCGGCCTCCTCGGGCTGGAGCAGGAGGTGGACGGTGGCGAAGGGCCCCACGCCCTCGACGATCGACCGCAGGTCGGCCAGGTCGTCCGATCCCGGCCTGGCGGCGTCGGTGTCGATGGCGGCGGCCTCGGTCCGGTCGTGCGGCATGGCCCCCTGCTCGCCGCTGGCGGGGGGCCTCAAACGACGGCGGTCGCGTCAGCCCTCGTAGGGGGAGATGAGCACGCGGCAGGCGCGCTCGAGCTCGGTGGTGACGGTGTCGAAGCTGGTGCGGCCGTTGGCCCAGGCGATCAGGGCGGAGTACCAGACGTGGCCGAGGACGGCGAGGATGTCGGAGCGGACCTCGGGTTCGAGGTGGGCGAGGATGGGCTCGCCCATCGAGGCGATCGACAGGCGGACCTCGCTGGCGCTCTCCCGCACGCCGGCGTCCGACGACGACAGGGCCCGGACCAGGGCCATGCTCAGCTTGGGCTGGCGCTGCATGGCGCCGCAGGCCCGCTGGAGCACGTCGATCATCTTCTCGGTGGC